>NZ_JAMYTD010000040.1:0-50210 GCF_040322255.1 Mesorhizobium sp. M0166 | reverse complement strand
AAGGTCATGCGCATCGGCCTCGCCGAATTCCACGCCATCAAGTACGGAACCAAACTCAATCTGCAAAATGTGTGAATCCGATAGCAAGGGGAAGGGAGGGAGTTCAATGCCGGAAGTGCCTCACTCCGGTGAAGACCATGGCAATGCCGTGAGCGTCGGCGGCGGCGATGACATCGTCGTCGCGCATCGAGCCGCCGGGCTGGATGACGGCGGTAGCGCCGGCTTCGATTGCCGACAAAAGCCCATCCGCGAACGGGAAGAAGGCATCCGAGGCGACGACCGATCCCTTGGTCAAAGGCTCCGTCAGACCGGCAGCCTCGGCGGCGTCGAGCGCCTTGCGCGCGGCGATGCGCGAGGAATCGACCCGGCTCATCTGGCCGGCGCCGATGCCGACCGTGGCGCCGTCCCTGGCATAGACGATGGCGTTCGACTTGACGTGCTTTGCTACGCGAAAGGCGAATTTCAGATCGGCCAATTCGGCCGGCGTCGGAGCGCGCCTGGTCACCACTTTCAGGTCGAGGTCATCTACCACCCCATTGTCGCGGCCCTGGACCAGCAAGCCGCCAGCAACCGATTTCAAGCCGAGGCCCGCGGCGCGCGGGTCGGGCAGGCCGCCGGTGACCAGCAGGCGTAGATTCTTCTTGGCGGCAATGATGCGGACTGCTTCTTCGGACGCCTCCGGTGCGATGATCACTTCGGTAAAGGTTTTGACGATCTCTTCGGCGGTTCCGGCATCGAGGATGCGGTTCATGGCGACGATTCCGCCGAAGGCCGAGACCGGGTCGCAGGCCAGCGCCTTGGCATAAGCCGCCTGCAGCGAAGCGTCCTCGGCGACGCCGCACGGGTTGGCGTGCTTGATGATGGCAACTGCTGCGGAGCGGGCCGGATCGAATTCGCCGACCAGCTCGAAGGCAGCGTCGGTATCGTTGATGTTGTTGTAGGAAAGCTGCTTGCCCTGAAGCTGGCGCGCCGTGGCGACGCCCGGCCGCCTGTCGCCATTGACATAGAAGCCGGCGCCCTGATGCGGGTTTTCGCCGTAGCGCATCACCGATTGCAGCTTGCCGCCGAAGGCGCGCCATGTCGGATGCTCGATCTCAAGCGCCTCGGCAAACCATCCCGAGATCGCCGCATCGTAGGTGGCGGTGCGGGCAAAGGCCTTGGCTGCCAGCTTCTTGCGGAAATCCAGCGACAACGACCCGAAATTCATCTCCAGCGCGTTGAGCACCGAGGCATAGTCATCGGGGTCGGTGACGATGCCGACATAGGCGTGGTTCTTGGCCGAGGCACGGATCATCGCCGGGCCGCCGATGTCGATGTTCTCGACGATCGCCGCGTAGTCGGCGCCGGAGCGACGCACCTCTTCGAACGGATAAAGATTGGAAATGACGAGATCGATCGGCTCGATGCCATGGTCGCGCATCGCCGCGGCGTGCTCGGGATCGTCGCGCACGCCAAGTAGTGCGCCGTGCACCGACGGGTGCAGCGTCTTGACGCGGCCGTCCATGATCTCGGGAAAGCCGGTGAGCTCGGACACGTCGCGCACCGCCATGCCTGCCTCGGCAAGGGCCCTTGCGGTGCCGCCGGTCGAAACCAGCTCGACGCCGGCCGAAGCCAGCGCCCTGGCGAAATCGATCAGGCCGGTCTTGTCGAAGACGGAGAGCAGCGCGCGACGGATGGGAACAAGGTCGGGCGCGGGAATGTTCTTGGCGGCGACGGCCATGGGCTGGCGGCCTTTCCAGTTCTGGTTGGAGAGCGTCCGCGGGCCGTAGCATATGAGGCCCGGAAATCAAGCCGCAAGGCTTGATCAGTGTCTGCCGTTGCCACCGGCTTCAGCTTTTTCCGGACGGCCGGCGATGATGGTGCGCGTCAATTGCCAGTGGACCTCGGAAATTTCCGAGGCCTTGAAGGCAAGCACGATCTGGCGGCTGCGGCGTGGGCCGCCGAGTCCGGCGAAATAGATCGATTCCTCGACCTCGGGCGCCACTTCGGTAGAGGTAAACACCCAAGTGTCGGCATGGTCGGCGGCCAGCACCAGACGGTCATGCTCATCCTGGAGCAGGTTAATATCGGGATGGACATGGAAACGCACCGTGACGAAATCACGGCCATTGTTGCGGATAGAAGCGCCGCCCGGGCGCAGGAAGCGGTCCCTGCCGGCAAGCACATTGCCTTCGGTCGATAATTTCAGCTCGCGCTCATGCAGAAAGCCGAAGCGCGCCACATAGCCGTCATGGCGGGCGATGAAGCCCTGGCTGCCCTTCTGGTCGGTACGCTTGCAAGGCACATGTTGCGGCCCGCCGATCAAAGGCGTGCCGAGCAGGTCGTTGACGCGCAAGGAATGGTTGAAGCGCGCCGATGAGGTGTCGTTGATGGTGGCGGTCGAGTGGGCGGCGGTGGCGCGGGCAAGCGGCCGGAACTCGGCGGCGCCGTAAGTGTCTATTCCGGCGTTGACGATATAGTGCTGGCGGCCCGACGACAATTCGAAGGCGAGGCATCCGGCGTGAGCGGCATTGGACACGTCGACGGGCGGCGGCGGGCCGGTATCGGCGATCACAGTGGCACCGCCCATCGACAGGCGCTCGTAACCCGAATGCGGCGCGTGCAGCAACGGTGCGCCGGCGGTGTCGTCGTGATGCAGGATGCTGGCGATACGGTCGTGAATAGTGGCGCCCATGCCGTTGAAGCGGGCAAGGCTGCCATCCTGATGGCGAAAGAAGCGCAGTGCCGGCAGCATCCGGTCGATGGCGCCGATCAGGGCGGCCGGCGGCGTCTCGGCCTGATTGGCGTAGGTCTGGCGCAACGGCAGAAGGTCGGCGAGGATTTCAAGCACGGTCATCGGATTGCGCGAGATATGGCCGCCGTCAGGCAGGATCTGGCGGTCGAGCTCCTCGGCGAGATTGCGTGTGGCACCGCGCAGCGCCGAGGCCGGCGCCGGCAGCGACAAAGCGGCAAAGGCCAGCGCAATGCGCGCGCGCAGCCTGTCCTTGCCATCCGGCATCTCGCGCACCATGGCGCGCAGATAGCGGATCTGGACGGCGAGCGACTTCAGGAACCCGCGGTAGAACGGAAATTCGGCGCCCTGCAACACGATCGAGGAATGCTGCAGCCAGGCAATGACACGCTTGGCCGTCGTGCCCGGCTCCCAGGCGACGCCGGAAATATAGCTGCCATGGATTGCAATCCAGTCGGAAACCAACGCCCGCGCGTTGGCGGCGGCGAGCTCGGTACCCGCGGCACGCATATGGCGCAGCCAGCGAAAGCCATGCAGCGTTTTTTGCCAGCCGGGATTGGGCACGTCGATCTGGAAGGGCGATTTGCCACCGGTCTCGACCAGATGCCCCGAAAGCGGATAGCGGCCGTAATAGATCTCGAGCGCGATCTGAGGATCGGCGAGGCGCAGGTCCGGCGGGGCAATCAGGACGCGCTCCGGCGTGCGGCCGGAGTAACGCCAGCGATAGAGTGGCCCGGCGCGCAAGCGCCGGCGCGTCTTGCGCCAGAACTCCCTCGCGACAAGCGTCCACAGACGCGTCGTGTTACCGGCAGCGATTGCCAAAACCCCTCCTGATCGTCCTCACCCAAGCACAAGTTTATATGATTCAAGAACTTGTGCGAAGGCGAATTCCGCGGCAGTGGGGCCGTTCAGCCGGTTTTCCATGCCTCCTCGCCCCAAGAAGCCGGACGGCGCTTCAAGATCGGCCCTTAGCCGGCTCTGCGCATGCGGGCGGCAAAGAAGCCGTCCAGCCCGGAGCGGCCCGGCGAGCCTAACTCCAGATCGGCAGGCGTGGTGCGCAACGTGCCTTGCGGCGTCAGGAACGGGTCGATGCCGGCGATCTCACCCGGCCGAAGTGGGTCATCGACAATCTCCGCATTGCCGGCGAGAAAGTCGCGATGGAGCTCTTCGCCTTCCAGCGGATCGAGCGAACAGTTGGAAAAGACGATGCGACCGCCAGGCTTGACCAGGGTGACGGCGCGGGCAAGCAGCCGGCGTTGCAGGTCGGCCAGTTTTTCGACGTCGGCCGCCGTCTTCGTCCAGGGGACGTCGGGATGCCGCCGCACCGTGCCGGTCGAAGAGCAAGGTGCGTCGAGGAGGACGGCGTCGAAGCGGTCTTTCGGCTCGTATTTGAGCAGATCGGCCTGGACGATCTCGGCGGCCAGACCGAGCCGTTCAAGGTTCTGCGTCAACCGTGCCAGCCGCGTTTTGGACATGTCGAGCGCGGTGACATGGGCGCCGGCGAGGATCAGCTGGGCGGTCTTGCCGCCCGGCGCGGCACAGAGGTCGGCGATTCGCAAACCATTGATGTCGCCGAACAGCCGGGCCGGCAGGCTGGCCGCCGCGTCCTGAACCCACCAGGCGCCTTCCGCGAAACCGGGCAGTTCGGTCACGGAAGCGCTGAGCTTTTCCACCCGCACCGTGCCGGTCGGCAAGACAAAGCCGCCGAGCCGTTCGGCCCACAGCGCCGGGTCCGACTTGACCGAGAAATCGACCGGCGCCTCATGGCGATGGGCGAGCTGTATCTGCCTGGCTTTGTCGAGGCCGTAGACCATTTTCAAACGGTCGGAAAACCATTTTGGCGCCTCGTCGGTTGCGGCAAGTGCGGCCGCGAGCTCGTCCTGCTTGGCCCGCGCCAGCGTGCGCAGCACGCCGTTGACGAGGCCGGAAAAGCGCGCCGTCCGCGGATCGGACTTGGCGTGCGTGACGGCGAGGTCGACGGCAGCGCTGTCGGGAACATCGAGGAACAGGATCTGCGCTGCCGCCACATGCAAGATATGCGAAAGCGCCGTGGCATTGGGCGGCAGCGGCTTTTCCAGGCGGCGGGCCAAAAGGCCTGATATGGTCATGCGGTAGCGCAGGGCGGTGACCAGAATGGCGCGCACCAGGGCGCGGTCGCGCAGGTCGAGCGCCTTGTATTGCGGATGGCCGTTCTCGTGGTCGGTCAGCCCATCGAGCGGCGTTTTCGCGTCAATGACGGCGGTAAGCAGGCGCGCGGCTGCCTTGCGCGCGGGGAGGCCGACAACCTCTGAAACTTGGCTTGGAAGCGGCTTCACAGTGTCGATGTTCGTTTGGCCAGTCCAAAGACGGCGCTGACAAAATCGTCTTTGCTTCCTCGGGGAGAAGTCAGTTGGATGTACTCGTTCTCCACAGTGCTGAGGTAATCCGCGACTTGGCTCGGAGATGCACCATCGCCGACAAGTCGGATGACATGGAGAAGATAGGTATCATATTCGTCGGCAGGCAGCGGGCGGCGGAATCGCGGCTCGCTCGATGGTGCCAGGTTCGCCATCGGTATGCCGATGGGGTTCCAGTGCCTCGCACAGAGATCGCGGATTTCCGCCAGCGAGATCTCGCAATTGCTGTCCATGGCTCCGCTCACGACCAAGGACCCTTGGGTCCGGTCGGATTGCGTCCCCAGGGATTGGGCCTCGGCTTGGCCGGCTCAGCCGGCCTCTCGGGCCGCGCGGCCCTGTCCCACGGGCCCGACGGCTGCTGCCCGGTCCCTTCCGGCGCCGGCCTTGGTGCCTCGGCCGCTTCGGGTGCGCCGGCCATCTCGCTCGCCATCCTCTGCAATGCGGCAATGCGGTTTTCTGTGCTCGGGTGAGTGGAAAACAAACTGTCCATGCGCTCGCCGGAAAGAGGATTGATGATGAAGAGATGGGCGGTTGCCGGATTGCGCTCGGCATCGGGGTTGCGGATGCGTTCGGCGCCCCGCGCGATCTTGTCAAGTGCCGAGGCGAGCCACAGCGGGTGTCCACAGATTTCGGCACCGCGCCGGTCGGCCTCGTATTCGCGGGTGCGGCTCACCGCCATCTGCACGATCATGGCGGCCAGCGGCGCGACGATCATCGCCACCAGCACGCCGACGATGCCAAAGGAATTGTTGTTTTCGCGGTTGCCGCCGAAAAAGAAGGCGAAATTGCCGAGCATCGAAATTGCGCCCGCGAAGGTGGCGACGATCGTCATGGTCAGCGTATCGCGGTGCTGCACATGAGCGAGCTCGTGCGCCATCACCGCCGCGACTTCTTCATGCGACAGCCGCTCGAGCAGGCCGGTGCTGGCGGCGACAGCGGCATTTTGCGGATTGCGGCCGGTGGCGAAGGCATTGGGCTGCGGATTGTCGATGAGATAGGTTCTTGGCATCGGCAGGCCGGCGCGTTGCGCCAGACCCTTCACGATGGCGTAATATTCAGGCGCGTTGCGTTCGTCGACCTCGATCGCACGGTGCATCGACAGCACCATCTTGTCGGCGTTCCAATAGCTGAACAAATTGGTGCCGGCGGCGATCAGCAAGGCAATTATCATGCCGCCGGATCCGCCGACCAGATAGCCGACACCCATGAACAGGGCCGTCATTGCGGCCAATAGCATGGCGGTGCGAAGGGTGTTCATCGTCTGCTCCGTTCTGGCCCAACAAAGGGGTCGATCCTTGTGGGCCCATCGCTATATGATGGGAAACAGCGGTTCCCGTTTCAATCGGGGCCTGTTTCAATCTAGCGGAAGATCGCATGATCGACAAAACCAGCCAAACGCATGCTAACGGCTCGCCGCAAAAGCTGCTGACCCCGGCAGCCAGGCGCGCCTTGGCCGAGGCCGAGGCCCGGCGGGACAAATATCGCGAGCAGGAAGCCACGCTGCCGAGGGAGATCGGCGGGCGCGGCGGCAAGGAGCCCGGCCGCTACGGCGACTGGGAGGTCAAGGGCCTGACCAGCGACTTTTAGCCCAGGCAGGGTGCCAAACTACGCAGGCTGTGCGGTCCGTTCCGCTTCGATGGCTATCCAGCCGCTGGCATCGACGGCGATGCCGATCGCGTCATAGCCGGTGATGGCGGCATGCGGCGTCTCCAACGTATGCCGGTGCGTGGCGCTGATCACCACGACCGCAGCGCCCGCGGCTTCGGCTGCCGCTATGCCGGCCGGTGCGTCCTCGAAGACGAGGCAGTCGCGCACATCGACGCCGAGCCGCTCGGCCGCCAGCCGGAAGCAGTCGGGCGCCGGCTTGCCGCGCGATACGTCCTCCGCCGCAACGATCACGGCGGGAGCCGGAATACCGGCGGCCTGCAGGCGCAGCAGGGCCAGCTCGCGCGGTGCCGAAGTGGCGATCGCCCAGCTTCCGGGCGGCAGCGACGCCAGGAAGGCCGCGGCGCCGGCAATCGGGCGAATGCCCTCGACATCGGCCGCCTCGGCCTGCAAAAGCGATTCGGCTTCACGCGCAGGATCGACGCCCGGGAGCGCCAGCCGGCCGATGGTCTCGATCGCCCGCACGCCGTGGATGGTCGGCAGGAATGCGGCGACGTCAAGACCTTGCCGATGCGCCCAAGCTGCCCAGACCCTTTCCGCCGCGGCAATCGAATTGAGAATCGTGCCGTCCATATCGAACAGGAAGGCGGCGAATTTTCTGCCTGCAAACATCGGTTTTCCCGGGGTCATCTTGGAGGGATTATTTCGAAGTCGCGTGTCGATCGAGCGTAACGTTGCCGCGTCCGTATGGGAAGCCGCGAGGCGTCGTTTTCGACGTTCGCAAGGAACCGCCGCACACTCTCCTGCGTTGACCAGCACTATCTTCCATGACGATCGTAGGGGGACGGCGATGCTGATCAGGCTCGGCTATGAAATTGCCATTGAATGCGCTGCAGCCACGCCGATTGTTTCGCTGCTCGAGATCCATCGGGATCGCCAGGCCGATATCAAGCGGCAGACGCGCGTACTGACGTCGCCGTCGGTCCCGACCAGGGTCTACCACGATCTTTTCGGCAATAGCTGCCGCCGCTTCACGGCGCCAGCCGGAAGCTTTCGCATCCTCTATGACGCGGTGGTCGAGGACAGCGGCGAGCCGGACGAGGTCAACACGCTGGCCAGGGAAGTCCCGGTCGCCGAATTGCCGGACGATGTGCTCGGCTATCTGCTCGGCAGCCGTTACTGCGAGACCGACCATCTCGGCGACCTGGCCTGGCAACTTTTCGGCCAGCTTCCGCCCGGCTGGGCGCGGGTGCAGGCGATCGTCGACTATGTCCATAACCGGCTGTCCTTCGGCTACGGCTATGCGCGCTCGACCCGCACGGCGGCGCAAGCGCATGAGGAGCGCGTCGGCGTCTGCCGCGACTTTGCCCATCTGGCGATCACGCTCTGCCGCTGCATGAATATCCCCGCCCGCTACGTCAACGGCTATCTCGGCGATATCGGCGTGCCCGCCGATCCGGCGCCGATGGATTTCTCGGCGTGGGTGGAAGTGTTCCTCGACGGCAGATGGTACACTTTCGATCCTCGCCACAATGTGCCGAGGATCGGCCGCGTCGTCATCGCGCGCGGCCGCGACGCCACCGACGTGCCGCTGCTCCACAGTTTCGGCCCGCATCGGCTCAGCCTGTTCAAGGTCTGGACGCACGAGCAGGAAGGCAATCTGTTCAAGCCGCCTTATCGTGGCGTCGACAAGACCGTCAGCGCACGGATGCTGGCCTGATCTTCGGACACATTCGAAGTCCGGATTTCCACCTGCCGCCACCGCGGTAGCACTGATCCTGTTCGATACATCTCGTCTGTACCGGATTGGGACGCAGTCCAGCCGTCTCGAATTGCGAGCCCGAATCTTGGTAAGCGCTTTGTGAACAAAGCCGCGCCGACGCGGCTTTCGTTTACCAGCTGTTTACCTTGTCACCGCTCGAAACCGTTTGGAAACAATGGCCTGAGAGGTAGCCGCCTACCTTCCCTCGCCTGGCGGCGCTATCCGGCCGGATTCCTGCAATGCGCGTTCGGACAGCTGCAGGCTGTAGCGAATGGAGGCGGTAGGAATGCGGCGTTTCGGGAGGCTTGTTCAAGCGATCGGCGACTTTGCCGGGGATCGCAGCGGAAATTTCGCGGTGCTGTTTGGGATAATCGGCTCAGTGCTGGCACTGAGTGTCGGCTTTGCCGTCAACATGTCCCAACTCTACAATGTAAAGTCGAGCTTGCAGGGCGTCGTCGATGCAGCGGTCACCTCGACGGCCCGCGACCTGACAACCGGCGTCATCAGCGAGGCCGACGCCAGCAAATCGGTGCAGGCCTTTCTCGATGCCAACAGCACGGCGGGTATCCTGCAGGACGACCAGATCGTCCTCGACAAATTGACCGTCGACCGAACCGCCAACACGGTCCAGGCGGACGTCCATGTCAATGTCAACTACTATTTCCCGCTTTTCGGCACGAGTGGCATGCAACGCGTCCCCGCATCGACGACGGCGCTCTATTCGGACAAGCAGGTCGAAGTCGCGATGATGCTCGACGTGACCGGGTCGATGGCCGGCCAGAAAATCATCGATCTGCGGACGGCCGCAGCGAATGCTGTCGACAGCTTCCTGGGCGGCCAGGACCCCTCCAAGCCACGTGTGCGGGTTGCTATCGTGCCTTATGCCAATTCGGTGAATGCCGGTACAATTGCCGCCAGCAGCGTCTATGTGGAAACCACCGCCAGTCAACGCAAACAGGCGCCCGGCAATGGCGCCGTGCAGTATGTCTCCGGCTTTGTGCGTCCGGACAATTGTGCCACCGAGCGCAAGGGGACCTATCAGTATTCGGATGCGGGCCCCGACGTCAGCATGATCAATCGCGACTACCTGCTGTCATCCTTCGCCTGGCAGACCGGCACGGCTGCCTGCCCTGCCGCCGCGTTGAAACCGCTGACGGCGGACGCCACGGCGCTCAAGAACGTCATCAAGACCTTTGTCGCATCGGGCGGCACTGCCGGCCATATCGGCGTGCAGTGGAGCTGGTACATGCTTTCGGAGAACTGGGGCAGTGTGATGAAAGCCTCGGAACGGCCGGCCAAGATGGATCCAAAGAAGGTTGCCAAGATCGCGATCCTGATGACCGATGGCGAATTCAACCTGTCCTACTTCGATGCGAGCACGGTGAGCGACGTCTACAATGACGCCGGCAAGGAGCCGACTCGCACGGCAGCCAAGACACTTTGCGCTGCCATGCGCGACAAGGGCATCGAGGTCTTCACCATTGGGTTTGACCTAAACGAAACGAATGCCAAGGCGACGCTCCAGGATTGCGCGAGCCCGGACACCGCCAAGATCAAGCACTTTTATCAGGCGGCCAATGGAACGGAACTCAACCAGGCTTTCCAGGATATAGTGCGCAACGTCGAGATGTTGACCGTAACCAAATAGAGGACAAACAGCCCAAAAAGGAAAAGGCCGCCGCTTCTCGCGAAGCCGGCGGCCTTCCGTGTTTCCGTCCATGGCGCGGCTCCTGGCGGCGACCCTGGTCGCCAGCCGCGCATCTCGCGCCTTAACGGGAAGACTGCTTCCCGAAAGTGCGATCCGCTGAGGCCACGTTCTGGAAAACGAAATCACTCGACATCGGATCACCTCCTTTCGATTTGTTGAACACTCGCTCATGATGGGGTGTCACCCGGCAAATGGCAAGGCGCGGCACTCGAAAATCCTGAACAAGCGTGCTTGCGCACTCAGGCAGCTTGCGGCCGGCCGATCGGGCAGGCAAGATCGAGCCGCTATTGTTCCGGGTCACTATTTTGCCGGGTAAGGGAGGACGGGGATGGAGGCAGCCGAGAGAGCGGCCCGGATTGTTCGGACGGTCATCGAGACGCTTAAGCCGGGTTTTGCGGTGAGGCTGTGGACAGGCGAGCGGATCGGCCCGGCTACCGGCCCGGTGCTGACTATCAATGACCAGGACATCGTCTGGCAGATCGTACGCCGCCCTTCTTTATCGACGCTGATCGAGATGTGGATTGCCAAGGCGGTCGACGTCGAAGACGGATCGCTGTTCGATTTCTACGCCTTGCCCACGCACGGCAAGCTCAGGACAAAGCTCAAGACATTGCCGAAGCTGGCGATCCTGCGCGACCTGCCGGCGGTGCTGTTTTCGCGAAAACAGATGACCGCGCGAACCGATCTTTCCGGCCGCAATCCTTACGTCAGCGGTTCGAGCAAGGAGGCGATCCAGCATCACTACGACATTTCCAACGCATTCTACCGGCTCTTCCTCGACGAGCGCATGGTCTATAGCTGCGGCTACTTCAAGGATTTTGCCAACGATATCGATCAGGCGCAGAGAGACAAGCTCGACCATATCTGCCGCAAGCTTCGGCTGAAGCCCGGCGACAGATTGCTCGACATCGGCTGCGGCTGGGGAGCGATGCTCATCCACGCGGTGAAGAATTATGGCGTCGTCGGCCACGGCGTTTCGCTGTCGGAGGCACAGACCGAGCTCGCCCGCGAGCGCATCCGCGCAGAGGGGCTGGAGGACCGCATCACCATCGAGATCAAGTCCTATGCCGAGCTGTCCGGCTCCTTCGACAAGATCTCGTCGATCGGCATGTTCGAGCATCTGGGGCTTGCCAACCATGCGGCCTATTTCTCGAGGATCCATCGCCTGCTCAAGCCCGGCGGCATCTATCTGCACCACGCCATCACCCGGCGCGACAAGGGCAACATAAAGAAGACGCTGCGCAAGGGGCCGGAATTCAAGGCGCTGATCAAATACATTTTTCCGGGCGGCGAACTCGATACGATCGGCATGACGCTCGGCAATCTCGAGGCGCACGGCTTCCTCGTCTACGACGTCGAAAACTTGCGCGAGCACTATGCGCGCACTTGCAGGCTGTGGGCCGAGCGCCTCCACGCACGCTTTGACGAAGCCATCGCCGAGGTCGGCGAAGCCAAGGCGCGGCTCTGGCTACTTTATCTCACCGGCTGCTCGATTACCTTCGAACGTGCATCGGCACAGGTTTTCCAGACCGTCGCCACCAGGCGCGCGCGTGGGCCGAGCGGCCTGCCGCCGACGCGGGCGGATTTGTACCGATAGCTACAGGAGGCGCATCGCGGCGCCGATCTCGACGCGGGCCGGTCGGTCGACGGTGCAGTAGACGCCCATATTATGCGCATTGTGGCGGACCAGGCTGCGCAGGATTGCCGGATCGTGGTCGAAGCCGTCCTGGGCGATGATGGTGAAACCGCAGCGGCGGCATGGTTCGGAGATGGTCAGCAGCAGATCGCCGATCGCCAGCTTGCGGCCGATCCATTCCGTTTCCGGGAACGATCCCTCGACCGCCGCCATGTCGACGACGATGTTGGGGCGGAAGCGGCGCGGGTCGGCCGTGCCCTTTGGATGCAGCACTTTCAAACGCGCCAGTGAGGCGGTGGTCAGTAGATGAATAGGGGCTTTGACGTAGCGTTCCATCAGCAGGGGGCCGGCGTAATCCGGAGCCGCATTTTCCCGGCGGAACGGCCGGATGGAAGCCGCAAAGCCGAGATAGGCGGAAATGGCGCGATCACTTTGCGCGCCAGGTGCCGAAAGCCAGCGTCCGTCCGGGATGGCGACCTCCAGTCTGCCGGCCTGCGACAGCCGGGTGCGGATGCGGGGCACTTTGTGCCATTTCGCTTCGCGGTCGGGCCGTGCGATTTCGTCGGTCAAGGTATCGACAAGGCCAAACAGCCGGTCGCCTTCGACGGTATGCCAGTCCACGGAGATCGCCTCCTGAAACTCGCCGGCGAGCGAGCTCGCGGGATAGCGGCAAAGCGCGGTGACGGCGCCCAATGCGGGTTGCATCAGCCCTTCTTGTTCTGCCGGTTGGCGATCAGGTCGTCGACGACCGCCGGATCGGCCAGCGTCGAGGTGTCGCCGAGCGTGGCAAAATCGTCCTCGGCGATCTTGCGCAGGATGCGCCGCATGATCTTGCCGGAACGCGTCTTCGGCAGGCCGGCCGCGAACTGGATCTTGTCGGGCGAAGCGATGGCGCCGATCTCCTTGCGGACATGGGCGACGAGCTCCTGGCGCAGTTCCTCGCTTGGCGTCTCGCCGGCCATCAGCGTGACATAGCAGTAAATGCCCTGGCCCTTGATATCGTGCGGGTAGCCGACGACGGCGGCCTCCGAGACCTTCTCATGCGAAACCAGCGCCGATTCGACCTCGGCGGTGCCCATGCGGTGGCCGGAGACGTTGATGACGTCGTCGACGCGGCCGGTGATCCAGTAGTAGCCGTCAGCATCGCGGCGGCAGCCGTCGCCGGTGAAGTACCTGCCCCTGTAGGTCGAGAAATAGGTCTGCACGAAGCGGTCGTGATCGCCATAGACGGTGCGCATCTGGCCCGGCCATGAGTCGGCAATACAAAGATTGCCGCTGGCTTCGCCTTCCAGCACCTTGCCGTCGGCATCGACCAGCTGCGGCTTGACGCCAAAGAAGGGCCGCGTCGCCGAACCCGCCTTGAGGTGGGTGGCGCCCGGAACCGGCGTGATCATGATGCCGCCGGTCTCGGTCTGCCACCAGGTGTCGACGATCGGCACCTTGCCGTTGCCGACGACGTTGAAATACCACTCCCAGGCTTCCGGATTGATCGGCTCGCCGACGGTGCCGAGCACGCGCAGCGACTTGCGCGACGTTTTGGTGACATGGGCATCGCCGGCACCCATCAGCGCGCGCAGCGCCGTCGGCGCGGTGTAGAAGATGTTGACCTTGTGCTTGTCGATCACGTCCCAGAACCGCGACTGCGAGGGGTAGTTCGGCACGCCTTCGAACATCAGCGTGGTTGCGCCGTTGGCCAGCGGCCCGTAGACGATGTAGCTGTGGCCGGTGACCCAGCCGACATCGGCGGTGCACCAGTAGATATCGCCGTCATGATAGTCGAAGACATATTGGTGGGTCATCGAGACATAAACGAGATAGCCGGCCGTGGTGTGCAGCACGCCCTTCGGCTTGCCGGTCGAGCCGGATGTGTAGAGGATGAACAGCGGGTCCTCGGCGTTCATCTTCTCGGGCTTGCATTCGGCCTTAACCGTCGCGACCTCGTCATGGTACCAGACGTCGCGCCCGGCGGCCCAGCCGGTCTTGCCGCCGGTGCGGCGTACTACCAAGACCTTTTCGACTTTCGTTCCAGCCTTGGCGGCGATCTCGATCGCCTTGTCGGTGTTGTCCTTCAACGGGATCGACTTGCCGCCGCGCAGGCCTTCGTCGGCGGTGATGACGAAGGTCGACTTGCAGTCGTCGATGCGTCCGGCCAGCGCGTCCGGCGAAAAGCCGCCGAAGACGACCGAATGAATGGCGCCGATGCGCGTGCAGGCGAGCATCGCATAAGCGGCCTCCGGGATCATCGGCATGTAGATGGTGACGCGGTCGCCCTTCTTGACGCCGTGCTTCTTCATCACATTAGCGAGGCGGCAGACATGCGCGTGAAGTTCGTTATAGGTGATCTTCCTATCGTCGTAGGGATTGTCGCCTTCCCAGATGATAGCGGTCTGTTCGCCGCGCTTCTTCAGATGCCGGTCGATGCAGTTCCAGGAAACGTTGGTCTGGCCATCCTCGAACCATTTGATCGAGACCTTGCCGTCGAAGGACGTGTTCTTGACCTTGCTGTACGGCTTGAACCAGTCGATGCGCTTGCCGTGCTTGCCCCAGAACCTGTCCGGGCTCTTGACGCTGTCGGCGTACCATTTCAGGTAGGTGTCATTGTCAATCAGCGCGTTCTTCTTCCACGCCGGCTGGACGCGATGGACATGAACATCGGACATTCTTCGCCTTCCTCCCCAAAACCAAACCGCCGGCTTGACCGCCGGCAGGATCGCAGCGATGCGGCCGCGAATTCGCGCGCATTATTAACAGTTCGGCCGCGACGGCAACATTAGACGTTGGATTCGCGCGGCGGGATGCCGCAGGTGCCTTGCCAGGCGGTGTCAGCACTCTCGTGAGGTGGCTGCTAAGCACATGTTTTTGCGGGAGGAATCTGATTCGATCGCAGAAATACCAATAGACGATTAAGCAAATGGGGTGCACAATTTCAGGCTGGGAGGAAGGAGAATCAACCAGGGGACCGCAATGCGCGACCATTCCGAAATGGACCTGATGCTCAAGGGCTATGGCTTGACCACGGCCAAGATTCTTTATCACTTTCCCGATCATCCGCATCTGCTGCAGAGCTTCATCTGGCAGGATTACGACATCGCCCCGAAATTTCCGGTGCTGATCCGCTTCATCGAGTTCTGGCAGGCCAAGCTCGAAGGCCCGCTGCATTCGGTCAGCTACACGCACCAGAAGCTGATCGCGCCGAACGAATGGCGCAAGGTCGACGGCGAGTTCGTGCTGCATTAGCCGGGCGGGTGGCAGGCTGGGAGCCGCCGCCCCAGCTTTTGGAGCGTCAGACTGCAGGCGGGCTCAGCCGGGCAAACCCCTCCTGCCGGCGGTAGGGAAAATACGGGTAGGGTGCGGTGACCTCACTTGCCGTGTCGAGCTTCTTCATCTGCCCGGCTGTCAAGGACCAGCCGACGGCGCCGAGATTCTGGCGCAACTGCTCCTCGTTGCGCGCGCCGATGATGACGGAGGCGACGGTCGGCCGCTGCAGCAGCCAATTGATGGCGATCTGCGGTATGGTCTTGCCGGTTTCCTCGGCGACAACATCAAGCGCGTCGATCACCCGATAGAGATGCTCATCCTCGACGGGCGGTCCGAAGCTTGCGGTGTCATGCAGCCGGCTTTTCTCAGGCAGCTTCTGGCCACGGCGGATCTTGCCGGTCAGGCGGCCCCAGCCGAGCGGGCTCCACACCAGCGCACCGACACCCTGGTCGAGGCCGAGCGGCATCAACTCCCATTCATAATCGCGTCCGACCAGCGAGTAATAGACCTGATGGGCGACGTATCGGGGATAGCCGTATCTGTCCGCCAGGCCGAGCGACTTCATCACTTGCCAGCCGGAAAAATTGGAGACGCCGACATAACGCAGCTTGCCGGCGCGCACGAGACTGTCCAGCGTCGACAGCGCCTCCTCGATCGGTGTTGCGGCGTCGAAAGCGTGCAGTTGCAGCAGGTCGATGTAGTCGGTGCCAAGACGCCTCAGCGCGTCTTCGACGGCCTTGATCAGGCGTGAACGCGAAGAGCCGGCATCGTTGGGACCGTCGCCCATCGGCAGCGAGGTCTTGGTCGAGATCAGCACGGCGTCGCGGCGGCCCTTGATGGCAGCGCCGAGCACTTGTTCGGAAGCGCCATTCGAATAGACATCGGCAGTGTCGAACAGGTTGACGCCGGCCTCAAGACAGATGTCGACCAGCCGCCGCGCTTCGGTCGCATCGCTGTTGCCCCAGGCGCCGAACAGCGGGCCCGAACCGCCGAAGGTTCCAGCGCCGAACGAGAGCGCCGGGACCTTCAGGCCCGATGCGCCAAGATTTCGATAATCCATGGGTTTGCTCCTTGTGGAAGGATGGCTGTTTCAAAGATTGGTTGAGGTTGCCGTTCTATGACCGCGCGATTTCCGGTGTGGCGAGGACGGGATCTCGGTCGAGGCGTAGCGCAAACGCTGCCACGGCAAGCGCTGAAAGCGGCAACAGGGCCGCGACCCAGGTGACGGCACCGAGGCCGGGACCATGGGCGATGACCAAGCCGCCGAGCCAGGCGCCGGCCGCATTGGCGAGGTTGAAGGCGGCGATGTTGAAGGATGAAGCTAGGCTCTGGCCGGCGCCTTGTGCCTTTTCCAGTACCCACATCTGCAGCGGCGCCACGGTGGCGAACGCGGCAGCGCCGAGCAGACCGACATAGATGACGGCCATGACCTGGCTGTGCAGGGCGAAGGTCATGGTGCCGAGCACCAGCGCCAGCACGACGAGACTGCCGAGAACGGAAGGTACCAGCCAGCGGTCGGCGAACTTGCCGCCGGCGAGGTTGCCGGCGATGAGGCCGCCGCCGAAGACCAGCAGGATCGGCGACACCGCTGCTTCGTCAAAACCGGTGATCTCGGTCAGCAACGGGGCGATGTAGGTGAAGACGGCAAAGACGCCGGCATAGCCAAGCACGGTGGTGGCGAAGCCAAGCAGGACGGGCGTGCGGCCGAGCACGGCGAGATCGGCGCGCAAATTGCTCTTCTCAGGCTCTGTTCGACTGCGCGGCACCAGCAGGAGAATGATGGCGAAGGCGGCGATGCCGACCAGGGTCACCGCCCAGAAGGTCGCGCGCCAGCCGAAGGCCTGGCCGAGCCATGTGCCGAAGGGCACGCCGAGGATGTTGGCGATGGTCAGGCCGGTGAACATCAGGGCGATCGCCGAAGCTTTCTTGTTGGGCGCCACCAGCCCGGTCGCCACGACCGAACCAACGCCGAAGAAGGTGCCGTGGGCGAAGGCGGTCAGCACGCGCGCACCCATCAGCGTCCAGTAGTCTGGGGCAAGCGCACAGGCGAGATTGCCAAGCGTGAAGATTGCCATCAGCGCCAGAAGCACGATTTTGCGCGGCCAGCGGCCGGTTGCGATCGTCAGCAGCGGCGCGCCGATGACAACGCCGAGCGCATAGCCGGAAATCAGCTGGCCGGCAGCTGAGATCGAGACGCCGAGATCGGTGCTGACGTCGAGCAGCAGGCCCATGATGACGAATTCGGTGACGCCGATACCGAAGGCACCGGCGGCAAGAGCGTAAAGAGCAAGGGGCATGGCGGTTCCCACTTCGATGACGACCAATTTTGACGACGGGCGCCGTGTCCTCCCACGCGCCGATGCCGAAGATCGTGCCGCGATGTGCTGTGAACCAGCCTTGCATCGGGCACATCGTCTGTGAAATAGATTCACCAATGGCTAGGCCCGACATCAATCGCTCCGGCGAGATCGAAGTGTTCGTCCGCGTCGTCGAGGCGGGCAGCTTTTCAGCCGCTGCCCGTGCGTTGCGGATGACGCCGTCGGCGGTGAGCAAGCTGATCGCGCGGCTGGAGGCGCGGCTTGGCGCGCGGCTGGTCAGCCGTTCGACGCGTAAGCTGCAACTGACGCCAGAGGGCGCGGCGTTCTTCGACAGCGGCGTGCGCATCCTGGCCGACATGGCAGCGGCCGAGCGCGAGGCAGCGGCGGGTGCCGCGCCGCGTGGCCGGCTGCGGATCAACAGCTACGTGCCTTTCGGGCAACATCGGCTGATCCCGCTTTTGCCGCGTTTCCTAGAGCGCTACCCCGAAATCTCGGTCGATCTGGTGTTGACCGACGATGTCATCGACCTGATGGAGGAGCGCGCTGACGTCGCCATCCGCGCCGGGCCGCTCGGTGAATCACGGCTGGTGGCGCGCAAGCTCGGGCAGAGCCGGGTGGTCGTCGTTGCAGCGCCATCGTATCTCGAAGCGCGTGGCACGCCCAAGGAGCCCGCCGATCTCGATCGTCACAACCGGATGGGCTTCCGTTTCGTACGTCACCTCGAGGGCTGGCCTTTTATCGACGCGGCCGGCAAGCCGATCACCCTGTCGATCATCGGAAATACGCTGGTCAGCGACGGCGAGGCGATGCGGCTGATGGCGCTCTCAGGGGTGGGCATCGCCCGGCTGGCACGCTGGCACGTGGAGGCCGACATTGCCGCCGGCCGGCTGTTGCCGCTGCTGGAAGAGTTCAACCCCGGCGACGAGGAACTCACCCACGCGGTCTATGTCGGCCAAGGCAAGCATCTGCCGGCGCGGGTGCGGGCGTTTTTGGACTTTTTGGTCGAGACTGTCCGGCTGACCTGAGCCCAAAAAAATCGGGAGCCTGCCGGCTCCCGAAGCATCGAATCGAAGGTGAGATTGAGTTACGTTTTCGGCACAAAGGGCGCCGGACGCCGGCCGGCCGCCTGACGTTCCAGCATCCAGCCGGGGTATTCGGCGGGCAGGGCACTGACTTCGTCGAGGCGAACAAGATCATCGGCATCGAGCTGCAACTCGGTGGCTGAAAGGTTCTGTTCAAGCTGCTCCATGCGGCTGGCGCCGATAATCACGCTCATCATGAATGGCTTGGCCAGGACATAGCCGAGCGCCACCGTGGCGACGCTGACGCCGTGCTTGGCGGCGATCTCGCGCATGACGGCGACCGCTGCCCAGGCACGGTCCTCATTGACCGGCGGGAAATTGAAGCTGGCGCGGCGGCCCTCGCCATTGCCGGGGGCACCCGGTCCGTATTTGCCGGAGAGCAAGCCGCCTGCCATCGGCGACCAGACCATCAGCCCGAGCTTCTCCTCGTTGAGCAGCGGCACGATCTCGCGCTCGAGATCGCGGCCGGCGATCGAATAATACGACTGCACGGTCTCGAAGCGGGCAAAGCCTCTGCGCTCGGCAATACCCAGCGCCTTGGCGATGCGCCAGGCCTGCCAGTTCGAGACGCCGACATAGCGGACCTTGCCGGCGGCAACCAGGTCGTCGAGCGCCCGCAGCGTCTCGTCGATCGGCGTCACCGTGTCGGTGCCGTGCAGCTGGTAAAGATCGATATGGTCCAGCTGCAGCCGTTCGAGGCTGCCTTCGACCGAATCCATGATGTGGCCGCGCGAGGAACTGCGCTGGTTCGGGCCGCCGCCCATGGTGCCATGAACCTTGGTGGCGATGATCACGTCCTGCCGGTTGACGCCAAGGTTCCTGAGCGACTGGCCGAGAAGCCGTTCCGAGGCGCCGAATGAATAAACATCCGCCGTGTCGAAGAAATTGACACCGGCGACGAGCGAGCGGGCAACGATCTCGTCGACGCCCTTCTGGTCGAGGCTGGCGATCAGGCCCCATTGGGCATTCTCGCCGCCCGCGCCGAACGTCATCGTGCCGAGGCAAAGTTCGGAGACGAACATCCCCGTATTTCCAAGTTGATTGTAACGCATGGTGGCTCCAGACGGGTTGAGAATAACTCGACCCATATAGGAACGAAACGTTCCGTTTCTATAAGTTGGCTTAGTCAATGTCAGTCTGTGGCCTAAGGCCGGCTGCGCCTCATCTGGCGCCGAAAATCGCCGATCCAACCCTGACACTGGTCGCGCCGAAGGCGATCGCGGTTTCGTAGTCGCTGGACATGCCCATGGAGAGCTTGTCGACGCCGGCCTCAAGCCCAAGCTTTTCCAGCAGCGCGAAATGCGGCCCGGGGTTCTCGTCGGCCGGCGGAATGCACATCAGCCCCTCGACGGCGAGGCCATGGACATCGCGGCAGCGGGCGACGAAGGCGACAGCCTCGCGCGGCTCGATGCCGGCCTTTTGCGGCTCGGAGCCCGTGTTGACCTGGACATACAACCTTGGTGACCGGCCTTGCCTGGCGATCTCCTTGGCCAGCTCTGCGGCAATCTTTTCGCGATCGACGGTTTCGATGACGTCGAACAGCGCCACCGCCTCCCTTGCCTTGTTCGATTGCAGCGGACCGATCAGATGCAGCTCGATGTCGGGAAACGCCTCCTTCAGCACCGGCCATTTGGCTTGTGCTTCCTGGACGCGGTTTTCGCCGAAGACGCGCTGGCCGACCTCGATGACGGGGCGGATATCGGTTGTATCGAAGGTCTTCGAGACCGCGACCAGCGTCACCGCTCCGGCCTCGCGTCCTGCCTCGCGTTCGGCGGCAGCGATCCTTGCCTTGACCGTGAAAAGCTGTTCGACGGCGCTCGCCATGCCTATATCCTGCCTGTGTTTGGCTTTTCGCCGGATCGCCGCAGTTGACGGGTCCGGCAATCCATGGTGAACACCGCGACGACATTTCCTGAGCCGCCCGGGCATTGTCCGGCGGCTCGTGCATGCTTTTAAGTGAAAAACACCCGATGGCAACCGAACGATACAATCCGCGCGCGTCAGAGCCCAAATGGCAGAAGGCCTGGGACGCCAAGAAGCTGTTCGAAGCCGACAATGACGACCCGCGCCCGAAATACTACGTGCTGGAGATGTTCCCCTATCCGTCGGGGCGCATCCATATAGGCCATACCCGCAACTATACGATGGGCGACGTGGTGGCACGCTACAAGCGGGCCAAGGGGTTCAACGTGCTGCACCCGATGGGCTGGGATGCCTTTGGCATGCCAGCCGAAAACGCGGCGATGCAGAACAAGGTTCATCCCAAGGACTGGACCTATCAGAACATTGCCGCCATGCGCGAGCAGCTCAAGGTCATGGGCCTGTCGCTCGATTGGGCGCGCGAGTTCGCCACCTGCGATGTCGACTACTATCACCGCCAGCAGATGCTGTTCCTCGATTTCGTCGAGAAGGGGCTGGTGACGCGCAAATCCTCCAAGGTCAACTGGGATCCGGAGGACATGACGGTGCTTGCCAACGAGCAGGTCATCGACGGACGCGGCTGGCGCTCGGGCGCGCTGGTGGAACAGCGCGAGCTGACGCAGTGGTTCTTCAAGATCACCGACTACGCGCAGGACCTGCTGGATTCGCTCGATCAACTCGACGACTGGCCGGAAAAAGTGAAGCTGATGCAGGCGAACTGGATCGGCCGTTCAGAAGGGCTGCTGATCCGCTGGCCGCTGGCCGAGCCAGTCGCCGGCGAGCATGAACTTGAAGTCTACACGACCAGGCCCGACACCATCTTCGGCGCCTCCTTCATGGCGATTGCGGCCGATCATCCGCTGGCCAAAAAGGCCGCCGAAGACAATCCGGCGCTGGCAAAGTTCATCGACGAGGTCCGCCATATGGGCACTTCGGCGGCGGCCTTGGAGACGGCCGAGAAGAAGGGTTTCGATACCGGCATTCGCGTCGTCCATCCGTTCGACGAGAGGTGGACGCTGCCTGTCTACGTCGCCAATTTCGTGCTGATGGACTATGGCACAGGCGCCATCTTCGGCTGTCCGGCACATGACCAGCGCGACCTCGACTTCGCCAACAGATACGGCCTTCCGGTCATTCCGGTGGTGATGCCGGAAGGCGAGAATCAAGGAAGCTTCCAGGTCATCGACGAGGCTTATGTCGATGATGGCGCGATGATCAATTCGCGCTTCCTCGACGGCATGAAGCCGGATCAGGCATTCGACGAGGTGGCGAAGCTGCTGGAACAAAGGACCATCGGCAACCGGCCGATGGCCGAGCGCAAGGTGAACTTCCGCCTGCGCGACTGGGGCATTTCGCGCCAGCGCTATTGGGGCTGCCCGATCCCGATGATCCATTGCGAGGATTGCGGCGTGGTGCCGGTGCCGAAAGCCGACCTGCCGGTCAAGCTGCCGGACGATATCGAGTTCGACCGGCCGGGCAATCCGCTCGACCGCCATCCGACATGGCGGCACGTCAAATGCCCGCGCTGCGGCAAGGATGCGCGGCGCGAAACCGACACGATGGACACATTTGTCGATTCTTCGTGGTATTTCGCGCGCTTCACCGCGCCCTGGGCAAACGATCCGACCGATCCCAAGGCCGCGACTGAATGGCTGCCGGTCGACCAGTATATTGGCGGCATTGAGCATGCGATCCTGCATTTGCTCTATTCGCGCTTTTTCACCCGCGCCATGCGCGAGACCGGCCATGTCGATCTCGCCGAGCCGTTCAGGGGCCTGTTCACGCAAGGCATGGTGGTGCACGAGACCTATCGGGTTGGCGGCGCCTCGAACGGCCGCTGGCTTGCGCCAAGCGAGGTCAGGCTGGAAGACGCCGACGGCAAGCGCCGCGCCTTCGAAATCGCCACTGGCGAAGAGGCGGGGATCGGTCCGCTCGAAAAAATGTCGAAGTCGAAGAAGAATACGGTGAGTCCGGAAGAGATCACCGACGGCTACGGCGCCGATACGGCGCGCTGGTTCATGCTGTCGGACTCGCCGCCCGAGCGCGATGTCGAATGGACCGACGAGGGTGCGGCCGGCGCGCATCGCTTCATCCAGCGCATCTGGCGGCTGGTGTCGACGGCTGCCGAATCGCTCGCCGGAGTCCGGCCAGCTGCGGCGAAGGACGGCGAGGCCGGGACAGTATCCAAGGCCGCGCACAAGATACTGAAGTCGGTCGGTGAGGATATCGAAAAGCT
The DNA here is from genome assembly GCF_040322255.1 of Mesorhizobium sp. M0166. Classification (NCBI taxonomy): domain Bacteria; kingdom Pseudomonadati; phylum Pseudomonadota; class Alphaproteobacteria; order Hyphomicrobiales; family Phyllobacteriaceae; genus Mesorhizobium; species Mesorhizobium sp. M0166. The sequence goes on along the minus strand of NZ_JAMYTD010000040.1, from coordinate 27,558 downwards.
CGCCTTCAACCGCGCCATCGCCCGCATCTACGAGCTCGCCAATGCCTTGACCGTGCCGCTCAACGAGGCGGCAGAGGGCAAGGCCGGTCCGGCGCTGCAAGCGGCGTGCCGCGAGGCCGTTGAGATCCTGGTGCACCTGATCGCGCCGGTCATGCCGCATCTGGCCGAAGAGTGCTGGCAGACGCTCGGCGGCACCGATCTTGTCGCCGAACGGCCCTGGCCGAACTACGATCCCTCGCTTGTCGTCGACGCCGAGATCGTGCTTCCGGTGCAGGTCAACGGCAAGAAGCGCGGCGATTTGACAATTGCCCGCGACGCGGACCAAGGTGCGGTCGAAAAAGCGGTTCTGGCTCTCGACTTCGTGCAGAGAGCGCTCGAAGGTAAGGCGCCGCGCAAGGTGATCATCGTGCCACAGAGGATCGTCAATGTCGTTGCCTGAGCCGCGAAAGACAGAGCTGACGCTGCGCCGTGTCGTGCTTTGCGGGCTGCTCGCGTCGGTGGCGCTGGTTTCCGCCTGCACGGTGCGGCCGCTCTATTCGAGCGCGCCGCTGGTCGCCGGCTCGCAGGTCGGCGCTCCTGCCGAGCTGGCATCGATCTCGGTCAAGCCGGTCAAGACCCGCTACGCCCAGCAGGTCCGCAACAATTTGATCTTCGCGCTCGGCCAGGGCGCCGGCGAGCCGGCTTCGCCGGTCTATTCGCTTGATCTCGGCGTCTCCGAACTCGTCGAATCGGCGGCAATCGAGCAGGTCACGACCGACGAGGACGAGCCGACCGCCGGCACTGTGACGCTGACCGCTAACTATGTGCTCAGCGATGCCAAGACGGGCACGGTCATAGCGAGGGGCAAGCGCTCGATTCCGTCGTCATACGACAGGCCGCGCCAGGAATTCGCGTCATACCGGGCGCAGATCGACGCCGAGAACCGTGCGGCGCGCGAGCTGGCAGATGTGCTGCGGCTGTCGATCGCCCAGGATCTGATCAAGCACGGCAAGCCGGCGGCAAGCTAGGTCTTTCCAGAGTGCGCAATCTGCAAAAAAGGCCGATTGCTCGGCCTTTTTTGTTCGCAGGATAGTCGCTTCAGCCGATCTTCTGCCCGGTCTTTGCCCAGTCGGCGAGGAACAGCTCCAGGCCCTTGTCGGTCAGCGGGTGCTTGACCAGTGCCTTGAGTGTCGCCGGCGGCGCGGTGATGACGTCGGCGCCGATCAGTGCCGCCTGCTTGACATGGTTCACGGTGCGCACAGAAGCGGTCAGGATTTCGGTCTGGAAGTCATAATTGTCGTAGATGGTGCGGATATCGGCAATCAGCTCCATGCCGTCCCAGCCGCTGTCGTCGATGCGGCCGACGAAGGGCGAGATGAACGAGGCGCCGGCCTTGGCGGCAAGCAGCGCCTGGGTGGCCGAGAAGCAAAGCGTGACGTTGACCATGCGGCCGTCCGACCGGATGTCCTTGCAGGCTCTCAGGCCGTCGAGCGTCAGCGGCACCTTGATGCAGACATTGTCGGCGATCCTGGCCAGGATCTTGGCCTCCGCCATCATGTCCTTGTATTCGGTGGCGACGACTTCGGCCGAGACTGGGCCCTTGACGATCTCGCAGATCTCTCTTGTGACGTCGGCGATCTTGCCGCCGGATTTCAGGATCAGCGACGGATTGGTGGTTACGCCGTCGAGCAGCCCCAAATCGTTCAGCTCGCGGATTTCCTTGACATCGGCGGTGTCGACAAAAAATTTCATGGCGGTCTCCTGAAGATTTTTCATGTGCACGTCATGCACATTCGGGGTCGGACTTTGATCTAGACCAAAGTCGGGGCAAGGTCACGCCTCATGATCGAAGATTCGCCCTTTGTCGCGGCCGCACCGGTGCTGGTGCCGATGCCCGCCGAGCGCCCCTACACCTATGCCGTGCCGGCTGGCATGCACGTGGTGCCGGGCTCGATCGTGCGCGTTCCGCTTGGGCCCCGCCAGGTCGCCGGCATCGTCTGGGACGGCGCCGTCGAAAAGGTCGACGCGAAGAAATTGCGGCCGATCGAGCAGGTTTTCGACTGCCCGCCGATCGACCGCGCGATGCGGCGTTTTGTCGATTGGGTAGCGCAGTACACGCTGTCGCCGCCCGGCATGGTGGCGCGCATGCTGCTCAGGGCGCCGGAGGCGTTCGATCCGGAGCCGTGGATCGAAGGACTACAGCGCACCTTCGCCAAGCCCGACCGGATGACGGAGGCGAGGACGCGCGTGCTGGAGACGGCCGAAGGCGGACTGGCCTGGACGCGATCGGGCCTGGCGCATGCGGCAGGCGTGTCGTCGACGGTGGTGGACGGGCTCCGGGCGCAGGGCGTATTCGAGACGGTGATGATCCCGCCGCGGCCGGTGGTCGCAGCACCCGATCCCGGCTACGCCGTGCCGACACTGATGCCCGACCAGAGCGATGCCGCCGAGACGCTGCGCGCCAATGTCACGACCGGTACATTCGGCGTCACCCTGCTCGACGGTGTAACCGGATCCGGCAAGACGGAGGTCTATTTCGAGGCGGTCGCGGCCGCGCTCGATCGTGGCAAGCAGGTGCTGATCCTGCTGCCGGAAATTGCGCTGACCCACGCCTTCCTCGAACGCTTCCAGGAGCGGTTCGGCGCCAAGCCGGCGGAGTGGCACTCGGACCTGCCGCCAAGGATGCGCGAAAAGGTCTGGCGGCAAGTAGCGGAAGGCGGCGTGCGGGTCGTCGCAGGCGCACGCTCGGCGCTGTTCCTGCCGTTCAGGGAACTTGGATTGATCGTCGTCGACGAAGAGCACGATCCCGCCTACAAGCAGGAGGATCGCGTCTTTTACAATGCCCGCGACATGGCCGTGGTGCGCGGCCATATCGGCGGTTTTCCGGTCGTGCTCGCTTCGGCCACACCGTCGGTCGAAAGCCGGGTCAATGCCAGCCAGGGCCGCTACAGCAGGGCGGTGCTTTCGGCGCGCTTTGCCGAGGCGGCACTTCCCGATCTCAAGACGGTCGACATGCGCCGCGCGCCGCCGGCACGCGGCGGCTTCCTGTCGCCGGTGCTGCTCGGCCATATGGGGCAGACGCTGGAAAGAAAGGAACAGTCGCTGCTGTTCCTCAACAGGCGCGGCTATGCGCCGCTGACGCTCTGCCGGGTCTGCGGCCACCGCTTTGGCTGTCCGGTCTGCTCGGCCTGGCTGGTCGAGCATCGCTTTTGCGGCCAACTCGTCTGCCATCATTGCGGGCACAATGAACGCCGGCCAGAGGCCTGTCCGGAATGCGGCACGCTCGATCATCTCGTCGCCTGCGGGCCGGGTGTCGAGCGCATCGCCGAGGAGGTCGTCGCGCATTTCCCCGATGCCCGCACCATCGTGCTGTCGTCGGACCTGATGGGCGGCGTGCGGCGGCTGCGGCTCGAGCTTGAAGCCATCGCCAATGGCGAGGCCGACATCGTCATCGGCACGCAACTCGTCGCCAAGGGCCATAATTTCCCTAACATGACGCTGGTCGGTGTGGTCGATGCCGATCTCGGCCTTGCCAATGGCGACCCGCGGGCCGCCGAGCGCACCTTCCAACTGCTCAGCCAGGTGACCGGCCGCGCCGGCCGCACCGGCAAGAAGAGCCTCGGCCTGCTGCAGACCTTCCAGCCAGACCACCCGGTGATGCGCGCGATCGTCTCCGGCGATGCCGAGGCCTTCTACGAGCGCGAGATCGCCGAGCGTGAGCGGGCGGGGCTGCCGCCCTTCGGCAGGCTCGCCGGCGTCATCGTCAGCGCGGCGACACGGGCCGAAGCCGAAGGGCACGCCCGTGGCCTGCGTCGCGCCGCGCCGCAAGCCACCGATCTGTTCGTGCTCGGCCCGGCCGAGGCGCCGCTGTCATTGATCGGCGGCCGCCATCGCTTTCGCCTGCTGATCCAGGGCGAACGGCGCGCCGACATGCAAGGGTTCATTCGCACCATGCTGGCCGAGGGGCCGAAGATAAGGGGCTCGGTGCGAGTCCAGGTCGACATCGACCCGCAGAGCTTTTTGTAAGGTGTCGAATTACCCTTTCGTGACGCGTTCGGCGAATGGGTTCAGGTAAGGCACGTCGAGAATCGCAAAATGCCGGGTGTTGGCCGTCAAAACTGACAGGCCGTGTAAACGGGCAGTAGCTGCGATCAGGACGTCCGCCAGACCCGGATTGGCGCCTCTGGCGATAGTGGCGTCTTCCAGTTTTCCGGCTTCTCGTGCGATTGCTAAATCGATGGGAAGGATGCGCTGGTTGAACTCTAGAAGCAACCTTTCGAACCACTCATTGATGCGCTCTGCCTTCATATGCCCGCCCGCCCGCTTCAGTTTCGCGATTCCTCGTTCCATCTCCAAGATGACGATCGACGAGAGCTGCCAAGAGCCGCGTTCTCCTTGTTCGGCAACCCAGGTCTGCACGTGTGACGGAAGCAGAGGCCGACCAGGTGCAAATGCCGAGAGAAAAGACGTATCAAGCAGATAACCGGTCAAAACTCCACTTCCCGCGACGGCGATTCGTTTCGCTCAAGCTCGATGCCGCCTGGATACTGAAGCAGGAAATCCACGAAGTCTTTTTGGCTGTTCTGCGGATAAAGTTTCCGTCCCTCACCGATCGGCACCACCATGACTGCGGGCTTGCCGTGCTTGGTGATAACCGTGGGCTCACCGTTCTCAGCAGCCTCCACGAGCGCGGAAAGGCTGGCCTTTGCCTCTCGTAGTTGCATCGTCTTCATGCGCGGAACCCCTTGTGGTCTCATGTAGTCACAATATAGGAATTGTGCAGAAAAAAACAGCCCGTTGTGTAACGTCCTGTTAGCCCGGTCGAGAAAACGGTCGCGCCCGCGTTGGGCTGACGCGCCCTGCAAATTGCCGACGGCCCATCTGGCGTATGTCTCTTGCTTCGCTAGAATGCCCGAAATTTTGAATATCCATTTACGAGGGGACAAGATGGAATTTGCGTTTCCGTGGCCGATGAGCCAGGGCGAGTGGCTGGCATGGTCGAGCGCCGTGGTGACCCTGCTGTTCGGCCTGCTGCTGTTCCTCGCGCCAGGGCTGGCCTTCCGGATTCTCAGGCTGCAGGTCAAGCCCGAGAAGGCGGCGGCGATCGCCGAGGGGCGCGGCCGGATGTCGGGGTTCTATCTCGGCGTCAGCCTGTGCTGCATCCTCCTGGCGCAGCCGCTGCTCTACATGGCGCTCGGCTTCTCCTGGCTGTTCACCGCCTTCGGCCGGCTGCTCTCGATGATGTCGGACGGCGCCAACACGCCGTTCAACTGGGCATCGATCGTCGTCGAGCTGGTGCTGGCGGCGCTGCCGCTTGCCTTCGCCTTTGGCTTTTTGCCCTGAATCAGGGATCAATCCGGGGTTGGTTGCTGAACTCGGCCAGCGGATGCGACAATAGTGCCTGAAAACCATGCCGGACGACGCATTGCGGTCTGAAAATGCCTGTGCTAGACGGCAATCGACTTTCGACCGGGGATAGCGGAAGCCGCGCCTCCGTGCTTGGAAAAATGCAGTAAGGTCAAAGATTTAGCCAGAGTTTTTGCTCGCGCCAACAATCTGCGGCCTGTCAGACAAGAGAAAAGACGGTCCGTGGCCCAATCGTCATCGCCAATCTCAGGTGTCGCAGAACGCTATGCGGGTTCGCTGTTCGAGCTCGCGCTGCAGGCCAATTCGGTCGCCAGCGTCGAGGCCGACCTCAATAGTTTCGACGCCATGCTCGAAGGTAGCGCTGACCTTTCGCGGCTGATCAGGAGCCCTGTCTTCTCCAGCGAGGACCAGGCCAAGGCGATCGCCGCGATCGCCGACAAAGCAGGGATTACCGGCCTCACCGGCAATTTCCTGCGCGTCGTTGCCCAGAATCGCCGGCTGTTCGCCGTGCCCGGCATGATCAAGGCCTTCCGCCAGATCGCAGCCGAACACCGCGGCGAGACCGCTGCCGAGGTCACCTCGGCGCATGCGCTGACGCCTGCCCAGGAAACCGAGCTGAAAGCAGCGCTGAAAAGCGTCGCCGGCAAGGATGTGGCGATCACGGTCACCGTCGATCCGTCGCTGCTCGGCGGACTGGTGGTCAAGATCGGCTCGCGCCAGATCGATACGTCGCTCAAAACCAAACTCAATTCGCTCAAGCTTGCACTGAAAGAGGTCGGCTGATGGACATCCGCGCCGCGGAAATTTCCGCAATTCTGAAAGACCAGATCAAGAATTTCGGCAAGGAGGCCGAGGTCTCCGAAGTCGGCCAGGTGCTGTCCGTCGGTGACGGTATCGCCCGCGTCTACGGCCTCGACAATGTCCAGGCCGGCGAGATGGTCGAGTTCCCCGGCGGCATCCGCGGCATGGCGCTCAACCTGGAAGCCGACAATGTCGGCGTCGTCATCTTCGGCGCCGACCGCGACATCAAGGAAGGCGACACCGTCAAGCGCACCGGCGCCATCGTCGACGCGCCCGTCGGCATGGGCTTGCTCGGCCGCGTCGTCGACGCGCTCGGCAACCCGATCGACGGCAAAGGCCCGATCCAGGCCACCGAACGCAAGCGCGTCGACGTCAAGGCGCCTGGTATCATTCCGCGCAAATCGGTGAACGAGCCGATGTCGACCGGCCTCAAGGCCATCGACGCGCTGATCCCGGTCGGCCGCGGCCAGCGCGAGCTGGTCATCGGCGACCGCCAGACCGGCAAGACCGCGATCATCCTCGACACCATGCTCAACCAGAAATCGGTGCACGACAACGGCCCTGAGAAGGAAAAGCTGTACTGCGTCTATGTCGCCGTCGGCCAGAAGCGCTCGACCGTGGCGCAGTTCGTCAAGGTCCTGGAAGAGCGCGGCGCGCTCGACTATTCGATCATCATCGCCGCGACCGCCTCCGATCCGGCGCCAATGCAGTTCCTGGCGCCGTTCACCGCCTGCACCATGGGCGAATATTTCCGCGACAACGGCATGCACGCGCTGATCAGCTACGACGATCTATCGAAGCAGGCCGTCGCTTACCGCCAGATGTCGCTGCTGCTGCGCCGCCCGCCGGGCCGCGAAGCCTATCCCGGCGACGTTTTCTACCTCCACTCGCGCCTGCTCGAGCGCGCCGCCAAGCTCAATGACGAAAACGGCGGCGGGTCTCTGACGGCGCTGCCGATCATCGAGACGCAGGCCAACGACGTTTCGGCCTACATCCCGACCAACGTCATCTCGATCACCGACGGCCAGATCTTCCTTGAGACCAATCTGTTCTTCCAGGGCGTCCGTCCGGCGGTCAATGTCGGCCTGTCGGTGTCGCGCGTCGGCTCCTCGGCGCAGATCAAGGCGATGAAGCAGGTTGCCGGGTCGATCAAGGGCGAGCTCGCGCAGTACCGCGAAATGGCTGCTTTCGCGCAGTTCGGCTCCGATCTCGACGCCGCCACGCAACGCCTGCTCAACCGCGGCTCGCGCCTGACCGAGCTTTTGAAGCAGCCGCAATTCTCGCCGCTTAAGGTCGAGGAGCAGGTCGCGGTGATCTTCGCCGGCGTCAACGGCTATCTCGACAAGCTGGCGATCAACCAGGTCGGCAAGTTCGAGCATGGTCTGTTGTCGCATATGCGCTCGGCCGGCAAGGACGTGCTCGACGGCATCCGCAAGGAGAAGGCGCTGTCCGACGATCTGCGCGCCAGGCTGAAGGCAGAAATCGACGCCTTCGCCAAGACCTTTGCTTGAGCAGGACGGACGGGATCAGGTTTGAAGCATGCCTTCGTTAAAAGACCTTCGTAACCGTATCGCCTCGGTCAAGGCGACGCAGAAGATCACCAAGGCGATGCAGATGGTCGCCGCGGCGAAGCTGCGTCGTGCGCAGGAAGCGGCGGAAGCGGCACGTCCCTATTCGGAGCGCATGGGCGCGGTGCTGGCCAACATCACCCAGGCGATCGGTGGCGGCGGGGATGCCCCGGCGCTGATGACCGGCACCGGCAAGGACGACGTACATCTGCTTGTCGTCTGCACGGCCGAACGCGGTCTGTGCGGCGGTTTCAATTCGCAGATCGCCCGCTTTGCCCGCGACCACATCCGCAAGCTTCTGGCCGACGGCAAGCAGGTCAAGATCATCTGCGTCGGCAAGAAGGGATTCGACATATTGCGCCGCGACTACGGGGCGCTGATCATCGAGCGTGTCGACCTGCGCGAGGTCAAGACGCTGGGCTTCGTCAATGCCGATGCCATCGCCAAGAAGGTGATCCACCTGTTCAACGAAGGCGGCTTCGACATCTGCACGCTGTTCTATTCGCAGTTCAAGTCGGTGATCAGCCAGATCCCGACAGCGCAGCAAATTATCCCGGCGGGCGTCGCTTCGGCTGCCGCGGAAGTGAAGGATGGCGGCAGCGCCGTCTACGAATACGAGCCGGAGCCGGGCGAAATCCTCTCCGATCTCATCCCGCGCAACATTTCCGTGCAGGTTTTTCGCGCGCTGCTCGAGAATGCTGCCGGCGAGATGGGCGCCAAGATGAGCGCCATGGACAATGCGACGCGCAACGCCGGCGACATGATCAACAAATTGTCGATCACCTACAACCGCCAGCGGCAGGCGCAGATCACCAAGGAATTGATCGAAATCATTTCGGGCGCCGAGGCGCTCTAGGCACGCTCACAAGGAGGTCATCGACCTCAGGCGTGTGAGAAACAAAGAGACGAAAAGGGTAAAGACGATGGCGAAAGCAGCGACCCCGAAGACGGCAGCCCCTAAGGCCGCGGCACCAGCAAAGGCTCCGGCAGCTGCAAAGGCCGCTCCGGCCAAGAAGGCGGCACCAACCAGGGCCGCCGCTGTGAATACGCCGGCCGCCACCATCAAGAAAACCGGCCTGGCAGGCAAGGTTCGCCAGGTCATCGGCGCCGTTGTCGACGTCCAGTTCGGCGAACATCTGCCGGCGATCCTGAACGCGCTCGAGACGATCAACGTCGGCAATCGCCTGGTGCTAGAGGTGGCCCAGCATCTGGGCGAAAACACCGTGCGCTGCATCGCTATGGACTCGACCGAAGGTCTGGTCCGCGGCCAGGACGTCTATGACACCGGTGCACCGATTACCGTGCCGGTCGGCCCGGGCATGCTCGGCCGCATCATCAACGTCATCGGTGAGCCGGTCGACGAGGCAGGCCCGGTCGACGGCATCGAGATGCGCTCGATCCATCAACCGGCACCGACCTATGTCGAGCAGTCGACGGAAGCGCAGATCCTGGTCACCGGCATCAAGGTGCTCGACCTGCTGGCACCCTATGCCCGCGGCGGCAAGATCGGCCTGTTCGGCGGCGCCGGCGTCGGCAAGACGGTGCTGATCCAGGAACTGATCAACAACGTCGCCAAGGCGCATGGCGGCTTCTCGGTGTTCGCCGGCGTCGGCGAGCGCACCCGCGAAGGCAACGACCTCTATCACGAGTTCATCGAGTCCGGCGTCAACAAGAAGGGCGGCGGCGAAGGCTCCAAGGCCGCGCTCGTCTATGGCCAGATGAACGAACCGCCGGGCGCGCGCGCCCGCGTCGGCCTGACCGGCTTGACGGTTGCCGAATATTTCCGCGACCAGGGCCAGGACGTGTTGTTCTTCGTCGACAACATCTTCCGCTTCACGCAGGCGGGTTCGGAAGTGTCGGCGCTGCTCGGCCGCATTCCTTCGGCCGTCGGCTACCAGCCGACGCTGGCCACCGACATGGGCGCGCTGCAGGAGCGTATCACCACGACGACCAAGGGCTCGATCACCTCGGTGCAGGCGATCTACGTGCCGGCCGACGATCTGACCGACCCGGCACCGGCGACCTCGTTCGCCCACCTCGACGCGACGACCGTGCTCAACCGCGCGATTTCGGAGAAGGGCATCTATCCGGCCGTCGATCCGCTCGATTCGACTTCGCGCATGCTCGACCCGATGGTCGTCGGCGAAGAGCACTACCAGGTCGCCCGCCAGGTGCAGTCGATCCTTCAGCGCTACAAGTCGCTGCAGGATATCATCGCCATCCTGGGCATGGACGAGCTGTCGGAAGAGGATAAGCAGACGGTTGCCCGCGCCCGCAAGATCGAGCGCTTCCTGTCGCAGCCCTTCTTCGTCGCCGAAGTGTTCACCGGCGCGCCGGGCAAGCTGGTCGACCTCGCCGATACCATCAAGGGCTTCAAGGGCCTTTGCAACGGCGACTACGACCATCTGCCGGAGGCCGCCTTCTACATGGTCGGCGGCATCGAGGAAGCGGTCGAGAAGGCGCAGCGCCTGGCCGCTGAAGCGGCCTGATGGTGAATGGTCAATAGCGAATTGTGAATGGGGAGTAGCGGATAGGAAATCGGGGCTGAGTGAAGGTCATTCTTTTTGACCATTCACCATTCACCATTCACCAGTCGCTAAACTGATCATGCCTGAAGCTTTCAAATTCGAACTGGTCTCGCCGGAGCGCCTCTTGGTTTCCGAGCAGGTCGAATCCGTCGTCATCCCGGGCGCCGAAGGCGAGATGACCGTCATGGCGCATCACGCGCCGGTCATGACCACAATCAAGCCGGGCGTCGTCACACTGAGGACCGCGCAAGGCAAGGAAGAGCGCTATGTGGTGTTCGGCGGCTTTGCCGACATCGTTCCGGCCGGCTGCACGCTGCTGGCGGAATCGGCTGTGGCCGTCGGCGACATCGACCGCGCCGACCTTGCCCGCCGCATCCAGGAAGCGAGGGAAGACGCCGCCGACGCCAAGGACGACCAGACCCGCAGCAAGGCCGAGCAGTTCCTTAGCCAACTCACCACGCTAGAAGGTGCCATCCTGCCGGCTTGAGGTTCGCTCAAATGATCGACTGAAAAAGCGGGTTGCCCCGCTTTTTTGTTTGGTGGACAGTCTGGCTGCCTGGGCATTGAGGGGTGGCCGTGACGGAAGAAACAGCGCAACGAGAAACTGCCTCGCGATCCCTGTGGTCGACGGCCCTGGTGTCAGCCTTTGGCGGACCGTTCGGCGGGTTCCTCTGGATCGGCAGCGGCAGACTGGCGGTTGCCAGCATGCTAGTGATCGGCGCCCTCGTTTTCGCGCTTGTCTATATCGGATTTCCGGTATTGCCTGGCGTCGATCTTGCCTGGCCGGCCGATCTTTCAAGTATCGGCTTGATGATCCTGTGGGCAGCGCTTGTCGTGCCGTTCGCGCGCCGATTCAAGCCGGACAGATGGTATGCGCACGGGCTCTGGGTGCTGGTGCTCGTCTTTCTGACCACGTATCCGGCCGCATTTGCAATACGCGCGTTCCTATTCCAGCCGTTTTCGATTCCCTCCGGCAGCATGGTGCCGACGTTGCAGGAGGGCGACTATCTCTTCGTTTCCAAATCCGCGTACGGTTACAGTCGCTACAGCGTGCCCTTCAACGTTCTTTCATTTGACGGGCGGCTGTTCGGCGCGGAGCCCAAACGGGGAGATGTGGTTGTCTTCAAGTTCCCGCCCGATCCGAGCGTGGACTACATCCAGCGGATCGTCGGCTTTCCGGGCGAAAGGATCCAGATCATCGATGGGGTGCTTCACATCAACGATGTCGCGGTGGGACTCGACGATATCGGCACTTTTTCGTCTGAAGAGTTCTCGAAAGCCAAACTTCAACGCGAAACTCTGCCGGGGGGCGTCACCCATTCCGTCCTCGACCTCACCGACAACTCGATTGGTGACAATACGCGCGTGTTTGAGGTGCCCGAAGGCCATTATTTCGTCCTTGGCGACAACCGCGACAATGCCTCCGACAGCCGATTCACTGTCGGCTTTGTTCCCTACGAAAATCTGGTCGGCAAGGCTGTGCGGTTGTTCTGGAATTCCAAGGGCACCGATTATTCATCGCGACAGACGCTGAACGGCCAGGCCAGCAAGTAACCTCAGGTCGTCAGTGCCTCCACTGCGCGCATGACGCCGCGCAGTTCGGCGAGGCCCTTCAGCCGGCCGATGCAGGAATAGCCGGGGTTCACCTTCTTGCCGATGTCGTCGACGATGGCATGGCCATGATCGGGGCGCATCGGGATCTGCCAGTCCGCGCGGCCTGCCGCCTTGCGCCGCCGCTCTTCGCCAATCAGCGCCGACACGACCGCCACCATGTCGGTGTCGCCGTCGAGGTGCTCGGCTTCGTGGAAGGAGCCGTCGGACTCCTTGGTGACATTGCGCAGATGGGCGAAATGGATGTTTTCGGCGAAGGCCCTGGCCATTGCCGGCAGGTCGTTCTGCGCGCCCGCGCCGTAGGAGCCGGTGCACAGTGTCAGCCCGTTAGCCGGCGAAGCGACGGCGTCGAGCAGCGCGCGGGCATCATTGGCGTTGGAAACGATGCGCGGCAGGCCGAACAGCGAAAAAGGTGGATCGTCGGGGTGGATCGCCATCCTGACGCCGGCCTCTTCGGCCACCGGCACGATCTCGCGCAGGAAGGCAAACAGGTTTTCGCGCAGGCCTTCGGTGGAGACGTCCTTGTAGAGGTCGAGGGCGCGGCGGAAGCTTGCCCGATCGAAGATGAATTCGCGCGCCGGCACCCAGCCGATCAGGTTGCGCTCCAGCCTTGCCTTGTCGCTGTCGCTCATCCCTTGCAGCCGCGCACGCGCGGCCTCGATACGGGCCGGTGGGTGATCGGCCTCCGCCCCTTCTCGCTCGAGGATGAAGACGTCATAGGCGCAGAGCTCAACGACATCGAAGCGGAGCGCCGTGCCGCCATGCGGCATGGGATAATCGAGGTCGGTGCGCGTCCAGTCGGTGATCGCCATGAAATTATAGCAGACGGTATTGATCCCGGCGGCGGCGACGGCGCGGATCGAGGCCTTGTAATTGTCGATCAGGCTGCGCCAGTTGCCGTTGCGGGTCTTGATGTCCTCGTGGACGACGATGCTCTCGACCACATCCCAGGTCAGGCCTGCTGCCTCGATCTCGGCCTTGCGCCTGGCGATCTCGTCCGCCGGCCAGGCGCGGCCGTCATTGAGATGGTGCAGCGCGCTGACGATGCCGACGGCGCCGGCTTGACGGACATGGGCAAGCGTCACCGGATCGTCTGGCCCGAACCAGCGCCAGGTTTGTCTCATGGCTTCTCACTCCCTATGCCAAGCGCCGCGAAGGCAGCAGCAGGTCCGCCCCGCCGCAGGCGCTCAAGATGGGCTGCCGTCAGATCGATCAGTGTCATGCGGTGGGAATGGTCCTTGGCGAAGCCGGCGAGATCGAACATTGCTGTCACCGTTTCGACAGCCGGCCGGCTGCCGAGCGTAAGCCGAGTGTCGATCGGGTCGGTAAAATGGGCTTCCGGCAAGGTTTTGCCGCGCGCCTCGCAAGCGGCGATCCAGGCGGCCACCACCAGCATGAGATGCGCGGGCGGGTCACCGGCACCCAGCCGATCGAGGGCAGAGGCGACGATGCGCTGCGGCAGCTTCTGGCTGCCGTCATTGGCGATCTGCGCCGTGCGATGGGCGAGCGCGGTGTTCGAATAGCGTTCGGCGAGCTGGGCCGTGTAGCCGGCCGTATCGAGTCCGGCGTCCTGCGGCAGCGTCGGGATGGCCTCGGCCCATAGTCCGTCGACGAATTGCCGGATCGCCGGATCGGCAAAGGCGCGGTCGACCGTGTCGTAGCCGCTGAGCAGGCCGAGATAGGCAATTGCCGAATGCGAGCCGTTGAGCAACCGCAGCTTCATGTCCTCGAACGGCCCGACGTCGCCGACCATGGTGACGCCGAACTTTTCCCAGGCCGGCCTGCCCGCCGGGAAATCGTCCTCGACCACCCATTGGCAGAACGGCTCGGTCATCACCGGCCAGGCATCCTCGACGCCGAGCTCGACGGCGATACGCGCCCGGTCGGCGTCGGTGGTCGCCGGCACGATACGGTCGACCATGCTCGACGGAAACGCGACGCCGTCAGCGATGTGTGCGGCGAGCCTGGCATCGCCTGAAGTGGCGAGCCTGGAATCGCGCAGTGCGGCGAATTCGACGAGCAGGCGGTGCAGCGTGGCGCCATTCGCCGGAAGGTTGTCGCAGCAGAGCACGGTGAAAGGCTGGATGCCGGCGGCACGGCGGCGCGACAGCGCTTCGGTGAGGAAACCATGCGCCGTCCGTGGCATTTGCGGGTTAGCCAGATCATGGACGATGTCGGGGTGGGTATTGTCCAGTCCGCCGCCGGCTGCTCTCAGATAGGCCTTTTCGGTGATCGTCAGCGTGACGATGCGGGTGCGCTGATCGGTCAGAGCGGCGAGCACCGCAACCGGATCTTCCGGCGCGACCAGCAGCGACAGGATCGAACCGATGACGCGCAGCTCTTCGCCGATGCTGCTTCTGATCGCCAGCGTGTAGAGGCCATCCTGCGGCGCCAGTGCGTCGCGCGTGTCTGGACTGCGCAAGGACACGCCGACAATGCCCCAGTCCGTCTCTCCCGACGCCATGCAGTCGTCGACAGAGGCCGCCTGGTGGGCGCGGTGGAACGCGCCGACGCCGAGATGGACGATGCCTGGTGCGATGCCGCCGCGGTCGTAGCGCGGAACCGCGACCGAAGCCGGCAGTGCCTTCAGGGTGCTGTTGGAAAGGCGTCTATTGGTCATTGCGCCACGTGTCTGATCGAGATTGTTGGGTCACTGCTGGCAGGCGGCGTAACACCCGATGCCGTCACGCACAATGGGCGATGACCGACGAAAAGTCATCATACAACAACCCAGTTTTTGTATGTTGACATTATTTCTTTCCAACCCTACCGATGTCCAGATTGGGAGGATTACGTGGCCGCATTGACGGATCCGGATTTGCTGTTTCCCGCCGAGGCGCGCCCGCTTTCGCTGGCCCGCGATCTCTATGCTGCGGTCAAGGACCTGCCGATCGTCAGCCCGCACGGCCACACCGACCCGCGCTGGTATGCGCTCAACGAGGCGTTTCCGGATCCGGCGCAATTGCTGATCGTGCCGGACCACTACATTTTCCGTATGCTGTTCAGCCAGGGCGTTCGCCTTGAGGAGCTTGGCGTGCCGACTCTTGACGGCTCGCCGGTGGAGACCGACGGCAGGACGATCTGGCGGCGCTTCGCCGAGCATTACTACCTGTTCCGCGGCACGCCGACCCGGCTGTGGTTCGACCATGTTCTTGCCCACCTGTTCGGCATCGACGAGCCGCTGAATGCCAAGACGGCCGACCGCCATTACGACACGATCGCGATGCTGCTGCAGTGGGAGAATTTTCGCCCCCGAGCGCTGTTCGAGCGCTTCAACATTGAGGTCATCGCGACGACCGAAGGCGCGCTCGACGATCTCAGATGGCACCAGATGATCCGCGACAGCGGCTGGGAGGGCCGCGTCGTCACCGCCTATCGGCCGGACGCGGTCGTCGATCCCGATTTCGAAGGGTTCTCGGCCAATCTCGACCGGCTTGGCGAGATCACCGGGTGCGATACCGGCAACTGGGCCGGCTATCTCGATGCACATCGCCAGCGGCGGGCCTTCTTCAAAAGTTTCGGTGCGACTTCCTCCGATCACGGCCATCCAACGGCCGAAACCGCCAATCTCTCGGATGCCGCCGCGCAGGAGTTGTTCAACCGCATCCGCCGGGGCTCGGACGACGAGCGGGAGCGAAAACTGTTTCGCGCCCAGATGCTGACCGAGATGGCCAAGATGAGCCGCGACGACGGGCTGGTGCTGCAGATCCATCCCGGCTCCTGGCGCAATCATTCGCCGGCTATTTTTCACAAGTTCGGCAGGGACAAAGGCTTCGATATCCCGACCCGCACCGATTATGTGACGGCGCTGAAGCCGTTGCTCGACTGTGTCGGGCTGGAGCGCGACCTCACCATCATCCTCTTCACCCTCGACGAGACGAGCTATGCGCGCGAGCTGGCGCCGCTCGCCGGCGTCTACCCGGCATTGAAGCTCGGGCCGGCCTGGTGGTTCCACGACAGCCCCGAAGGCATGCGCCGGTTCCGTGAGATGACCACCGAAACGGCCGGTTTCTACAACACCGTCGGTTTCAACGACGACACCCGCGCCTTTCCATCCATACCGGCCCGCCATGATGTGGCGCGCCGGGTCGATTGCGCATATCTGGCGCGTCTCGTCGCCGAGCATCGGCTCGGCGAAGACGAGGCGCACGAGCTGGCGCAGGAACTTGCCTATACGCTCGCGAAAAAGGCGTACCGGCTCTAACGGCGCTTGCCGCCATCGTTCAAAACGGGAGGAAACCAATGCTGCATTTTTCGAGATTGGCGGGAGCTACGCTACTTGCCGCCGCACTGCTGGCCGGAACGGCAAGCGCCCAGACGGTCCTGCGCTCCTCCGACACGCACCCGGACGGTTATCCGACGGTCGAGGCGGTCAAATATTTCGGCGAGCTCGTGAAAGAGCGCACGGCCGGCCGCTACGTGGTCGAGATCTATCCTTCCGCGCAACTCGGCGAGGAAAAGGACACGATCGAGCAGGTGCGCACCGGCGTGATCGATCTCAACCGCGTCTCGATGGCGCCGTTCAACGGGCTCATCCCGGAGACCACCGTGCCCTCGCTGCCCTACATCTTCCGTTCGGAAGAGCACATGCACAAGGTCATGGACGGGGCGATCGGCGACCAGATCGCGGCGGCGTTCGACCAGGTCGGGCTGGTGCTGCTTGCCTTTTACGACGGCGGCTCGCGCTCCTTCTACAATTCGAAGAAGCCGATCAACACCGTCGCCGATATGGCCGGGATGAAGTTCCGCGTCATCCAGTCCGACATCTTCGTCGACATGGTGGCGGCACTCGGCGCCAACGCGACGCCGATGCCGTATGGCGAAGTATATTCGGCGATCGAGACCGGGGTCATCGACGGCGCGGAAAACAATTTTCCGAGCTACGACACTGCCAAGCATGCGGAAGTCGCCAAGTACTATTCGCTCGACGAGCACACGATGGTGCCGGAAGCCTTCGTCATGGCGAAGTCGAGCTGGGACAAGCTGACGCCGGAAGACCAGGCGATCTTCAAGGCGGCCGCCAAGGAAAGCGTCGCCAAGCAGCGCGAGCTGTGGACTGCCAAGGTCAAGGAATCGCGCGCCAAGGTCGAGGCGGCCGGTTCGCAGATCACGACGCCGGACAAGCAGCCCTTCATCGACGCGATGGGGCCGGTCTATGAGAAGCATGTCAAGGACGACAAGCTGAAGGCCATGGTCGAAGCCATCAAGGCCGTGCAGTGATCAAGCGGCGGCGCGGACATTCCGCGCCGCCATCCTCCTGGGGAGAAAACCGGTGACTTCCAGCCCAAAACCAACACCGCTCCTGTCGGGCGTCGCGCAAGTGATGTCGCGCGTCAGCACGGCGGCGCTGTCGATCGCCGGCATCGGGCTGGTGCTGATGACCGCGTTCGTCGCCTGGCAGGTGTTCGGCCGCTACGTCCTGAACCGCTCGCCGAGCTGGACCGAGCCCGGCTCGGTGATGCTGATGAGCTGGTTCATTTTCCTCGGCGCTGCCGTCGGTGTGCGCGAGAACTATCATCTTGGCTTCGACGTCCTGCTCTACGTGCTGCCGAAAGGCGGCAAGCGCTGGCTGCGGATGATTTCGGATATTGTCGCGCTCGCCTTCGGCATCGGCATGATCTGGTATGGCAGCCAGCTGGTCGCATTGACCTGGGGCTCCGTCTTGCCGTCACTCGGCATATCGGGAGGCTGGGACTATGTCCCGCTTGTCGCGGGAGGCGCGCTCATCGTGCTTTTCACGCTGGAGCGCATCGTGCTTCGTCTCTCCGGCGCACCGATCGACGATGCCCTCGATGAACTGCCGCCGGCTGAAGTCGCGGCCGAACTCGATACCGCCAAGGTGAAGGTCTGACGCCATGGAACTGTGGATTCTCTTCGGCGTCTTCACTCTGCTGATGCTCATCGGCACGCCGATCGCTTTTTGCCTGGGCGTCGCAAGCCTTGCCACCGTCCTTTATATGGGCCTGCCGCCGCTCATCGTGTTCCAGCGCCTGAATTCCGGCATGAGCGTCTTTTCGCTGCTGGCCATTCCGTTTTTCATCTACGCCGGCGACTTGATGGTGCGCGGCGGCATCGCCAGCAAGATCGTTGCCTTCGCCGGCTCGCTCGTCGGCCATTTGCGCGGCGGCCTCGGCCAGGTCAACATCGCCACCGCCACACTCTTCGGCGGCATTTCCGGCTCGGCGGTTGCGGAGGCAGCGGCGGTAGGCGGCCTGATGATCCCGCAGATGAAAGCGCGTGGATATGGGGCGGACTACGCCGTCAACGTCACGTCGATGGCGGCGCTGATTGCGCTGCTGCTGCCGCCGTCGCACAACATGATCATCTACTCGATCTCGGCAGGCGGAAAGATCTCCATCGCCGATCTGTTCACGGCCGGTATCATCCCGGGCCTGCTACTGGCCCTGTCGCTGATGGTCACCGCCTATATCGTGGCGCGCTCGCGCGGCTATCCGACCGAGGCGTTTCCGGGCTTCACCGCCGTCGCGCATCTTTTCGCCGTTGCGGTGCCCGGCCTGCTGCTGATCGCGATCATCTTCGGCGGCGTGCGATCGGGCGTCTTCACCGCCACCGAGAGTTCCTGTATCGCCGTCATCTATGCGCTGCTCGTGACCGTCTTCGTTTACCGGCAGATGACCTGGGAAGGGTTCGTTCATGCCACCCATGGCGCCGTGCGCACCACGGCCATGGTGCTGCTCATCATCGGCATGGCGGCGGCGTTCTCGTGGCTGATGGCCTTCCTGAAAGTGCCGGCAGCGTTGATAGCCTCCATGAACGCGATCTCGGACGATCCGCTGGTCGTGCTTCTCCTGCTCAACCTCTTGATGCTGTTCCTCGGCACGTTCATGGACATGGGGCCGACGATCATCATTTGCACGCCGATCTTCCTGCCCGTGGCGCAGGCCTACGGCGTCGATCCGGTGCATTTCGGCGTCATCATGATCCTCAATTTCGGCATCGGACTGAACACGCCGCCGGTGGGCGCAGTGCAGTTCGTGGCGTGTGCCGTGGGCAAGATATCCGTCTGGGAATCGATGCGCTCGATCTGGCCGTTCTATGCGGCAGGCCTCGTGGTGCTTGCGCTCGTCACTTACATTCCGGCCATTTCGCTATGGCTGCCGAGTGTCTTCAAATAGGGGGTGCGACATGGCCTCGGATACCGCAGTCGATCTCCGCGTCGAACGAAGACCGAAGCTTTCGGAAACCGTCGTCGCGGCGATCCGCAAACAGCTGCAGGCGGGTGAGATCCAGCCCGGGCAAAAGCTGCCGACCGAGGGTCAGTTGACTGAAACCTTCGGGGTCAGCCGCACCGTGATACGCGAGGCGCTGGCCAAGCTTGCCGCAGACGGCCTGGTCGAGCCGCGCCAAGGCGCCGGCGTCTTCGTCACCGAGCATATCTCGACTGCGTTCGGTGCGCTGGCAGCGGAGATGGGCAGCAAGGACTCGATCGCCCTCAACGTGCTCGAAGTCAGGTTGGCGATCGAGATCGAATCCGCCGGGCTCGCTGCCATCCGCCGCAACGCCGCGCAGGAAGCGGCGATCCAGGAAGCTTTTTTCGAATTCGAACGGCTGCTCCTCAACAGCGAGCCGACGGGACCGGCCGACCTTGCCTTCCACCGCGCTATCGCCAGCGCCACCAACAATCCGTTCTATGTCGAGATGCTCGACGTGCTCGGCCGCCGCGCCATTCCTTGCGACGTGACCTCGCCCTGGTCGACCGAGATCGCCCAATCGGACGCCTATCAGCGCGGCCTGCAACGAGAGCATCTGGTGATCCTCAATGCCATCTCGGCAGGCGATGCCGAGGGGGCCCGGGAGGCGATGCGCGCGCATCTCGGTGCCAGCCAGCAGCGCTATCGCGAGCGCCTGCACGCGCGCCAGGTTTTTTATGCCGACTCGGTCAAGGCCGCGGCAACCGAATAAGCAATTGAGGCAGCCCCATGGGACAGCAATGAATCACACCGACAATCATACCGATTTCACCTCCCGCTTCGCCATCGATCCTGTTTCTGCCGCAGCCATGGGAACGGACGAGCTGCGACACAATTTCCTGATCGAGGACTTGTTTCAGCCCGGCCGCATCAGCCTGACGTACACCCATTACGACCGTATGATCGTCGGCGGCGCCATGCCCGCCGGTACACCCCTGACGCTGCAGGCAATCAAGCCGACCGGGACCAAGAATTTTCTCGACCGCCGTGAGATGATCATTGTCAACGTCGCCGGCGCGGGCATCGTGAAAGCCGGCGGTCAATCCTTCGAGTTGCAGGCGCGCGACATGCTTTATCTCGGCATGGGCACGAATGAGGTATCGTTCGCTGCGACCAACCCGGCTGAGCCGGCAAAATTCTACCTGCTCAGCGCGCCGGCGCATCAGAGCCATCCCAACCGGCTGATCCGCATCGGCGATGCCAAGCGGCTCGATCTAGGCAGCCAGGCAACCTCCAACGAGCGCTCGATCTTCCAGTTCATCCATGCCGATGGCGTAAAGACCTGTCAGCTTGTCGTCGGCATGACGCAGCTTGCCTCCGGTTCGGTCTGGAACACCATGCCATGCCATGTGCATGACCGGCGCATGGAGGCCTATCTCTATTTCGACCTGCCGGAGGCAGCCCGGGTGTTTCACTTCATGGGCGAGCCGGACGAAACGCGCCATCTCGTCATGCGTAACGAGGAGGCGGTGCTGTCGCCGGGATGGTCGATCCATTCGGGCGCCGGCACCTCGAACTACGCCTTCATCTGGGCGATGGCCGGCGACAATGCCGACTATACCGATGTCGACCTGGTAACGATGGAAGAGCTCAAGTGAGCGACCTCTCGGCCTTCAGCCTTGCCGGTAAGCGCATTCTCGTCACCGGCGCCAATACCGGCATCGGCCAGGGCATCGCCGTGTCGGTCGCGCGTGCCGGCGGCGCGGTCGTCGGCGTCGGCCGCTCGGCGATGGACGAGACCGCGGAGAAGATTGCAGCAGCCGGCGGCCGCTTCGAGGCTGTCCGCTGCGATCTTGGCGATGATGCAGCCGCCCAGGCGATGCTTGACCGCGTCTGGGACGACACCGGGCCGCTCGACGGCCTGGTCAACAATGCCGGCATTATCCGGCGTGCCGATGCGGTCGAACTGACCGAAGCCGACTGGGACGACGTCATCGGTGTCAATCTGAAGACGGTATTCTTCCTCAGCCAGCGCTTTGCCAGGCGCGTGCTCGCCGATCCGGCGCGGCGCGGCAAGATCGTCAACATCGCTTCGGTGCTGAGTTTTCAGGGCGGCATCCGCGTCGCCTCCTACACCGCCTCCAAACATGGCGTACTCGGCATTACACGGCTGCTGGCGTGCGAATGGGCGGCAAAGGGCATCAACGTCAACGGCATTGCGCCCGGCTATATCGAGACCAACAACACCGAGGCGCTGCGCGCCGATCCCGACCGCAGCGCGTCGATCCTGGCGCGCATTCCGGCCGGGCGCTGGGGCGCGGCGGAGGACATCGGCGACGCAGCCGTCTTCCTGCTGGCGCCGGCGTCGAACTATATGCATGGCGCGGTGGTGCCGGTGGACGGCGGCTGGCTGGCGCGATGAACAGCGACAATGAGAGTTTGACGATGACCGGAATCAAAATCTTCTCGCATGCCGGCGAGGGTGCGTGGACGCCGACGCCCGACGGCAACTGCCGGCGCGTGCTCCTGCACACCGATGAGCTGATGATGGTTGAGTTCGGATTCGACAAGGGCGGCGTCGGCGCGCTGCATTCGCACCCGCACGTCCAGGCGAGCTACGTCGCCGAAGGCCGCTTCGAAGTCACCATCGACGGCAGGACCGAGATCCTGGAGACCGGAAGCAGCTTCATCGTCCGGTCCAACCTTGTCCATGGCGTCAAGGCGCTGGAGGCGGGACGACTGGTCGACAGCTTCACGCCGCACCGCGCCGATTTCCTCGACTGAGCCGCTGGCGCGAAGATCAGGCAGCCGGTTCTCGGAACGAAAAACCCGCGCCTCCGGAGAGACGCGGGCGTGTTGCCTGGGCGCTTGTGGCGCCGCGGTACTCAAAACATCACCGCAGAACCTGAACCTGCCGAATGATGGTGAAGATAGGATTAACCGCTCCGAGGCGGCGCGATATTCACAGCCAAAGCGAATAGGGGCTGGAACGACGGTCTGATATCGGCCAATGAGAGAGAGGTTCGCTTCAGGCGGTGCCGAGGAGGACCGGAGGGGTCGATAAATGTTCGAATCTGCTGTCCAGGCAATCACTTGGCGATTCGCCGGGAAATTTCGGCAGGTCGTGCCTCCGAAAGTTCTGTAATGCAGGCAGCAGCGAGCATCCCGGCGGAGGATTCCAAGCGGCGCGTCCTGAAGGATGTCTTCGGCTTCGATGACTTTCGTCTCGGCCAGGCGCCCGTTATGGAGGCGCTGCTGGCCGGGCGCCATGTGCTGGCTGTCATGCCGACCGGCGCCGGCAAATCGCTCTGCTACCAGGTCCCGGCGCTGGTGCTGGGCGGGCTCACCATTGTCGTTTCGCCGCTGGTGGCGCTGATGCAGGATCAGGTCGCCGCATTGCGCCTTGCCGGCGTGGCGGCCGATACGATCAATTCCTCGCTCGACCGCGACGCCAATGTCGCTGCATGGCGCCGCGTCGCGGCAGGCCAGACACGCCTGCTCTATCTTGCACCGGAGCGGCTAATGACGGTGCGAATGCTCGAGGCGTTGACCAAGCTCGATGTCCGGCTGATGGCCATCGACGAGGCGCATTGCATCTCGCAATGGGGACCGGCGTTCCGGCGCGAATACGAAGAGTTGTCGAGACTACGTGATGTCTTCCCGAAAGTGCCGATCATTGCGTTGACGGCGACGGCGGACGAGGCGACGCGCACCGACATTGCCGCGCAACTGTTCGATGGGCGCGTCGATACCGTGGTGCTCGGCTTCGACCGGCCGAACATCAAGCTAAGCATCGAGCCCAAGCAGGACAGCAAGCGCCAACTGCTAGGCTTCGTGCAGCGCCATGCGGGCCGCAGCGGGATCGTCTATTGCCTGTCACGCAAAAAGACCGAGGAGATGGCGGCGTTCCTCGAGCGGAACGGCGTACGCGCGCTCGCCTATCATGCCGGCATGAGCAAGGACGCGCGCGAAGCGAATCAAAACGCTTTCATGACCTTGTCCGGCGTGGTGATGGTAGCGACCATCGCCTTCGGCATGGGGATCGACAAGCCGGATGTCGCCTATGTCTTCCACACCGACCTGCCGGGCAGTCTTGAGGCCTATTATCAGGAAATCGGGCGGGCGGGCCGCGACGGGCGAGCGGCCGAGGCACATATGCTCTTCGGTCTCGGCGATATCCGCATGCGCCGGCTTTTCATCGAAGACGAGGACGCACCGGCTGAGCACAAAAGGCGCGCGCATGGCCGGCTCGATACGCTGATCGGCTATTGCGAGACGACGCAGTGCCGCCGCCAGATCCTGCTTGGCTATTTCGGCGAAAATGCTTCGCATTGCGGCAATTGCGACAACTGCCTCGACCAGGCGCCGCATGCGGATGGCGAGGCGGAGGCGCGGATCATCCTGGCGGCGATCACACAGACCGGCGAGCGCTTTGGCGCCGCCCATGTCGTCGATGTTCTGCTCGGCCATGAGACCGAGAAGGTCCTGGACAGGAACCACCATAGGCTTGCCAGCTTCGGCACCGGTGTGGCGCACAAGAAAAACGTGTGGCTGTCGCTGGTCCGCCAGCTCGTCGCGGGAGGGTTCCTGACATTGGACCCAGCCGGCCATGGCGGCCTCGCCATTGCCGAGAAGGGCCGTGCGCTGGCTCGGGGCGAGGCCTCGTTCCGGTATCGCGTGGACGCGCGCCAGTTATCGCGAGGCAAGATACGGACCGTACAGGATACCGCAGCAGGCACGGAAGGTCTGGATTCGGCGCTGCTGGCCGCGCTCAAGGCGGTACGGCTGCGTCTTGCCCGCGAACGCCAGGTGCCGGCCTTCGTGGTCTTTTCGGATCGTACACTGATCGATATGGCCGAACGCTGCCCGCGTGATCTGGACGCCTTCGCCGCGGTCAACGGCGTCGGCGCCGCCAAGCTCAAGGATTTCGGCGAGATATTCCTCGGCGCGATCGCTGCGCATCAATCCGGTCTGTCGGGTTGAAGACCCACTCCAGCGGCGCAATCAGCACCGGCTTCGTCTCGCCGCTGCAATCGCTGCCTCCTGCTGCCGCAAGCGCTCGATCTTCGCACTCTGGCGGGCAGCCACGGTCGCGGCGACACGCTGTCCTCCCAACAGCCAGCTCGGAATGTTGGTGTGGACGACTTTGCCGCGAGCAATGGCCGTTGCCGACATTTCGTCGGCGACCGCGCCTATCGCCACGTTGAGCTCGACGCAACTCATCTTGTCGTATTTCGCAGCATCAAAGGATGCCGGCAAAGGCGATGCGCAACTTGCGACAAACATCAGGCTGCATATTACAGGCGTGGCCGTGGAGATCGCCTTCATTCCCTTATCAAGCACGTTGATGCCGGACGGGCGGATTTCGGAGGGTTCTCGATCTCGGGCGGCGAAGGGCTCCCGAGGTTCCGCGTAACTGAAGCATGTGACCTCTACAACACTCCGTGCTGACCGTCCTGTTTTTCTTCGAAGAATTCCGAGAGAGCCGCTGCCGTCTTGTCGGGGTGCTCTTCCGGGAAAAAGTGCCCGCCTTGGACGGCCCGTCCTTCCACTCTGTCGGCCCATTTCCTCCAGATGACCAGCGGCCCGCCTTCTTGCGCATACCAGTTCTCCAGAGCGCCTTCGCTACTCCATAGCGCCAGTAGCGGACACTCGATGCGACGACCGTTTGCCTGGTTCAGCGCGTCATGTTCACGATCGATCGTCGCAGCGGCGCGATACTCTTCGCAGATTGCATGAATATGCGCGGGATCACGAAGCGCATCAACATAGGCGTCCCTGACCTCTTTGGAGACCATTTTTGCCGACGATCCCCACTGCGTTATCGCATCGTCGACGACGGCATCGGGAGCCGCGCCGATCAGACGTTCCGGCAGGGGCTCCGGCTGGGCAAGAAGGCTCCATGGCCAGAAGCCGAGCGCCAGTCTGGCATCCGCCCGATCCCATGTTGCGGCGGTGGGGATGATGTCGAGGACGGCGATCTTGAGTACTTTGTCGGGATGGTCGAGCGCCAGGCGATGGGCAACCCGTCCGCCACGATCATGCCCGGCAACCATGAACCGCTCAAACCCCAGCTGCTTCATGACTTGAACCATGTCGCCGGCCATGGCGCGTTTGGCGTATAGGCTATGATCGGCAGAGGAAACCGGACATCCGCTTCGTCCATAGCCTCGCAGGTCGGCGGCGACCACAGTGAAGCGGGGCGCCAAGGCTTCGGCGATATCCCTCCACATCAGATGCGTCTCTGGAAAACCGTGAAGAAGCAGTAGCGGCGGACCGGTGCCACCGACCCTTGCGAAGATGGTCGTATCGTCTAGTTCCAAGCTGGTGGCTCTGAAACCTGCAAACACCGTCAGCCTCCTCCGCGCCCTTAGGAAAGCTCCCTAAGGGCGCAAACGGCCGCCTGAGGCGAAAACCCCGGCCGCGATGGCCAGGGTTCATGCCGGCCAGTTGCTAGAATCGAAACCAGACCCAGACGCGCCTGCGGAAGCACCGCCTACGCCGATAGCCATTTCGCCAGTAAACGCGACAGACCCTTCTCCAAGCGCGCCGGCGGCGGCGACGCGGCCGGTGCCACCGGCGATGATAGATTGGTTGCAACTCTGCTTGAGTTTCGTCGTCGTCGAAGGTCTCGACATCCGGCGCCTCGAGTTCATCGAGAATGCCGCTTCTGGCAGTTGGAACGCCGGCCACTGCGTTGATTGGCCGAACTGTGCTTGCAAGGGCCGCAGCCCCCGCAATGCCAAACATTCCTGTCAAAAATAGTCGCCGATCCATGGAAACCTCCCGATCTCAACCAGCGATAGAACAAGGCTAACGATGGGGAGATAGCGCAGTCGGTGCAAACGCCTAGAGCCGCGCGGCGATTGCGATGATCCGGTCGGCCGGAGGGTGTCGCCGCCTGCGAAGTGGGACGGCTACCTCGATCGACAAACACCCCGCTTTTGAATGGATGGGGGCCGAGAAACAATGAAGATCGAATGACGTCTACGCCATAGCCACCCGATTTCACGCTACTCTCTCCTTGGTTCGCCGCATCGCAACGAGGCTTGACTGCCATCCTACCAGAAGGTAGGTAAAGGGCATGAGCAACTTGTCTACCACCTCTGATGACATCCTGGCTTGTGCACGTTCACTGATCGTCGCTGGCGGCTACAACGGTTTCAGTTATGCCGACATCGCTGATGTGGTCGGGATCCGTAAGGCGAGCATCCATCACCATTTCCCAAGCAAGGTCGATCTGGTCCGAACGCTGGTTGCGCGGTATCGGGAGGAAGCTGAAGCGGGGCTGGCAAATGTCGAACTTCACGAATCCGATCCGCTCGAACAGTTGGGGATCTATGCCCGGTATTGGGAAGCCTGCATTGCGGACGTCAGCGCCCCGTTTTGCATCTGCGCGCTGTTGGCAAGCGAGCTCCCCGTTCTGCCCGAGGAAGTTGGCCTTGAGGTCCGGGCGCATTTCCGCTCCCTGTCGGCTTGGCTTACATCCGTGCTGGAGCGCGGCGCGCGACGCGGCCGATTTCAACTGGTGAGTACCCCTCGTGCCGAGGCTGAAGCGTTCATGGCGACTGTCCACGGCGCGATGCTTTCCGCACGGGCCTATGGCGACCCGAAGGTATTCGGCGTCGTGACAGGCCCGCTCCTGGAGCGGCTCGCTCCGCGTTCCCTCCAGATACGACCCTAAGACCTCAACGAACCATAGCCGTAATGGCTCTGCGACGTTCGTCGAGAGACCTACCTACTAGTCGAAAGGATGATCCAATGACGATTCACGATGGCGATCTTTCCCGCGCCAGCCAGGAACAATGGCTCAAGCTCTATTACTTCGCTCGGACGGCGTTCTCGGCTGTCTGGGTGGCGGCTGCCTTTACAGTGGGACAGCATTCCGGGGTGGTCGCGGCGGTTTTACTCGTGGCTTATCCTGCATGGGATGCCTTGGCCAATTTTGTCGACGCATCGCGCAGCGGAGGATTGGGACAGAATCGCACCCAGACCATCAACGTCGTGGTCAGTGTGGCGACAACGCTCGCGGTCGTTGTTGCGCTGAAGATGAGCATGAATTGGGTGCTCGGGGTGTTTGGCCTATGGGCGATCCTGTCCGGCCTGCTTCAACTCGGCACCGCTGTCCGCCGTTGGAAGAGCTCAGGTGCGCAGTGGGCGATGATCCTGAGCGGAGGGCAATCAGCACTGGCAGGCACGTTTTTCATCGCGCAGGCGCGGATGCCGATGCCGCCATCCATCGCCAACGTGGCCGGCTATGCCGCAGTAGGCGCCCTCTACTTCCTGGTTTCGGCGGTGTGGCTGAGCGTGAGCCAATTGCGGCGGAAAGTTGTATAGCGCGCCATCTTGAGCCAGCACCGACCCGACTGTCAGCTGCTAGCATCGGTTCGTCAAACAGAACGACCCGCCCTTACCCCTAAGGACTGAAAATGAGACCGATGTGTTCGGAATTTCACCAACCGGCTGGGGCTAGATGTTTAGTCCCGGCATTTGCTGGAGCGGATTGAGAGTGAAGCGCTCGGGCTGGGAAGCCCATGCCTTGCAGATGAACTC
>NZ_JAMYTD010000039.1:0-50265 GCF_040322255.1 Mesorhizobium sp. M0166 | reverse complement strand
GCTCCCATGCAGAACCTGGCCCATAGTGCATCCTTTGATTCGGACGACAATGATGAACCATCAAAGCCTGGGATCAAACATCTAGAGAAACGGGCGCACGAGCGAGCGCAGCAAAGGCGAGGGCTCGTCATCGCCGGTCGAAGCGAGCGCGCGTTCATAGCGCCGGTAATCCTCGATGGCACCGGCATGGTCGTTCCTGGAGAGGCTCTCCTGGATGAGCGTCCCATGGAGTTTGGCCGATTCCGGGTAGAAATCGAGGGCACGCCGGCACGCCTGGCGTGCCCGATCCGCGTTGCCTTGGCTCTGCCAGTGTTTGGCGATTCGCACGGCAAGCTCCACCAACCCGTCCCGCACCCGGTCGGCCGCGGCGTTCGACCAGGCGGGCGCCGGGCCATTCGAGAAAAGCGGACCGAAAAAGCTTTCCAGCAGCGCTTCCTTCTCCTCGATCGTGCTGTCTCCTTGGCCCGACAGCACACGTTTCAGCCGGTCTTCCCAATCCTGTAGATCGACCCAGACCTTGTCGGCAGCGAGTCGCAAACGGCCTTCTCTCAGCGTTACGAAATCGCCTTGCCCGAGCAATTTGCGCAGACGATGCAGCGCCTGCTCCAGAGCCGCCTTGGCCTGGTCGCCGTCGAGGTCGGGCCAGAGCCAATCCTGCAGGGTTTCCACAGAAGAGACCTGGTCCCTCGACAGGCAGATAATGCGCAATATGTCGAGCGCGCGGGTAGGTTTGGCACCGGGCGCGACCTCGGCGCCATCGATCTCGAGGCGGTAGCCTCCCATCAAGTGGATCCTGAGCGGCCAAGGCCACTGGGCGGGTCGGCCAGCGGGCGGGACCAGATATCGCGCCCGAACGACGCGGCGGCACAGATCGACGTCGATCTTTCGCTCCAGCGCATCGGCGACCAGATCGGCCAATAAGTCCGGCAGGTTGAGCAGGATTGCGGAGGGGTTGACCTGGCGCAGCGCCTCCATGAATTCAGCCAGACGAGCGCCATAGGACGCGCCGCCGTTCCACTTCTGCTCCAGAGCCTGGGCGGCCAGAATGCTCAGTTCGACACGCTGGCGGGGGCCGCCGCTCAGCCTTTCGACGATCTCCTGGAGTAGCGTAGTCGCCTCCGCCGGACGCCGGTCGGCAAGCAGAACCTGGTATTTGGTGACGTAATGCGGCCAGCGTTCGATCATCGGCTCATTCGCCCGCTCGATCGCATCCATGAAGACATCGCAGTCGAGATAGGCCTTGGCGAAGTCGCCATTGCGCGTGTGCATCGCCGCGTGGCAGTCGGCGACCACCGCGACCTGGGTGGTGAACCTGCTGTCCGCGATCTCGCCCAGCCGGGAGACAAGCGCATTGAATTCCGAGAACTTGTTGTGAAGCTTCATCAGCAATTGAAGCTGATAGAGGGCGCTGAACTCGACGCCCCGTAAGGCGTGCTGCTCGCCTATCGCCGTTGCGCGTCGCAACGCATCCTCGGCCGATGCATAGACAAAACCGCGCCGCGAATAGGGGAAGTAACGGCCGCTGGCCGAGCCAAAGGACACCAGCCACATGCCGAGCACCAGGGGCGGGATATCCGGATGTTCGAGATCGGCGGCAACGCTGTCCACGGCATTGGCAAAAATGTCGCGCTGCCCCGACGAGGTCGCGTAGTCGATGAGCGCTTCGCTTGCCAGCAGGCGCAACTCGACCGAATCTTCTATCGGCAGACGTGTCAGGCGCTGCTGGATATCATTCACGAGGCGCTTGGCGTCGTGGGCTTCGAATTCGCCGGGTTCGGCGAAATCGATGGCCCGCAGGATGCCGAGCCTGACCATCATGAGTTCCTCCGGATCCAACTCCGGCAATCCCTTGGCAAGAAGCTGTGAGGCTCGGCGCGTCCAGTCCGCCAGCCCCTCATGCGTACGCCAGCTGGCGGTCTTGACCACGACCGCCCGCGCGACGGTCAGGCATTGGCCGCGCATGTCGGTGTTCTCGAATGCTTGCCATGCCTTGGAGAAGTGCGGTTCGGCCTTCGCATCGTCCGATGCGAAGGCGACGCCCAGCCAATAATGAACCCACCCGTCCATCTGGTCGGGGGGCAGCCTGTTGCACCATTCGACGAAGCTGGCCCGGCGCCCTTGCGAGAGAACGCCGTTGGCGCACACCAGAATGAGCTGGCGTGCCAGCGGCCAGGCGCCCGCCTGCAACGCCAGGACGATTGCCGCGTCGGTTTTGCCTGCCTCGTGCAGGACCTTTGCAGCCTGCTCGCGCAGCCTGGAACGGTCCGCTTCCGTCACGCGCCGGTCCAGTAGGCCGGCAAGGTATTCGCGCAACAAGTCATGCAGCTGGAAGGCGGCGCCGCCCGGACCGTCGCGCGTGATCAGCAGCTGGCGATGCTGCAGCCGCACCAGCAGGCGAGCAGCCTGCGGCGAGCCCAGGAACGCATCGGCAAGCTCAGTGCTGATCTCCGGCAGAACGTTGAGCCTGATAAGCAGATCCTGGTCCTCCGGCGCGATGTCGCGCAGGAAATAACGTCCGACAATCTCCCGAAGGCCGGCGCCTCCGGCAAGGCCGGTCTGCGAAAGCGGGTAGTACATTCCGGCGTTGGCCAGCAGGAGAAGGCCCACCGCCCAGCCGCGCGCCTCCGAAATGTCGCCGACCTCGGACGGCGATTGCGAGCGGGCGGCGACGAGGTTGCGTGCCTCCGCAGGCGAAAACTCCAGCAGCGTTTGGTTGAGGACCGGCAACTGTCCCGACAGCACGAGGTCGGCGACATCGCCCTCGGGCAGCATCCGCGATGTGCAGATGCAGCGGATGGTGTTGGGGCGTTCGCGCAACAGGATCGCCAGCGTCCGGCGGAAGCCTGGCGCGTCGGCACGATGCAGATCGTCGAGGACCAGGATCGTGCCGGGATCAAGCCGCGAGAAATAAGTGCGGAAGAACAGCCGCGCGAAATCGTCGGAATTGTCGGCATATTCCGGACCGAAGACGGGCATGCCGGCATGCCCGCCGTCGAGCGACAGCGTCAGGTAGTGGAAAAGGCGCGCAACGTCCTGGTCCTCGGTGTCGACCCGATACCAGTTGTACGCCGATTCGCCTTGCTTCAGCCCGCCTCGCTTCAGCCCGCCTTGTTCCAGAAAGTCGATCACCGCGGTGGTCTTGCCGTATCCACCAGGCGCAGCCAGCCAGCATGCACCGCTGTCGAGGGCCTGCGAAAGCAGCGCCACTACGCGCGGACGGCTGACAATTCCCACTGGCCGGGGTGCCGAGAGCTTTGCTATCTCGCGCGGCGCGTCCCGGAAGGATTTATCCATTGTGAGGACTCTCGCAGCGCAGTCGCCTCGCGAAAACAGGTAATCGGTTCGCCCGCAACAACAAATCGCCGGCCGGCGTTGTGCTCGCCTGACGTGCCGTGCTCGCCGGCAAGGTCGCGGTTATCCCTTGTGTGACATGATATGCGAAACCCCGACACTCACGTCGGCGGTGTGTCTTGCCATCACTGCGTTCATTCGCATTGCAATCGTCGCATAGCCGCTTCGTTCCTGGTCGGTAACTTCCGAGGGCTTGAAGAGCCAAGGAAGGGGTGCAACCTGCGCGTCCTCGAAATTGGCCGGCAGATTCGATGGCAGGGCCTTTTTTCCCAAAGGCAGCTCTAGCCCAAGGTCACTAAATTCCTCCTCGAGGCTGGCGTGCAGATGAGAAAGCACCACATAGATCGCCAGCCTTGATCTAGTCCTTTCTGTGTTGTTTTGATTGTACTCTTGAAGAACCTCATCGAACGATGGCGATACGTCGGTTTCAGCAGCGGTAGCTCGTGTTGCAACAGCACCGGCCAGGGCAGTCGCTGCCACTCCTGTAAGACCTACAAAATCACGTCTTGTCGTGCTGGTCATAGTGAATTCCCCTCGGTTTTGAAGACGGGCCAAGTCTGGCAAGGACGAGGCGCAGTGGCAATAGGCCGCATACGCTACTGGTGTAGAGGACCTTTACGCCGCCGATGTGAATCCACCCGACGATGACAGTGCCAAGCCGGCAGAGGGCCCGCGATGCATTCGGTTGCTTCAGCTGAGGATAGCCATGAAATCCAAGCGGGTCTTCGGCATGCAACCAGGTAAGGGATTCGAAAAATCCGCTGGTGGAGCTGAGGAGGATCGAACTCCTGACCTCGTCATTGCGAACGACGCGCTCTCCCAGCTGAGCTACAGCCCCGTCCAGCGGATGGGGCTTTTATCGGCCGCTGCGGTTTCCTGTCAAGGCTGCGCTTGCTGCCGAAATGCCGTTCGGCCGTTTGTCCGGCTTCGCCATGCTGCGGAAGGCGGCTCTTGCCGCTTTCCCCTACAGTGGCTACATGTCGGCAACAATCGGAGACCGGCATGATCGCCCTCATTCAGACCATTGTCATGGCGCTTGACCTTTACTGGTGGATCATCATCGCCTCGGCGATATTTTCCTGGCTCTACGCCTTCAACGTCGTCAACTCGCGCAACCAGTTCGTCGACACCATCAGCAACATGCTCTATCGGCTGACCGAGCCGGCGCTGCGGCCGATCCGCCGCTTCATGCCCGATCTCGGCGGCATCGACATCTCGCCGATCATCCTGCTGCTGATCCTGTTCTTCATCCGGCAGTTCCTGCTCACCACCGTGCTTTCGCTGGTCGTCTGAGTTCAGGCGTCCCATGAGCGCGCCGTTCCGCACGCGCACCGACGGCATCGACCTATTCGTCCGGCTGACGCCGAAAGCGGCGATGGACAGGCTGGAGGGCATCGAAACATCGGCGGATGGGCGAAGCTATCTAAAAGCCCGCGTCCGCGCCGTGCCGGAAAACGGGGCCGCCAATCGAGCGCTGGAAAAGCTGGTCGGCAAAGCGCTTGGCGTGCCGGCATCGGGCGTCTCGATCGCCGCCGGCGGCACTGCTCGGCTGAAGACGCTGCGCGTGCTTGGCGATCCCGCGGCGCTAGCGAAACGCATCGATACGCTGGGCACGCCTGCGCCATGATCTCGGCTCGCTCACTTACCCCGCAAAAAAGGCCGGGCTGCAAAGCCCGGCCAGATGTGAAGGTCGAAAACCTTCAGAGGGGAACGCGCCGGACGAATGGGAGGAAACATCCGGCGCGGATTGCATATGGGTCGGCATTGCTGACGTTTTAATGACCGGAGACCACTATAACAGCTTCGTGAACCCAGGCTGGAGCCGTTGTCTAGGCCGCAATCACTCCTTACGCGATGTCGTCGCGGATGCAGGCCTTCAGATGGCGGTCGGCTGTCGCCCGCAGCGGCGGTACAGCCCCGGCGCAAGCCTCCAGCACAAACGGGCAACGGGTTCGGAAAACACAGCCCGACGGCGGGTTCGCCGGACTGGGAATGCCGCCTTTGAGCACCTGCCGGCCTTGCCTGGCCAGCGGATCGAGCGACGGAATGGCTGACAGCAGCGCGCGCGTGTAGGGATGCTGCGGCCGGGCATAGAGTTCGACCGCCGGCGCAACCTCCATGATGCGCCCGAGATAGAGCACGATGACCGTGTCGCAGATGTACTCGACCACGGCCAGATCGTGCGAAATGAACAGCATGGTCAGACCGAGCCGGAGCTGCAGGTCGCGCAACAAATTGATGATTTGCGCCTGGATCGAGACGTCGAGTGCCGAGACCGGCTCATCGGCGACGATGAATTCCGGCTCGAGCGTCAGCGCCCGGGCGATGCCGATGCGCTGGCGCTGCCCACCCGAGAATTCGTGGGCGTAGCGGTGATAGGCGTCGACCGGCAACTCGACCGCAGCAAGTGCCTTCTTCGCCTTCGCCCGCCGCTCGGATTTCTTGCCAATGGCTTGAATGTCCAGGCCTTCGGTGAGGATCTGCCCGATCGTCATGCGCGGCGACAGGCTGGTGAAGGGATCCTGGAAAATATACTGCATCTTGCGGCGCTGGCGGCGCAACTGGGCCGCACTCAGCCTGGTGATATCGGTGCCGTCATAGTTGATTTCGCCGGACGTCGGCTCGATCAGACGCAGCACCGAGCGGCCGATCGTGGTCTTGCCGGACCCGGATTCGCCGACCAGGCCGACCACCTGGCCACGCCTGATATCGAAGGAAATATCCTCCAGCGCCCTAACGACGGGTCCGCGCGAGAATGCAGTCGGCGCAAAATGCTTGGTCAGGTTTTTGACCGTGAGAAAGGGGGCGTCGGCCATCAGAGCTCCTCCCAGCGCAGGCAGCGGCTTTGTTGGGTCGGCGTCGCCGCAAACAACGGAGGAACCGCGGCGCGGCAGGCGGCGATGGCCATCGGGCAGCGCGGCGCGAAGGAACAGCCCTTGGGCAGCAAGGCGAGCGAGGGAACATTGCCGGCAATCGTCGGGAGCGGCGTTCCCGCCGCCTTCAGCGCCGTGGCCTCACCGAGCCGCGGCACCGAGCGCATCAACCCGGCCGTATAGGGATGACGCGGACGGGTGAACACTTCGCTCACCGGACCTGTTTCGACGATACGCCCGGCATACATCACCGCCACCCGGTCGGCGATTTCGGCGACGACGCCGAGATTGTGGGTGACAAACAGGATGCCCATGCCGCGCTGCGCCTGCAGCGCCGCCAAAAGATCGAGGATCTGGGCCTGGATAGTGACGTCCAATGCCGTTGTCGGCTCGTCGGCGATCAGCAAGCCCGGATCGCAGGACAGGGCCATGGCGATAGTGGCGCGCTGGCGCATCCCGCCCGAAAGTTCGTGTGGATACTGCCGCGCCCGCCGCTTCGGATCGGGAATGCCGACCTGCTCCAGCAGCCGCACCGCGTCTGCTTCTGCCTCGCGGTGCGATTTGCCGAGATGGATGCGGATCGGTTCGGCGATCTGCTCGCCGATCGTGTAGACCGGGTTCAGGCTGGTCATCGGCTCCTGGAACACCATGCCGATCTCGTTGCCGCGTATCTTGCGCAGCGACTCGGCGTCGAGGCTGGTCAGCTCGGTGACCGTGCCGTTCTTGCGCCGCAGCGCGATCGATCCCTCGGCAATATGTCCGACCCTTTTCGGCAACAGGCCGATGATCGACAGGCTGGTGACGGACTTGCCGGATCCGGATTCGCCGACGAGCGCCAGCGTCTCGCCGAAGCCGATCGTCAGGTCGACATCCGTTACCGCCGCGATGTCGCGCCCCGCAATGCGGAACACCGCGCGCAGGCCGGAAATCGAGAGGATCGGCGCGACACTCAGCGGAGCAGCCCCACGTCGCGAAGGATCATGTCGATCTTCGCGGTTTCCTCCCCGTTCAGGCTGCGTTGCGGCCGCGCCATGGTGTTCGAGGCGATGATGCCGAGGCTCTTCATCGCTGCCTTGAATGCGCCGACGCCGGCCGAGCCGGCGCTTGTCCTGCCAAGCGAGATCCAGACGATCTCGAACAGTTTCAACAACCGCTCCTGCTCCAGGCGGGCTTCAGCGTACTGGCCCGCCTGGGTCAGCTTCCACAGCTTGACATAGCCATGCGGGTCGACATTGGCGAGGCCCGGCACGACGCCATGCGCACCCATGGCCAGCGCGCTGTCGACCAGGATCTCGGATCCGGTCATGCCGAAAAAACCCGGGTCGTTTGCCATGTCCTTGAGCACGTAACGCAGATTGCCGTCATCGCCGCTGGAATCCTTGATGCCCGCGATGGCGCCTTCCCTGGCGAGGCCGACCGTGGTCTTGCGCTCCAGCTTGACATGGACGCAGACCGGGATGTCGTAGGCGATGACAGGGAGATCGATCGCATCCTTGATATAGCGGAAGTGATCGGCGATCTCGGGCTGGCTGGTGCGGGTGTAGAAGGGCGCGGTGACAACGACGGCGTCGGCGCCGGCCGATCTGGCGATGCGGGCGTGGTTGATGACACGATCGGTCGTCGGATCGATGACGCCGGCGAAGATCGGAACCCGGCCGTTATTGACCTTGACCGCATGCTCGAGGATGGCCCTGCGGCCCGCTTCGTCGTGGAAGACCACCTCGCTGGTCGAGCCGAGCACAAACAGCCCGTGAACACCGCCGTCGAGCAGGTTCTCGATAGTGCGCGTGAACGACGGGAAGTCGATGCTGAAATCGGCATTGAGCGGGGTGACGACAGGTGGCACGACGCCGGTAAACAGGGGCATTTTGATGAACCTTTGAGGTCAGTTGAGATCGGAGCGAGGGTCGAATGCGTCGCGCAAGCCGTCGCCGATAAAATTGATGGCGAGCACGGTGAGCACCAGTGCGGCGCCCGGGAACAGCCATTGCCAGGGGTAATTTTCCAGCACGACGGTGGAGCGGGCGAGGTTGAGCATGTTGCCCCAGCTGGCTTCGGGCGGTGCGATGCCGAGGCCGAGGAAGGACAGGCCGGCCTCAAGCAGGATGGCGTTGGCGATCTGCAAGGTGGCGTAGACGACCAGGATATCGATGCAATTGGGCAGGCCGTGCCGGAACAGCAGATGCGGCAGCCCCGCCCCCATGCCGCGGGCGGCGACGACGAAGTCGCGCTCGCGCAGTTCGAGCAGCCGGGCACGCACCATGCGCGACAGCACCGGCCAGGAGAGCAGGGAGATCACCAGGATGGTCGGGGCGATGCCGGTGCCGGCGATTGAGGCCAGCACCAGCAGGAAGATCACCGGCGGCAGCGTCATCGCCAGGTCGACCAGGCGCATCACCGTGCCGTCGACAAGCCGCCCGCCAAAGCTGGCGACGGCGCCGACCAGGAAGCCGATGACGGTCGAAATGGCGACCGAGCTGACGGCAACCAGCAATGAGATCCGCCCGCCTTGCAGCAGCCGGGCCATGACATCACGCCCGACGCCATCACTACCCAGCCAATGAATGGCCGACGGCGCCTTGTTCATTGCTCGGAGGTCGATGGCGTTCGGGCCGAGCGGCCACCACAGAGGATAAGTCGAAACCGCCAGCAGGATCGGGATGACGATCAAAAGCCCGGCACGCGCCGCGCGGTTTTCAAAGAAGCGGTCGAGCGCGCGGCGAAGCGGCCCTTTGGTTTGCGGCGCGGCTATCGGGTCAACTGTAGGATCTGGCGCGGTGATTGCCATTAAGCCACCTGAATGCGCGGGTCGACGACGGCATAGACGACGTCAGTCAACAGGTTGACCAGGATGACGCAAACGCCGATCACCAGGGTAGCGCCCATGATCACCGGGTAGTCGCGGGTGCCGACGGCGTTGACCAGAAGCAGTCCCATGCCCGGCCAGTTGAACACGCTTTCCAGGAAGATGGCGCCGCCGATGGCGATGCCGACCGTCGAACCGATCAGGGTAATGACCGGCAAGAGCGCATTGCGGGTGGCGTGCTTGATGATCACCCAGAACTCGCGCACGCCCTTGGCGCGCGCCGTCCGCACGTAGTCCTGGTTGAGCACTTCCAGCAGCGAGGCGCGCATGTAGCGCATGATCAGCGCGGCATGGCCGATGGACAGCAGGCAGGCGGGCAGGATGAGGTGTGCAAGCACATCCGTCGCCGAGAACGGCCCACCCGCGGTCTGCATGCCGCCGGACGGCGCCCAGCGCAGCAGCACCGAGAAGAAATAGAGACCGAGCAGCGCCGTCAGGAAAGCTGGGCTGGAGATACCGATGAACGACAGCACCGACAGCGCGATGTCGGACGGTTCATTACGGCGCACGGCGCTGAAAATGCCGGCGGAAATGCCGAGCACGATGGCGATCGCCAGGCCCGTGCCCATCAGCAGCGCCGTCGGGCCGATGCGTTCCATGACCAGTGGCAGCACGGCAACGCCGCTGCGCTGGATCGAATAGCCGAAGTCACCGCTCAGCGCCGCGCGCAGCCAGGCGAGATATTGCACGGGAAGCGGCCGATCGAGCCCGAGCCGTTCGCGCAGGCCCTCGAGGTCGGAAGCCGACATGGGGACCGATGGGTTGATATAGGCGTCGATCGGATCGCCCGGCGCCAGCCGCAACAGGATGAAGATGAGGACGCTGAGCGCGACCAGCATCAGCAGTCCGGTGGCGCCGCGGCGGGCGATGAAGCTCAACATGGGCTTTCCGTGGCGGTGGCAGACGGCGCCAAAGTGGTCCCGCCTGCTCGCTTGGTTGGGTTTCTTACTGGATGTCCCAGCGCTCGGGGTGAGCTGCGTAGGGGCCGCCGCCCGGCGCAGGCGTCCAGACGAAGTCACGCAGCTTGTTGGAGGCCACACCATAGCGGTTGGCCACCCACAACGTCGCCCAGGGCAGCTCCTTGTTCATCACCTTGCAGACCTCCTGCCAGGAGGCGTCGAGCTTGGCCGGATCGGTCTGGCCGAGCGCGGCGTCCAACGCGGTGCTCAGGTCGTCGAACTCGATGCGCATGGTGTTGAAGCCTGCCGGCGGGATCTGCGACTTGTTGAGGCCGGGATTGAGGCCGGCCGGGTTGGGGCCGTTCTGCAGGCCGGCATAGACCATCGGAAAGGCGTTCCAGTCCGGCGTGCCTTGCTTGTAGACGATGCCGTTATAGGTCGGCGTATCGACAACCCGCGGCACCACATTGATGCCGACCTCGGCCAGCATCGACTGGACAGCGGCGATCACATTGGCCGCTTGCGGCGAGCCGTAATAGGTCAGCAAGGTGATCGGCTTGTCGCCGTTGATCTTGTCCCAGCCCGCCTCGCTCAGCAGCGCCTTGGCCTTTGCCGGATCGTAGGCATAGGGTTCGAGGCCTGCGGGAACGAGATGCGGCGCGACATAGCCGCAATTGGCTGGCTTGGCGGCACCCCCGTAGAGGCTGTCGATGATGGCGTTGCGATCGATCGCGTGCATGATCGCCTGGCGGACACGGATGTCCCTAAACAGGTCGACCTTCTGGTTCAGGCCGATATAGTTGACCACGTACGAGGCACCTTCGATCACCTTGAAATTGCTGTCGCTCTTGAACGATGCCGCATCGTCGGGCTCGACATAGGTGAACTGTATCTCGCCGGCACGGAGCGCGGCAACGGCCGCCGCCGGCGACTCGAAATAGCGGTTGATGAGCGCGTCTACCTTCGGCTTGCCGCCGCGATAATCGTCATCGGCTGCCAGTTCGACATATTGATCGGTCACGTACCGCTTGAACTTGAACGGGCCGGTGCCGACCGGAGCGGTCGACCACCAGGTGCTTGTCGCCAGCGATTCTGGCGGCAGAGCGGCCAGGGCATGCTCCGGCAGGATCATCAGCTGCGAGAGAATGGATAGAAACGAGCCGTTCGGTTTCGATAGCTTCACCACTGCGGTGTGGTCATCCGGCGCATCGACCGAGGCGATGTTGGCGAGGCGGGCGGCAAACAGGCTGCCGGAGGCCTTGTTCTTGGCAAGCTCGAGGGTGAATTTGACGTCCTTCGACGTGAACGGCTTGCCGTCATGCCAGGTCTCGTTGACCAGGTTGAACGTATAGCTCAGCTGGTCGTCGCTGATCTTGTAGTTCTTGGCGAGGTCGCCTTCGATATCGGTCAGCCCGACATTGTAGATGACCAGCGGTTCAAAATAGGTGCTGAGCCAGGTGTAGCCGCCGGTCGCGACCAGCGGGTTGAAGTTCTTGGGAAAACCACCGGGGCCGACGTCGAAGCCGCCCGTAATGGTCTTGGCGCTTTGTGCCTGGACACTGGTCAACGGGGCAATGCTGGCGAGCAGCAGCCCGGCGACTGAGAATGCGATGATCCTGATGCGCATGGTTTCCTCCCTCGGCATATTCAGGTTGTTCTTCAGCTTGCTCGGTTTTTGGCGATAACCTGCTGGATCCCCCGGTAATGGTCGTCGAGCCGCCCACGCGCCTGGTCGACATCCTTGGCGGCGACAGCCTCGACGATCTCGTGATGGTCGCGCCATGTCGCCAGCGGCGTCGGATTGTCGAGATTGGTGAAATTCGAGGCCTTGTTGAACGCTATCCAGAAGATGTCGATCAGCGCGCTCAGCATGTGATTGTTCTGGCAGCGGAACAGCAGCTGATGGAATTGCTGGTCCTCTTCGGCGAAGCTCTCGTGGCGCTCGGCACGTTGCCGCATGCGCTCGGTCAACTGGCGCAGCGCCTCGATGTCCTCGGCACTGATCATCTCGATCGTCTTGGCGATGAGGCCGGTTTCCAGTACGCGGCGGATTTCGCGCAGCTCTTCGACATCGCGCAGCGAATCCTGCAAACCGTATGCCAGGTTATCCAGCAGCGGCTTGAATGAGAACTCCTTGACGAACACGCCGATGCCGCGCCGCGTCTCCAAGATGCCGATCGACTCCAGCGCCTTGATGGCTTCCCGCACGGAGTTGCGGCCGACGCCGAGCCGCTGCGCCAGGAACGTCTCCGGCGGCAGGGGATCGCCTGCCTTGAGCTGGTTGCTTTCGATATAGGCCCTGAGGCTTTCCTGCACGGTGACGTGAAGCAGCGGCGGTCTACTCAACGGTTCGATCGACTTCAGTTCCGCCATCCCACTGCTTTCATCGTCCGCCGGATTAGTCTGCCCGCCGCTTGTCGTATAGCTACTTGTAGGATATCCTGCAAGCCCATAACAAACCTGCTGCCTCCGAATGAAGATTGCCCTCGCCGGCTCGAGCCACTGGCACGCCGAAATGCACCTCGACGCCGCACACATTTACGGTGCGGAGATCGCCGGTATCTGGGACGAGGAACCTGGCCAAGCGCATGCGTTCGCCGCACACCACGACCTGCCGTTTATCGAAGATTTTGCGGAGATACTCTCCAGCCCGCCGGATGTGATCCTGTTGATGGGGCACCCTTCGATGGTGCCGGCGCGGGCAGGCGCGATCATCGCGGCAGGGATACCGCTGATCCTGGAGAAGCCTGCGGCCAGCCGTACGAGCGAACTGATAGCGCTGCGCGAGCTTGCCAGGCAGCACCAGGCTTTTGTCGCTGTTCCCCTGCCCAACCGTTTCGGGCCGGCCGTTGCCGGCTTTGAACGGCTGCGCCGGCAAGGTCGCGCTGGCCCGGTGGCGCATTGCCAGTTCCGGCTGGTCAACGGCCCGCCGCAACGCTACATCGCCGACGGTGTCGCCTGGGTCCTCGACCCGGCGGTTGGTGGCGGGGGTGCGTTGAGGAATCTCGGCATACACGGCGTCGACGCGGCACTCAGCCTCGCAACCGGCAAGCTCGGCCTGAAAAGCGTTTCGATCGCGAACCGCATCCATCCCGGCCCGGTCGAGGATCACGCTCTTCTGGTGCTGGAAGACGAAGCCGGAGCGCTGTTCATCGTCGAGGCCGGCTACACCTTTGCTTCGATGCGCCCCGGCGGTGACTTCGAGTGGCGTATCGTCAGTGCCAATGCCACCCTCATCGATCATGGCGACCATGCCACCTGCGTAACGCTCGACGATGCAGCAATCGTCGACTTGCCGGTTGAACTGCCGGCAATGCGCTATCGTCTGTTCATGCGCGATACGCTTGACCGGCTGGCCAGAGAGGCGCCTCCGCCGGTGTCCATCGAGGATTATGTTGCGGCGATGTCGCTGATCGACGCCGCTTATGAAAAGGCACGACCATGATTGGAATAGGAATTATCGGCGCCGGCGATTTCGGCGCAGCCCATGCGCGGGCAATCGGCGAGGTTGGAG
Source organism: Mesorhizobium sp. M0166 (assembly GCF_040322255.1). Classification (NCBI taxonomy): domain Bacteria; kingdom Pseudomonadati; phylum Pseudomonadota; class Alphaproteobacteria; order Hyphomicrobiales; family Phyllobacteriaceae; genus Mesorhizobium; species Mesorhizobium sp. M0166. Next base: position 36,762 of record NZ_JAMYTD010000039.1, on the reverse strand, counting down.
GCATTCGCCTCGTCGCCGCCTCTCGAGGAAATGCCGACGCGCTGCAGCGCTTCACCGCCGAGCATGGCGGCCGCGGTTACGCCGACTGGCGCAAGCTGCTGGACGACAAGGAGGTGAACACGGTGCTCATCGCCAGCCCGCACCACCTCCATGCGGAAATGGCCATCGGCGCGGCAAACGCCGGCAAGCATATCCTGCTCGAAAAGCCGATGGCGCCGACGGCGGCTGCCTGCGATGCGATCAATGCCGCTGTGGCCGAGAGCGGCGTCAAGCTGATGGTCGCCCATCTCATGCATTTCGCCCTGCCCTGCATCGCAGCCAGGCAAATTCTTGAGGGAGGCGAGCTCGGCCGGCCGCTCGCCGGATCGAGCTGGATCATCAAGCTGTGGATGGAGCACAATCGCCGCGACTGGCATCTGCGCAAGGCGACCGGCGGCGGCATGCTGTTGACTGCCGGCATCCACGCGCTCGACCGCCTCGTCTGGCTGATGGATGACGATGTCGTGTCGGTGAGCGGCATGCTCGGCGCCAAGTTCCATGACCAGGAAGCAGACGACAGCGCCTTGCTCGGACTGCGCTTCGCCGGCGGCGGCATCGGCCAGGTGCAGAGCGTCGGCTATCGCACCGGTGCTACCACCTACGCCATGGACCTGGTCTGCGAGCAGGGAACGCTGCGCATCGACATGGACCGCGCCACGATGCTTGGCCGCGATACGGTCTGGACCGAGTTGCCCGGTTCCTTTGAGCCGAACTGGATGCATAACGCGCTGGTGCGCGAATGGAGCGCAATGCGCGATGCCATTGCCGATGACACGCCGGTGCCGGTCGACGGCTCCTATGGCCGCAAGATGATCGCCATTATCGAGGCTGCCTTCGCGTCGAACGAAACCCGCCGCGAACACGATATCGCCGGTGCACGCTGACCTCGACGACCACCTGGCCCGCTTGCCCGCACATGCGCCGCGCGGCGTATGGGGCGCGGTGATGCTGGCCATCGACGATCGCGGAGCGATCGACTGGCAGGCGACGGAAGAGACGATCGCCCGGCTCTGCGCCTCAGGCGTCGACGGCGTCTATTCCAATGGCACGGCCTGCGAATTCCATTGCCAGACCGAGCCCGAATTCGACCGGCTTTGTGAGTTGGTCGCAACCATAGCCGGCCGCGCGCGCCTTCCTTTCCAGATCGGCATCAGCCAGTCCAATCCACGCGTCGCGCGCGAGCGGTTGACGCGGGTGGCCGCGCTTCGCCCGACAGCGGTGCAATTCACGCTGCCCGACTGGTGGCCGCCCAGCGACGACGAGGTCATGCGCTTTGCCGGCGGCCTCTGCGACGCTGCGCCCGAAACGGCGCTGGTGCTCTACAATCCGCCGCATGCCAAGCGCCGCCTGACGCTCGACGGCATCGCCAGGCTGCGTGCGGCCGTGCCATCGCTGGTCGGCGCCAAGCTGCCGGGCGGCGACGCGGGCTGGTATGCGGATATGCGCCGCAAACTGGACGGATTTTCCGTCTTCGTCCCCGGCCATACGCTGGCAACGGGCTATGCTGGAGGGGCTCACGGCAGCTATTCCAACGTTGCCTGCCTCAACCCGAAGGACGCGGTGCAGTGGTGGCGGATGATCCGTACCGATATGGTCGCCGCTGCCGAGGTCGAGGCCCGCATACAGGCCTTCCTCGCCGCACATGTCCTACCGTTTCGCACCCGTTACAATGTCAGCGATGCGGCACTTGACAAGGCGATGGCGGCGGCTGGCGGGTGGGCGCCGCTCGGCCCGCGACTGCTCTGGCCTTACAGCTCCGTTCCCGATCAGGAAATCCCGACACTGGCCAGGGCAGCTCACGCAGCTTTCCCGGAATGGTGGTAGCGCTCGATTTCACGAAACCGGTTTAGTAAAGCGGTTTACAAGCGTAAATTCCTGTGCTGAACTCTGCCCATCGGCAACGCTGGGCGAAGTCGCCTCATGAAGAAACCCACAGCATCCACGATCAGGAACGTCGCACATGCGGCCGGCGTCTCGGTCACCACCGTGTCGCGTCACCTGAACGGCCGCATCAAGCTGCCGGCGGAAACCAGCGAACGCATCAGGGCGGCGGTGGCGGAACTGGAATATCGCCCCAACGCCATCGCGCGACGGCTGAGCAAGGGTCGTAGCGAAACCATCGGCCTGATCGTTTCCGACATCTCCTACCCATTTTTCGCCGCCATCGCGAGTGCGGCCGAAGAAGAGGCAAGCCGGCTCGGCTACAGCCTGGTGATGTTCAACAGCCGCAACATCGCCGCCAAGGAACTGAGCTTCCTGTCGCGCATCGACGACGCGCAGGTCGACGGTATCCTGCTGATGACCAACCATCCGGACGATGGCGCGCTGGTCCAGAAGATCAATGCCTGCAGCAACGTCGTCCTGGTCGACGAGGACGTTCCCGGCGCCATTGCGCCGCGCCTGTTTGCCGATAACCGTCGCGGCGCCAGGCTGGCGACCGAGCATCTTCTGGATAATGGCCACCAGGCGATCGCCTTTGTCGGCGGCCCGCCGGCGCTGCTCAGCAGCAGGGAGCGGTTCGGAGCCTTCGAGGAATGCCTCGAACGCAGAGGCCTGCAGCTCGATCCCGGCTACGTCTTTTTCGGCGACTATGACGAGGAGTCCGGCCTGCGCGCGATCCGGCGGTTCGCTGCACTGGACAACCCGCCGACCGCAATCTTCGCCTCTGCAGACATGCTGGCGCTGGGGATTTTGCAAGGCTGTCGCAAGCTCGGCATCAGCGTGCCCGCCGATCTGTCGCTGGTCGGTTTCGACGACATCCGCAATGTCGACCTGCTCGATCCGCCGCTGACGGCCATCCGTCAGTCGGCGGAGGAATTCGGCCGTCGAGCCGTCGGCCTGTTGATCGACCACATCAACGGCGTCGACATACCGGACGCGGCGCCGGTTGCGGTGAAACTTGTCGTGCGCCACTCCGTGGGCGCGCCGCGCAAGACGCATTGGAAACTGGCTGGAAACGCCTCAGCGGAAAACCGACCGCCGGCAAGAGTGGGAATTTGAACAGAGACGGATCAAATCCGCGAAGACATGCAGTCCACCATCAACAATGGGAGAATGAAAAATGACAATCTCGCATTTCGCACAAGACGCGGCGCAGATCGCGCTGGAAAAATTCAACCGCGGTGAGATCGATCGCCGCTCTTTCCTCTTTGCTCTCGGCGGCCTCGGACTTGTGACCGCCTTCAAGCCCGGCGTTGCCCAGGCCGACGCCTCCGAAATCGTCGTCTGCAACTGGGGAGGGGCTGCGGCGGACGCCTTCGCCAAGGCCTATGGCAACCCTTTCACCCAGAAGAGCGGCATGAAAGTGGTGATCGACGGGGCAGGGCCTGCGATCGGCACAATCCGGGCCATGGTCGAGTCCGGCAAGGTCATCTGGGATGCCACCGACGGCGGCATGATCGATTCGCTGACGCTGGGCAAGGGCAATCTGGTCGAGAAGATCGACTACACGATCGTCGACAAGTCGCAGGTGCCCGAGAATTTCGCCGGCGAGTTCGGCATCTCGAACTACGTCTATTCGAACGTGCTCGCCTACGATGCCGACGCAACCAAGGGTGTCGCGCCGACAGGGTGGGCCGACTTCTTCGACACGGCCAAATTCCCCGGCAAGCGCACAATGTGCAAATGGATCCAGGGCCAGCTCGAATTCGTCCTCATGGCGGACGGGGTCGCGCCCGCTGACCTCTACCCACTCGACGTCGACCGGGCGTTCAAGAAGCTGAAGCCGATGCTCGCCGACATCATCTTCTGGGAAGGCGGTGCGCAGACCCAGCAACTGTTCCGCGAGGGCGAAGTGGCGATGGGCAACATCTGGCACACCCGCGCCAATCTCCTGCACAAGGAGACCCCCGACAAATTCAAGTGGATCTGGGAACAGAACATCCTTTCGGCCAGCGCGTGGTCGGTTCCGAAGGGCAATCCCGCCGGCAAGAAAGTGTTCGACTTCATCAATTCGACGCTCGATCCGGCCGGCCAGCTCGTGCTGCTGCAGATCATGGGCAATGGACCGTCCAACCCCAAGACGCTCGCCTTGATGACGCCGGAGGACGCCCTCGTGAACCCGACGACGAAGGAAAATGCTGCCTCGCAGATCATGCTCAATCCCGCTTATTACGCGGAACACGAGACCGAGCTCCAGAACAAATACCTGGACTTCATCTCGAGCTGAGAGGGCGAGCCAACAAGGAAAGGCCGCCTCCGGCAAAGTTGGCGGCCTATGTCCGATGCGAAATTTCAAAACAACAGCTCTGCTGCTGACGGTTCCCGCCAGCGTGGTGGCAATCGGCCTGTATGCGGCGCCGATCCTGCAGGTTCTGGCGTTGAGCCTGACCGAGCCGAAGCTCGGCCTTGCCAACTACCAGAACCTGTTCGCCAACGCAGCGGTCGGCCGTGTCGTCATGACGACGCTCAAAGTGTCCGTCATGACGACGGTGATGACGGTGCTGGCAAGCTATGTCGTCGCCTTCGCCATCATCCATATGTCGGCGGGCTGGCGCCGCATCTCGCTGTTCCTGGTGCTGGTGCCGTTCTGGATATCGGTGCTGGTCAGGGCGTTTTCCTGGATCACCATCCTGCGCCGGCGGGGCGTCCTCAACAGCGCCTTGATGGATATGGGCGTGATCTCCACGCCGCTCGACCTCGTCTACAATCTTTTCGGCGTCACCATCGGCATGGTGCACTATATGATGCCGTTCGCCATCCTGCTGCTCTATGCCAATCTGTCCGATATCGACCGCCGCATCATTCAGGCGGCACGGTCGCTGGGCGCGCGTCCGGCAACGATCTTCTGGCGCGTCTGGCTGCCGCTAAGCCTGCCCGGCATCGCGTTGGCGACACTGTTCGTGTTCGTTTTCTCGCTTGGCTTTCTCGTGACGCCGGCCCTGCTCGGCGCCGGCAAGACCCTGATGATCGCCGAATACATCTCGGTGCAGATCTCGAGCACCTCGCGCTGGGATCTAGCGACATCGCTGTCGACCATGCTGCTTCTGGTGGTCGGCATCATCGTCTTTGCCGCCATGCGCAGTCCTGCGCTGCGCGCCGCCTTCGTCGCCAGGCCGCAGCAATGAAGCCGCGGCGCATCCTCGAGATCGGACTGCCGCGCCTTGTGGCATGGTGCTTGCTCGGCTTCCTGTTCGTTCCGATCCTGGTGGTGATCCCGGTCGCATTGACCGACCGCGATTATCTGTCGTTGCCGCAGGACGGCATTTCGATGGAGCATTTCGCGGCGCTCGCCGACTGGAGTAAGGGTTGGCTACCCAGCATGCTGACCAGTGCCGGTATCGCGCTTGCCTGCGCTGCGATCGCCACCGCGCTCGGCGTCGCTTTCGCCGTCGGCGCCTGGGCGGCAGGAGGCTGGTGGCCATCCCTAATGCGCATACTTCTGCTGTCGCCGATGATCGTGCCGCCGATCATATACGCCGTCGGCATGGTCAAGTTGTGGGCGCGTCTGTCGCTGCTCGACAGCTATACCGGCGTTATCCTTGTACATGTCGTGCTGGCCTTGCCGTTGACCGTGCTGGCGATCGGTGCCTCGCTCTCCAATCTCGATCAGAAGCTGGTACAGGCCGCCAGAAGCCTCGGCGCCAGGCCGATGACCGTGTTCGGCAAGGTGATCTTGCCGAACATCGTGCCTGGCGTTGCCGCGGGCGCGCTGCTCACCTTCGTCGCCTCCTGGGACGAGATCACGGTGACGCTTTTCATCACCGGGCGCGCCGTCGTCACGTTGCCACGCCGCATCTGGACCAGCATCCAGGATGCGGTCGATCCGGCGCTGGCGGCGATAGCCACCGTCCTGCTCGTCATAACGGTGCTGGCGCTTACCGCACGCGCGCTGGCCGAACGCCGGCAACAGAAATCCTAGTTCAAGCACCCGGTCGCCGGGAACAATCGAGGAAAGGAAGACCAATGAGCACCGCAATGAGCGACAACGAGTACCGGGAGAATAAGTTCTTCAGCATATTCGGCTCCGTCCCTGAGCCGGGCTTCGATACGGCTGAGGAACAGATCCCGGTATGGGGGCGCCATTGGGGCTGTTCGAACGATGTCGGCCGCTTGCGTGCCGTCCTGATGCACCGGCCCGGCGACGAGCTCTCCGTCGTCGAAAACAAGCCGATGCCCGAAGTCGGCGGCTTCGGCGATCCGGAGAAAGGCTGGTACTGGATGGGCCGCACAATGCCCGATTTGCCCGCCATGCAGCGCGCCCATGACGAGTTCACCAATTTGCTGCGTGCGGAAGGCGTCGACGTCATTCTCGTTGACAGGGCCGCTCCCGGAGCGATGAAACAGATCTATACGCGCGACAGCGTCATCGGCGTTCCGGGCGGCGCCATCGTCACGCGCCTGGCGCGGCGGGTGCGCCGCGGCGAGGAACTGCCGGTGACCCGGGCGTTGGCCAAGGCCGGCTGCCCGATCCTCGGCACCATCCACGGCTCCGCCGTCTTCGAAGGCGGCGGCTTTGCCTTCATCGACGCCAAGACCGCCGTTTGCACGGTCAGCATCGCCTGCAACCCGGAAGGCGTGCGGCAGGTCGAGAGCATCCTCGCCGGGCTGGGCGTGGAGCTGATCAAGGTGCCTATGCCCGGATACCGCATTCACATCGACGGCGCCTTCATCATGGTCGATGTCGAGACGGCGATCGTCAACGTCAACGAACTGCCCTATCCATTCATCGAATATCTGCAGAAGCGCGACATCAAAATGATCGAACTGCCTCCCGAGGACAGCGCAATGTCGCTCAACTGCCTGGCCGTCGCGCCCGGTCGCGTGATCATGCATGGCAGCCGCTCGCAGCGCCTGTCGGACCGGCTCGACGCCGCCGGCATCACCGTGCTGACCTGCAATTACGAGACGGTCGAGCTCGGCGGCGGCGGCCTGCATTGCTCGACCGCGCCGCTGATCAGGGACCCGATCTGATATGGTCTCGAACTGATGGCGTTGCTGGTCATCGACGATCTGACAAAGACCTATGACAAGGTCACCGCATTGACCGGGATCAACCTCTCGGTCGAAGCGGGAGAGTTCGTCACTTTGCTCGGGCCTTCCGGGTCCGGCAAGACGACCTTGCTGATGTCGCTGGCCGGCTTCACCACGCCGACCAAAGGGGCGATTCGCCTCGATGGCACGGACATAACCCACGTCGACCCCGAGGACCGCAATTTCGGCTTCGTCTTCCAGGGTTATGCGCTGTTTCCGCATCTCACGGTCGCCAACAACATCGCCTTCTCGCTTCGCGTCCGCAAATGGGACAAGGCGAAGATAGCCGCACGGGTTGCCGAGATGCTGTCGCTGGTCGGCCTCGACAATCTTGCCGAGCGCAAGCCGCGCGAATTGTCCGGCGGCCAGCAGCAGCGCGTCGCCATAGCCCGCGCTTTGGCCTTCGGGCCGCGGATCCTGCTTCTGGACGAGCCGCTTTCGGCGCTCGACCGTATGCTGCGCGAAGCGATGCAAAAGGAGTTGAAGCGGCTGCATCGCGAGACCGGGGTGACGTTCGTCTACGTCACCCACGACCAGGAAGAGGCGATCGCAATGTCCGACCGGATCGCGGTGTTCAACCACGGCCGGATCGTTGAAGTCGGGCCGCCGCGCGAGCTCTACAAGAAACCCTCGACGCGTTTTGTCGCCGGCTTCCTGGGCGAAAACAACTTCTTGTCGGGGCACTGCGCCGACGACGACGAAACGATGATCGAGGCGTTCGGCACGCGCTTCGGGTTTCCGAAGGGAAAGGGCCGCCGCGAGCGGCCCGGCGATATCCTGACTGTGTGGGTGCGGCCCGAGGACATCCGCATTGGCCAGGCAACGGGTGACGAGATCGGCTTTCGGGCGATGGTCGTCGAGAATTCCTTTGTCGGCGCGCTTGAACGCATCCTGCTCAGGACGGCGGCGGGCGAAGAGATGGTCGCGACGCTGCGCTCGGAAGCGGCTATCGCCGCCGCGCCCGGACAGGTCGTCGATTGCCGCATACATCCCTCCGCCGTCGGCGTCCTGCCGAACGAAGCCTCGATATCCTGAATTCTACGAGAGTCATCATGATCAAGGCAGAACCGTTCGACTTTCCCTATGACGGCAGGCTGATTGCCGAAACCACTGCGCTCATCGTCATTGATCTGCAGGAGGATTTCCTGTCGACGACAGGCTATTTCGCCAGGCAGGGCTCCGATCCTGGCCCGCTGCGGGCCATTCTGCCGACTGTGAACCGTCTGATTGCGGCCGCGCGGGCGGCCGGCCTCAGGATCATCCACACCAGGCAAGGCTATCGGGCGGATATGGCCGACATGACGCCCTATGAGAAATGGCGGCGCAAGCGGGCAGGCCTCGAAGGAACCGAAATTCTGCTGCGTTCGAGCCCCGGCTTCCAGATCGTTGCCGAGATCGAGGTGGCGCCTGAGGACATCGTCGTCGACAAAACCTGCAACGGTGCCTTCACCTACACGGATTTCGAGCATGTGCTGCGCGCGCAAGGCATCACGCATCTCCTGTTTTCGGGATGCACGACCGACGTCTGCGTGCACACGACCTTGCGCGAGGCCTGCGACCGCAATTTCCAGTGCCTGACAATCTCGGATGCCTGCGCCAGCGGCGACAGATATGCGCATGAGGCCGCGCTGCACATGGTGACGGTCGAAAACGGCATCTTCGGCGCGCTGACCGATTCGACCGCCGTCATTGCGGCACTGTCGCAATTACCGGGCAAGGGGCGCTGATATGTCCGAGGAGACTAGCAACAAGGTGGCGACCAAGCGCCTGTACGTGTCGCTGATGCGGCTGACCGATAAAGGGCTGGCAGAGCTGGCCGGCAGCCCCGATCGCAGAAAGGTCAGCGAGGAGCGCGTTGCAGCACTCGGCGGACGGTCGGTCGCCTTCTATGCCACCCTCGGCGCCTATGATTTCGTCCAGGTCTTCGAAATGCCTGATAACGAAGCCATGCTGCAATATGTACTTACGGCCCGGCGCGATGGTTTCGTCGAGCCGCTGATCCTGCCGGCATTCGACCCGTCGGCATTCGGCGAGATCGTCGGACGGGTCCTGAGATGACCAGCGTTCAACCGGCGCGTGCTCCCTGTGTCGCGCGTGACGCAAACGCCCCCGGCTGAGGGACATCGGCCTCGCGCCGTGCCAGCGAATTGCACAGCAGTGCGATCGCCTCGCGGCCGGCGGTCGCAATCTCGCGTGGCCTGTCGACGCCGACGATCATGAACTCCTTGATCCCCAAAGCGGCGTAGGAAAGCAGCGACAGCGCGACCTGCGCCGGCGGCCCGGCAAGTTCGAGCGCCTTCTGGCAGGAAGCGGCCGGCCTATCTTCCGAACGGATTCGGTCTTCCGTACGGATTCGGACGGGAAGCGCGAAACGCAGCTTGCCGGCCCGGCCGTGTTCGGCGGCGGCGCGGCGTACGCGCTCCATTGACTGGCGGATTTCTGCAAGCGAGCCCGGCGCCAACTCGAACACGTCCGCATGCCGGCCCGCGACCCTGAGCGCAGTGCCCGACTGCCCACCCATGCGGATGGTCACATCGGCACCATGCGGCCCCTTGCGCGGCACATAGCCGCCTTTGATGCTGTAAAAGGTGCCTTCATGGTCGAACGGCATGTCGTTTGACCACAACCGCTTCAGCAGCACCAGATATTCGTCGATGCGTTGCCAGACCACTGTGTGGCCGGCGGGACGCGTCTCGGCATCGTCGTCGCTCAGCGGCTCACTGAGCATCCTGAGCGACAGCCGGCCACCGCTTCTCTGGTCGAGGGCAGCGAGCTGCCGCGCCGCCACGGTTGGTTCGATCACGCCCGCCCAATGCGTTAGCACGACTTCGAGGGAGGAGGTCCGGTCCAGCGTCTGGGCGGCAAGGTCCATATTGGTCAGCAGTCCGGCTTGGTCGTCGATGACGATCCTCTGGAATCCGGCATCCTCGATCAGTGACAGCTTCGTCGCGGTCTCGACAAAGTCGTAGAAAAAGCTGGCGTCGGCGGCGTGGATCTTACCGGGAACATGCGTGAACTCGATCGGCATTGCCATCTCCTCCATCACGTTGGAATCAGGGCGCGCAAAAGCGCACCGGCATTCGGTTCATCAACTCCGGAATTTCTGCAAACGGCAGGCCGCTATCCCGAGGAGGCCTCGACGATCAAAGCCTCAATAATCAGGGGATCAGCCCCAGTACCACTGCCCCGGTGAATACAAACGCAAGGGCAAAGACGAGATAGGCGAAAGCGCCGGCATAGGCCGGCCGCCACACCTGGTCGGAACCCAGCCTTTGGCCTTTGCGGGCAGTCTGAGCGTTCTGGCTATAGGACATATCGACCTCCGTCTCGGCGCTTAATCTATAAAATCAGTAGACTTTGTCGAGTGCTATTTTCGTGCGATCCTTAGAACAATTTTCTCCAAACGGCGGACAAATTAGTGCTTTTACTGCTTAGCGCTCCCTTTTGAGGCACGCCGGGGTAGCGGCAGAAAACGTCAAGTCCATGTGTCTGTGGCTCCTTGGCCATCCCACGGATGCGGGATAGCATCGCTGCTTCAGCGGAAAGCCGCGACGTCACGGCAAGGCAGCAAGGAGCAAAACATGGGCACAAGACTGGCTGGCAAGGTCGCCATCATTTCGGGCGGCGCGACGGGAATGGGCGGTGCGGCCTCGGAGCTTTTCGCGGCCGAGGGCGCCAAGGTGGCGATTATCGACCGCAACGGGGAAGCCGCCGCTGCCACCGCAGCGGCAATCAGGCAACGCGGCCATGTCGCCGAACACTGGGTCGCCGACGTATCGGATGAGGCGCAGGTCGAAGCGGCGGTGACGGGCGTGATGGAAAAATTCGGCCCGGTCACGGTTCTGTTCAATCACGCCGGCACCATCGTTATCAAACCCTTCCTGGAGACCACGCTGCAGGAATGGGACTGGCTGCATGCCGTCAATGTGCGTTCGATGTTCCTGATGACGCGCGCCGTGTTGCCCGGCATGATCGCCGCCGGCGGCGGTTCCATCGTCTGCACTTCGTCGATCTCGGCGGTGGCGGCGACGCCGATGGAGGTGCTTTACGACACCACCAAGGGCGCCTGCCACATGTTCGCGCGCGCCATTGCCGTCGAATTCCGCGACCGCAACATCCGCTGCAATGCGGTCTGTCCAGGCTTCATCAGGACACCGCACGGCCTGCGCGAGGTCGCCGATCTCGACAAACTCGGCGTCGATGTCTCCGACGCGGCAATGGCTGCGCAGCAAGGGCGGATCGGCGAGCCGGAAGAGGTGGCGAAGGCAGCCCTGTTCCTGGCCAGCGACGAGGCCAGCTTCGTCAACGGCGCCCATCTGTTCGTCGACAACGGCTTTACCGCTATGTGAGAGGCGAAGCGCCGCTACCGCTCTTCGCGCCTAAACGGCTTGAGCAGCGCCGACGGGGCCACCGCATTGCGCGACATCACCGCCATAGCGACGATGGTGAAGATGAACGGCAGCATCAGGAAGGCCTCGTAGGGGATATGGCCAAGCCCGCTCGCCTGCATACGCAACTGCAAGGCATCGACGAAGGCAAACAGCAGTGCCGCGCCTGCCGATCGCCATGGATCCCAGCGGCCGAAAACGACGAGCGCTATTGCCACCCAGCCACGCCCCGAAACCACGCCGAAGGTGAACGCGTTGAACTGCGCCATCGACAGGAAGGCACCGGCCAGCCCCATCAAGGCACCGCCGAGGATCACCGCCTGGAAGCGCGTGGCGATGACGCTGACGCCGGCCGAATCGGCGGCACGCGGGTTTTCACCGACCATGCGAACCGACAGGCCCCATGGCGTGCGGTAGAGCACGAAGGCGGCCAGGGGAATAGACAGCATCGCCATGTAGACCAGCGAAAACTGGTTGAACACCGCCGGCCCAAGCACCGGAATGTCGGACAGGATCGGGATCGGCAGCGTCTCGAACCCCTTGATGTTCGGTGGCACCGATTGCTGGCCGAAGATCAGCCGATAGAGGAAGTAGGCAAGGCCTGAACTGAACAGCGTCACGCCGATGCCGCAGACATGCTGGCTGAGGCCGAGCGCCACCGTGAACAGCGCGTGCACGGCGCCCATCAGCGCCCCGGTCAGCACGGCGGCGAGCACGCCGAGCCAAAGGCTGCCGCTGAGGCTCGCCGCGGTGAAGCCGGTCATCGCCGACAACAGCATGATGCCTTCGATGCCGAGATTGAGCACGCCGGCGCGTTCGGAAAACATTTCGCCCAGCGTCGCGAAGGCAAGCGGCGTGGCGATGCGAATGATCGCGGCCAGGAAGCCGACCTGGAAGATTTGCTCCAGCACCACGCTCATTTGGCTGTTCCCACGCGGCGGATGCGATAGGCGGTGAACAGCAGCGCCACCAGCATGGCGAGCAGCGCCGTTCCCTGAATAACGTCGCTGAGGAAGGCCGGAACGCCGGTCGCCCGCGACATCGCCTCGGCGCCGGTCATGACGGCAGCAAGGAAGATCGCCGCCGGCACCACGCCGAGCGGATTGAGCCTTGCCAGCATGGCGACGACGATGCCGGAATAGCCATAGCCCGGCGAGATGTCGCTCATTACCTGGAAATGCACGCCGCCGACCTCGCCGACGCCCGCAAGGCCGGCCAATGCGCCGGACAGCAGCGCCGTCGAAATCAGCACCCGCTCGACATTGATGCCGCCATAGCGCCCAGCCTCGGGGTTTTCGCCGGTGACCCTGATGCGGAAGCCGAGCGTAGTGCGCGCGACGACGAACCAGATCAGGGGTGCTGCGACCAGCGCCGCGACGACGCCGAGATGCAGCCGCGTGCCTTCGAGCAGCACCGGAAAATTGGCCGTATCCTCGATCGGCGGCGAGATCGGGTAGCCGCTGAAACTATCCTTCCATGGCCCCTCGATCAGCGCCATCAGTGCGTAGAAAATGACCGAATTGAGCAGCAGCGAGCTGACCACGTCATCGACCCTGAATTTCACCCGCAACGTCGCGGGGATCAGGGCGACGGCCGCGCCGGCGGCGGCACCCGCCAGCGCCATCAGCAGCATGGCGAGCGGTCCCGGCATCGGGATTGCACCGACCGCACAGCTCGCCACCGCACCGGCCAGCAATTGCCCTTCGGCGCCGATGTTCCAGAATTTGGCGCGGAAAGCGACGGCCACAGCCAGCCCCGTGAAGATCATTGGGGTGGCACGCACCAGCGTTTCGGTGACGGCGTAGCTGTCGCCCAACGACGCCGAAAACATCACACCATAAGCCTCGACGACGCCGGCGCCGGCCAATGCGATGAGGCCGCTGCACAGGATCAGCGTCGCCCCGATGGCGAGCAGCGGCAGCGCCAGATTGAACCAGGCGGGCGTTGAGGTGCGAGCCTCGAGACGGAACATCAAGCCTTTCCCTCCGCCCCGGTCATCATCAACCCAAGTCTGGCGACGCTGGCATCTGCGCTGTCCAGCGTGCCGACGATGCGGCCTTCATACATCACCGCGATACGATCCGAGAGCATCAGCAACTCTTCCAGATCCTCGCCGATGACGATGATGCCGCAGCCCTTGGCGCGCATGTCGAGGAATTTTTCGTGGATGAAGCGCGCCGCGCCGATGTCGAGGCCGCGCGTCGGCTGCGAAACGATCAGCACCTTCGGATCGAAAGCGAGCTCGCGCGCCAGAAGCGCCTTTTGCAGATTGCCGCCGGAAAGCGCCCCGGCGCGCGTCATCGGCCCGGGGCAGCGTATATCGTAGGCCTTGATCTGCGCCTCGGCGAAGGCGCGGATCGCATCCGGCTTGAGCAGGCCGTTGCGGCTGAACGCCGCCGTACCTATGCGCGGCAGCACCATGGAATCGGCAAGCGGCAGATTGGTGACCAGCCCGGTCGTCATACGGTCTTCCGGGATGCGGCCGAGGCCGAGCGCCTGGACTGTGCTCGGCGAGAACCGCGAAACCGTTTTGCCGGCTATGGTCATCTTCCCGGCATCGGGCGCTCGCACGCCGGAAATCACTTCGGCAAGCGCGCGCTGGCCATTGCCGGAGACGCCGGCGATGCCGAGTATCTCGCCGCCACGAACCGATAGCGAAACATCGCGCAGCGCCATGCCGGAATGATGCGATGTCGAGATGCCGTCGAGGGTCAGCACGGCCGCACCGGGCATCGACGGTCCCCTGGCCGGAGGCACGATCTCGTGGCCGCACATCAGCCGCGCCATCTCCGAGGACGTGGTGCTGGCCGGCGCATCGACCCGGCCGGCAACGCGCCCATGCCTGAGCACGACGCAGCGATGCGTCAGTGCCCGCACCTCGTTGAGCTTGTGCGAGATGAAGATGATGCCGAGCCCTTGTGCCGCCATCGAGCGAAGCGCCGAAAACAGTCCGTCGACCTCTGTCGGCGCCAGCACCGCCGTCGGCTCGTCGAGGATCAGCAGCCTTGCGCCGCGAAACAGCGCCTTGACGATTTCCAGCCGCTGCTGCTCGCCGACCGCCAGCGCCGAGACGGGAAGGTCCGGGTCGAGCGTCAGTCCATGCTGGCGGCCGATCTCGGCGAGCCGTGCCAGCCCGCCGGCGCGGTCGATCCGGCCCGATCTGCCGGGAATGCCGATCAAAAGGTTCTCCAGCACCGAAAGCCGCGATGCGAGATGAAAATGCTGGTGCACCATGCCGATGCCGGCGGCCAGCGCATCGGCCGAACTGTTGATCGCCACCGGCAGGCCCTGCACCAGGATCTCGCCGGCATCGGGCGCATAAGCACCGAACAGCACATTCATCAGCGTCGTCTTGCCGGCGCCGTTTTCGCCGAGCAGCCCGAGGATTTCACCCGGCGCGACGCTGAGATCGACGGCTTCGTTCGCCTTGACGGCGCCGAAGCTCTTGGAGATGCCGCGCATTTCGATGAGAGGGGCAGGCGTTGACAAGGCGGGATCCTGGTGGCGTTGACGCCGATATCCCTCCCCCTTGAGGGGAGGGTGCCGAGCGAAGCGAGGCGGGAGGGGTAACCTCAGCTGCCTCGACTTTTGACTTAAGACGACGGAGCGCGTCGCCGAGGACCCCACCCGGCCCTGCGGGCCACCCTCCCCTTAAGGGGGAGGGATCTCAGTCCGAGACCGGCGTATTCTCATCGACGTCGACGCGGAAATTGCCGTCGAGGATCTCGGCCTTCTTCTTCTCGACCAGTTCCTTGACCTCGGCCGGCAGCGTCTTGTCGAACTTGTGGTAGGGCGCGAGATACGAGCCGCCCTTGGCCATGCGCGAGAAATCGCCGTAATCCTGCGCGGTGAAGACGCCGGCCTTGACCAGCTTGATCGCCTGCTCGACGGTCGGATACATATCCCAGACCGGCCCGGTGATCACGGTGTCGGGGCCGAGGCTCGACTGGTCCGACATGTTGGAGATGGCGAGGATCTTCTTCTCCGCCGCCGCTTCGATGACGCCGAAGCGCTCGGCATAGATGACGTCGACGCCGGCATCGATCTGGGCGACAGCCGCTTCCTTTGCCTTCGGCGGATCGAAGAACGAGCCGATGAAGGCGACCTTCTTCTTGATGTTGGGATTGACCTCCCTGGCGCCGGCAAAGAAAGCGTTGACCAGCCGGTTCACTTCCGGAATGCCCATCGCCGCGACGGCGCCGATCGTGCCCGATTTCGACATTTTTCCGGCAATCATCCCGGACAGATAGGCCGGCTCGTGGATCCAGTTGTCGAAAACGCCGAAATTCGGCTCGGCCGGCCCGGCGCCGGAGCCGAACAGGAAGGCGGTCTTCGGGAATTGCTTGGCGGTCCTGCGCGATTCGCGCTCGGCGGCGAAGGCATCGCCCAGCACCAGCTCATAGCCGCCCTGCGCATATTCGCGCATGACGCGGCTGAAATCGGCGGTCTGCACCTTCTCCGACCATTTGTACTCGATGCCGAGTTCCTTCTCGGCCTTCTGCAGGGCAACGTGGATCTGGTTGTCCCACGGCTCCTCGATCGGCGTGGCGAAGATCGCCGCCACTTTCAGCTTCTTGGTCTTGGCAAAGGCGCTGCCCGGCAGTATCGCCGCCGCCAAGCCGAGCGCGCCCAGTTCCAGCACGTTGCGGCGCGAAAGCCCGTCGCGTTTCGATTGGATTCTGCTCTTCCCGTTGTTCATTGCATGCCCCTCTGATTGGCGCCGTGTCGAGCCGGCTCTCTTCTCTGGAATATCGGCGAAGGAACTATGGAGCGGTGCCCGGCTTTTGTCCACATGGTCAAATTTGAGTGGGCGGAACGCGCCATTAAATGGCCCGGCAAACCCACGCTTGCTCACAATCTCTCGAGCGCCACGGCGATGCCTTGGCCGACCCCGATGCACATGGTCGCGAGGCCGTAGCGGCCGCCGCGTTCGCGCAGCTCCAGCGCCGCCGTGCCGGTGATGCGCGCGCCGGACATGCCGAGCGGATGGCCAAGCGCGATGGCGCCGCCATTCGGGTTGACGTGCTCCGCGTCTTCGGCAATGCCGAGTTGGCGCAGCACGGCGATGCCTTGCGAGGCAAAGGCCTCGTTGAGCTCGACGACGTCGAATTGCTGCGGCTTTAGACCCAGCCGGGCACACAGCTTTTGCGTGGCCGGCACCGGGCCGATGCCCATGATGCGCGGCGCCACGCCGGCGGTGGCACCGCCGAGAATGCGGGCGATCGGCGTCAACCCGTATTTTTTCACGGCGGTTTCCGAGGCGACGACCAGCGCCGCGGCGCCGTCATTGACGCCCGACGCATTGCCGGCCGTGACCGTGCCGCCTTGCCGGAACGGCGTCGGCAACTTGGCCAACGCTTCGATCGACGTGCCCCCGCGGGGATGCTCATCTCTGTCGACAACGACCGGATTGCCCTTGCGCTGCGCGATCATCACCGGCGTGATTTCCTTTGCCAGACGGCCATTGGCTTGTGCGGCTACGGCCTTGTCCTGGCTGCGCACCGCAAATGCGTCCTGGTCGGCGCGAGAGACAGCGAACTCTTCCGCCACGTTCTCGCCGGTCTCCGGCATCGAATCGACGCCGTATTGCTTCTTCATCAGCGGATTGATGAAGCGCCAGCCGATCGTGGTGTCGTAAATCTCGGCATTGCGCGAAAACGCGGTCTCTGCCTTCGGCAGCACGAACGGAGCGCGGCTCATCGATTCGACGCCGCCTGATATTATCAGCTCCGCCTCGCCGGCCTTGATGGCGCGGGCAGCAATCATCACCGCATCCATGCCCGAACCACAGAGACGGTTGACGGTCGAGCCGGAAACCTCCTTGGGCAGGCCGGCCAGCAGCAGCGCCATGCGCGCGACATTGCGATTGTCCTCGCCGGCCTGGTTGGCGCAGCCATAGACGACGTCGTCGATGGCAGCCCAGTCGACGCGGGGATTACGCTCGACAAGCGCCCTTAGAGGGATCGCGCCGAGATCGTCGGCACGGACCGCCGACAACGACCCACCAAAACGTCCGATCGGCGTGCGGATGTAGTCGCAGATATAGGCCTCGGCCATTTATGCAGCCTTCCCTTTTGCGCTGACGATTTCTGCTCCCGGCCCAGCCATGTTGGCCGCATTCTCCTTGAGACGAAAGCACATCTCGGCGCCGGCCGTTAGGCCAAGAGGATATCTTCCGCTCCTACATGCGGGGAGTAGCGGATCAGCCGATGCTTTCGCCGCCGTCGATCACCAGCGCTTGGCCGGTCATGAAGGACGAGCGGTCGGAGACGAGGAACAGGATCGCTTCGGCGATTTCCTCCGCGCTGGCCCAGCGCTGCATGGGAATCTTGGTGCGGACATAGTTCTCGATCGCCGCCCGCCCGCCCATCTGCTTGATGAACGGCTCGTTGAAGGGCGTATCGACCCAGCCGGGGCACAGCGCGTTGATGCGGACATTGTGTTTGGCATAGTCGAGCGACATCTGCCGGGTCATCGCCACCACGGCATGTTTTGACGTTGCGTAGGCGATCATTTCGCGGTCGTAGAACACACCCGAATTCGAGGCGGTATTCAGGATCACCCCGCCGCCCTGCGCGATCATCGACGGCATGACCAGCCTGGCCGCGAGGAACTGCGCCCGCACATTGATCCGCCAGGAGGCATCCATGCCGTCGGCGCCGACTTCGGTCAGCGTGCCGCCGACCTGGATCCCGGCATGGTTGTGCAGGATGTCGATCCGCCGATGCCGGCTCAACGTTCCTTCAATGAGCTGCTCGACCGCCGCATCCTCGCCGACATCGGTGGCGACGGCCTCGGCCCGACCGCCGGCCGCACGAATGTCGGAAGCGGTTGCTTCCCCCGCCGCCTGGTCCCTGTCGGCGATCACCACGAGCGCGCCTTCCCTGGCCATCATCATGGCGCCGGCACGCCCGATCCCCGACCCGGCACCCGTCACCACGGCGATGCGATCTCTCAGAATCATGTTTTTTGTCTTTCAGTGTGATGGTTTTCGTTGCCGCAACTGCCATTGGGCAAGCACCACGAGCAGAACGGAGGCGACAAGAACGATCGTCGCAATGGCATTGATCTCCGGCGTGACCCCGCGCCGAATCGAGGCAAAGACATAGATCGGCAATGTCGTCTGTGCGCCGGCGACGAAGAAAGCGACGATGAAATCGTCGAAGGAGAATGTGAAGGCGAGCAGGAAGCCGGCGATCACCGCCGGCATGATCTGCGGAAACACAATGCTGCGGAACGTCGTCAGCGGGGTGGCGTAAAGATCGCTCGAGGCCTCGACCAGATTGCGGTCGAGGCTGCCGAGGCGCGTGCCGACAATCATCGCCACCAGCGCCATCGAAAACAGCCCGTGCGCGGCGATGATCGAGCCATAGCCAAGCGCCAGACGCGGTGGTTGGTCGTTCGGCCACAGTGAAGCGACAAACGGGTTGACCACCCCGAATAGCTGGACCAGCGCGACAAGCGTCGAGATGCCGATGACGACGCCAGGAACGACGATCGCAGCACCCAAAAGCGCATCGAACACGGCTCGCGTCCGTGCGCCGACACGCGCCAGGCCAAGCGCGGCCGCCGTGCCGCACAGCGCCGCCAGCAAGGCGCTGGTCGTGGCGATGAACAGGCTGTTCTTCAACGCTTCGACCAGGAACGGGTTTGCCAGGGCCTTGCCGTACCATTGCACAGAGAAGCCAGTGAACTCGCTGGCGTGATGGCCGGCGTTGAACGAAAACAGCACCACCAGCGCGATCGGCAGGTAGAGAAAGGCAAAGACCGCAACGACGAAGGCACGCATCAGATCAGGTCCACCCGGCGGGCACCCGAAAGCCGGGTCGAAATGCGGTTCGCGACAAGCAGCACGACCACGGAAACAGCCACAAGCGTGATGGCGATTGCCGATCCGAATGGCCAGTTTCGCGATTGCAGGAACAGATCGACCAGCGCGTTGCCGATGAAGAAGACCTTGCCGCCGCCGAGCAACGTCGGGATCAGATATTCGCCGAGCAGCAGGATCATGACCAGCGAGAAGCCGGTCATCACACCTGGCAGCGACAGCCGTAGCGTCACGCCGAGGAATGTCGAGATCGGCGTCGCGCCGAGATCGGCGGAGGCCTCCAGCAAGCGGCGGTCGAGCCGCTCGAGGCTGACATAGATCGGCAGGATCATCAGCGGCAGATAACCATAGACGATGCCGAGTAGAACCGCGCCCGGCGTGTTGATCAGCCGCACGTCCTCCATCCCGACATAGGCCAGCAGAGCTGGGATGCCGCGCCCGCCAAGCACATACATCCAGGCATAAGTTCGCATCAGCAGGCTGGTCCAGAATGGGATGACGACAAGCGCCAGCAGGATCAGCCGCCACCGTTCCGGCGCGCGCAAAGCGAGGTAATAGGCGACCGGATAGGCAACGAGAAGACAGGCCAGTGCGCCCGCCGGCGCCAGCACCATGGTGTTCCAGAAGGCGGTCGCCCGCGCCGGAAGATTGGCATATTGCGCCAAGGTGAAAGCAGCCTGATAGCCGCCTTCCGGCGCCCGATCGCCGACGCTGAAAACGGCGATCGCCACGAACGGCAAAACTAAAAACACCACCAGCCACGCGGTTGCTGGACCGAGCAGCAGGGCGGTCAGGAGATTGTGACGAAGGGCATTGCTGCGCATTGAAAAAACCGCCCCGGTGCCGGCGGACATCTGTCCGCCGGGGAGTTGCCTGTGGCCCGCCCGGTTCAAGCCGACTTGAAGCGTGCCATCAATTCGGCCCGGCCCGGATCGGTTAGCGTCGCAGCCGCACCGAATTCGAGCGGCTTCAGCAGATCCACCGCCGGATAGAGGATCGGATTGTCCAGCACCTCCTTGGGCAGCAGCGCATTGACCCGCGCATCGGTGGAAGGCGCACCGTTGGCCAGGTGCTCCTTGACCGCAACTTTCGGGTTCATCAAGTAGTTGAGCAAGGCATAGCCGGCAGGCTTGTTCGGCGCATCCTTGGGGATTGCGTAGAAGTCGGTCCAGATCTCGCCGCCTTCCTTGCCAAGCACATAAGCGATTTCGGGGATGTCGCGGTGGAGCTGCGCCCCGTCATTGGTCCAGCACATCGTCATCCAGGCGTCGCCGGCACGCATCGACGGCTGGTAGTCGCTGGAGACCGCGAACAGATGCGGCTTGACCTTCAGCAGCAATTCCTCCGCCTTGGCGAGTTCGTCCGGCTTCAGCGAGTTGAACGAGAAGCCGAAATATTTCAGCGCGTTGCCGATCGTGGTCAGCTGGTAATCATGAACCATGGCCCGGCCGTCGCCCTCCGCCATGGCCGTGTCCCAGAATTCCTTCCAGCTCGTCATCGGCTTGGTCAGTTTCTTGGTGTTGACGGCAAAGCCGGTGGTGCCCCAATTCTTCGGCACAGCGTAGATCACGCCGTCGATGGTGCCTTCCCCAGTGAAGCGCGGGTCTTCTTGCGAGCCGTCATCATTGGCAAGCTTGGCCATATCGAGCGCTTCGATGATGCCAAGCTTCTTGTAAGTCGAGATCGTGTAGTTGGTCGGAACGAAAAGGCTCCAGCCCGAGGCGCCGGCCTGCAGCTTGGCCAGCATCTCCTCGTTTGACCCGAACACGTTGACCTCGACGGCAACGCCGGTCTCGGCCTTGAAATTCTCGAACGTCGCCGGGTCGTGATAATTGGGCCAGGTGGCAATCGACATGCGGTCGCCAAGCCCCTCCTGGGCGAAGGCTGGCGACGGCATGATGCCGAGTTCGCGGGCCATTACTGCCGTTGCGATGCCTAGGCCGGTGAGGCCAAGGAACTCGCGGCGGCCGATGGAACCGCGCTTGAGGCGCATCAATTGGTCGACGAAGTTTTCAGGGCTTATCGGCAGTCCGTCACGATACGATTTCGACATTTTTGTTTTCCCTCTGGTTGGTCCCGTTATTCTCCGGAAACGCCAGCGGCGTTCCGGCTGTAAAGCCGACGGCGACGGGTTCACCCGGCTTGAAGAGATTTCCACCGCCGACCAGATGATCGGCCTTTGCGAGCAGTGTCCCGATGCCCTGGACCTCGATTGCATATTCCGCGGTCGAACCGAGAAAGATCCGGTTGCGGACAAGGCCGTCCAGCCGGCCGCTTCCGGGCGCGCCGAGGCTTAGTGATTCAGGGCGCAGGCTGACCGAAACGGCTTCACCCTGAGCTAGCGGAGTGCGCTTGCGCGCGGCAATGACTGTGCCGTCGGCGAGCGCCACCTCGACGAGCTTGCCCGAGAGCCCGACGACCTTGCCGCTCAAGAGATTGGTCTTGCCGACGAAGTCGGCGACGAAGAGGTCGGCGGGTTCGTCATAGATTTCGCTCGGCTGCCCAAGCTGGACGATGCGCCCGCCATTCATGACGCAGACGAAATCGCTCATCGACAGTGCCTCTTCCTGATCGTGGGTGACCAGGACGAAGGTGATGCCGATTTCGCGCTGCAGGTTCTGCAACTCTATCTGCATGTCGGTGCGCAGCTTCTTGTCGAGCGCCGCCAGGGGCTCGTCGAGCAGCAGCACCGCCGGCTTGTTGACCAGCGCCCGCGCCAGGGCGACACGCTGCTGCTGGCCGCCGGAAAGCTCATGGATCTTGCGGCGTCCATAGCCGGCAAGCCGAACCATGGCGAGCGCCTCGCCTGCCTTCAGGCTGATCTCCCGCGACGACAGGCGCGGCCGCGCCTGTCGCAGGCCATAGGCGACGTTATCCTCCACATCCAGATGCGGAAACAGCGCATATTGCTGGAACACCATGTTGACCGGCCGCCGATAGGGCGGCGTGCCGGCCATGTCGTGGCCACGGATGAATACCGCACCTTCGCTTGGCTGTTCGAAGCCACCGATCATGCGCAAGCAGGTTGTCTTGCCGCAGCCGGACGGCCCGAGCAAGGCGACAAAGGCAGACGGCGGGATGGCAAGATCGATGCCGCTGACCGCGGTCACGCTGCCGTAGCGTTTGGTGACCCCGCGAAACTCGATGTCGGGCACTGCGGTCAAAGCTGCGGGCTCCTGCGGGTAGCTAACCTCGAAACGCTATCAGAGCCAATGGCAGCTAGTATATACCTCCCAGGTGGTATATTTCGTCTATTTTCTCGTTTGGAGGGGTATGAATTGGGCGTTTCGCGCAGCGATGAATACAGCCTGCTCGCTGCGCTCATCGCAGCGACGCGGGAGACGAGCGACGAGCTTTTCGGCAAGGCAATGGTCGCCTGGCTCCGCCAGCATGTCAGCTTCGATCATTGCGTGATCTTCGGCTATCGCGGCGCCTTACGCCCGCCGCTGCTGTTCGAGACATTCTCGCCGGCCGAAAGCCACGTCTTCGTCGCGCTCTATCAGGAAGGGCCTTATCTGCTCGATCCGTTCCACCATGCGGCAGTCGAGCGCAAGGAAGGCTTTTGGCGCATGCGCGAACTGGCGCCGGACCGCTTCTATGCCAGCGAATATTACCGCTCCTATTACAGCCAGACCAGGCTTGCGGAGGAGGTCGGCTTCTTCGTGCCGCTGCCGGGAAAGGACGCGCTGGTGGTCTCGCTAATGCGATTGCGCGCTTCGGGGCCGTTCGGAACCGCCGATGCCAGGTTGCTGCGCGACATGGCGCCTGCGGTGATCAGCCTCGTCAGGCTGCGCTGGCCTACCCTTCCGGCTGACGGACCGGTTGGGACGAAGCAAGACGAGGCGATTGCTCCGGTCAGCGAGTTCGAACGTGCTCACATCTGGAAGAGCCTTTCGCTCACGCCGCGCGAACAGCATGTCGTCGATCTGGTGCTTCAGGGCCATTCCACGGAATCGATTGCCAGGGCGATGCGCATCGTGCCGGGAACCGTAAAAGTCCATCGCCGCAACATTTACCGCAAGCTCAAGATAAAGTCGCAGGCGGGTCTGTTCGCGCGTTTTGTCGAGATCATGGACACTCGGATTCGGTAGTCCCAAGTTCAGCCGGCAGCGCCGTCCCAGGAACCAGTTTCAGCCATCTGCCTGAGCCGGCGCGCCACCCGAAAGACGTCCTTGCCGGTCTGCTGGTAACAGTGATCCAGCCGCCGGATGATCTTGTCCACGCCTTCGAGGCTTGCCCAGAACATCGGTCCGCCCTTGCCGACCGGGAAGCCATAGCCGTTGACCCAGACGACGTCGATATCGGAGGCCCGGGCGGCAATCTTTTCCTCGAGGATTTTGGCGCCCTCATTGATCATCGGATAGACCGTCCGCTCGATGATCTCCTCGGCGCCGATCGCGCGCGGTGCAATGCCGCGTTCGGCAGCCTTGTTGCGGATCAGCGCCTCGACCTCGGGATCGGGCAGCGGCGTGCGCGAACCGTTCTCATAGCGATAGAAGCCGCTGCCGGTCTTCTGGCCGAAATGCCCCTGTTCGCACAACGCATCGGCGATCACGGCCGTCTGGCCACGCGCCTTGCGGTTGCGCCAGCCTATGTCGAGGCCGGCGAGATCGCTCATCTCGAACGGCCCCATCGGCCAGCCGAAATCGGTGAACACCTGGTCGACCTGGCGCGGCATTGCACCTTCCAGCAGAAGCGTCTCCAGTTCCGCACCGCGCGCAGCCAGCATGCGGTTGCCGACGAAGCCGTGGCAGACGCCGACGACGACCGGCACCTTGCCGATCCGCCGTGCCAGATCGACGATGGTCGCCAGCACGTCGGGTGAAGTCTTGTCGGCGCGGACGATTTCCAAAAGCTTCATGACGTTAGCCGGCGAAAAGAAATGCATGCCGAGGAGATCTTGCGGCCGCGACGTCGAAGCGGCGATTTCGTTGACGTTGAGATAGGAGGTGTTGGTGGCGAGGATCGCGCCCGGTTTGGCCACGGCATCGAGCCTGCCGAATACCTCCTTCTTGACCGCCATTTCCTCGAACACGGCCTCGACGATCAGATCGCAATCGGCGAGGTCGGCATAGTCGGTGGAACCCTTGAACAACCCAAGCCGCTGGCGCTTGGCGTCTTCGCTCAGCGATCCGCGGGTGACGGAAACGGCATAATTCTTGTTGATCGTCGCCAGTCCGCGCTGCAACGCCTCCTGCGTCGTTTCCAGCAAGGTTACGGGAAGACCGCCATTGGCGAACGCCATGGCGATGCCACCGCCCATCGTGCCGGCCCCGATGACGCCGACCCGGGCGATCTTGCGCCTGACGACATCCTTGCCGGCAATCTTTGCCGCCTCACGTTCTGCGAAGAACAAATGCCGCTGCGCGCGTGATTGGTCACCGGCGACAAGCTTGAGAAACAGGTCGCGCTCCGCCGCCAGCGCTTCGTCGCAGGGCAGCGTCAGGGCGTTGCGGACCGACTGCGCACAGGCGATCGGCGCCTCGAGACCGCGCGCTTTGCCCGCAAGCGCTGCGGCCTGCTTGTCGAAAGCCGGCAAGTCGGCCTGGTCGAGGCGATCGTTGCGATCGCGCACCGGCGTGAAGAGACCGCCTTTGGCGGCCATGTCTGCCGCAAAACTCACCGCTTGCGCCATCAGGTCGCCATCGAAGACGGCATCCACCAGGCCGTCGGCGAGCGCCTCGGCCGCACCGACCGGCGTTCCCGAAACGATCATGCTGAGTGCCTTCAGCGGACCAACCAAGCGCGGCAGGCGAACCGTGCCGCCGCCGCCCGGCAGCAGGCCGAGCTTGACTTCCGGCAGGCCGAGCCTTGCCGCTCGGTCGGCAACACGGAAATGGCAGCCGAGCGCCAGTTCCAGGCCGCCGCCGAGCGCAGTGCCGTGAATGGCGGCGACCGTCGGCTTGGTGATGGTTTCCAGCACGGCGACAATGGCGCGCAATTCCGGCTGCTGTGCCGGCCTGCCGAATTCGGTGATGTCGGCGCCGGCGACGAAGGTCCGCCCGGCGCATGCTATCACGATTGCTCCCACCGACGGCTCGTCGCGCAGGGAAACGAGCGCCCGCATCAGCGGCTCGCGCACATGGAAGCTCAGCGCGTTGACAGGTGGATTGTCGATGCTCACCAGCGCGACGTTGCCGTGTCTTGTAGTGCTGACGAAATCGGACACGCAAACCTCATGCAATGATGTTGGCCAATATCGCGACGGGATTTACAGCGCTGGCATGCGGATGGGAACCACGTGTTGCGGGCCGGATCGATATCCTCGCGCCGTCGGGTGTCCTTGCCTCAGCGCAGCGCTTTCTGCCCACCGGCGGCGGTAATGACGCCGACGATGATCAGCCCTGTCAGCACCAGGCGGACGCCGACGCTGACGCCGAACGTGTTGAGCATGGTCAACAGCAGCACCAGGAACAGCGCCGCGCCCCAGACCCCCGGCACATTGGCCTTGCCGCCCGCCACCGACGTGCCGCCGATGACAACGATCGCGATCGAGGCCAGCAGATACTCATTGCCGATATCGACGTTGGCGCCGCGGAAATAACCGGCGAGCAGTGCGCCGTCGAGGCCGCCGAGCGCGCCCGACAGCGTGTAGGTAAGGAAGCGGGTGCGGCCGACCTTGACGCCTGCCAGCCAGGCGGCGCGGATGTTCTGGCCGATCGCCAGCACCGAGCGTCCGTAAATCATGCGCTGCAAAACGATGCCGGCGCCGATGGTGAACAGCACGGTTAGGATCGCCAGCACCGGGATGCCGAACACCTGCCAGTTGGTGAAATCGGCAAAGCCCGGCGGCGGCTTGATCTGCAAGCCGCGCCCATAGCTGATATCGACCGACTGGATGACGAAGCTGGCCGACAGCGTCGCGATGATCGGCGGAATGCGCAGCGCCCAGATCAGCAGGTAGTTGACGGCGCCGATCGCCATGCCGCAGGCAAGCGCTGCCAGCAGTCCGACCGCGATCATCGCATCATTGCCGTCCATGACCTTCATGGCGACGGCGCTGGCAAGGCCGATATTGGCCGGCAGCGACAGGTCGACATTGCCCGGCCCGAGCGTGATGACGAACATCTGCCCGACGCCGACGATGACGGTGAAGACGGCGAGCGACAGCGCCGCCGTGATCATGCCGCCGCCGCCATAGCCGCCGGTGAAGGCGATGGTCGCCAGCCATACCAGCAGCGCCCCGAAGAACGACCAGATCCAGGGTCTGGCGAGCAGTGTCCGCAGCGAGGCCATGCTCACCTCTCCCTGCGGCTGATCAGCACCCGCGCCGCCAGCACGATGATCAGGATGGCGCCATTGGCGGCGACCTGCCAGTCGGGCGGAATGTGCATGAAGGTCAAGAGCGGCGATGCCGCCAGCGCCAGCGTCAGCGCGCCGATGACGGCGCCGATCGGCGACACCCGGCCGCCGACGAACTCGCCGCCGCCGAGGATGACGCCGGCGATCGAAAGCAACGTGTAGCCATTGCCGATATTGGCATCGGCCGAGGTGGTGATGCCGATCAGCGCCATGCCGGACAAAACGCCGAACAGGCCGGTCAGCGCAAACAGCGCGATCTTGGTGCGCAGCAGCGACCAGCCGGCGCGCTTCAATGCAGCTGAATTGCCGCCCGATCCGCGCAGGATGACGCCATAGGAAGTGCGCATCAGGCCAAAGTGGACGACGGCCGCGATCAGCAATGCGGCGATGATCGGGAACGGAATGAAGGGTGGCTTGAAGGCCATCAGCGCCAGCAGCCAGTCCGGCGCCTTGCCGCCGGGCTTCGGCAGGATGAGGATGGCCATGCCCTGCCAGACAAAACTCATGCCGAGCGTCACCACGATAGAGGGCAGGTTGCGCAAATGGATCAGCGCGCCGAGCAGCGCGTAGACACCGATCGACCCGAGCAGGATGATGACGCCGAGCAGCGGCGCGTCCTTCAGCCATGTCGCCGTCACGCAGCCGACGAAGCCGACAAAGGTGCCGATCGACAGATCGAGCTCGTTGCCGGCGATGACGAACATCTGCGCGATCGTCGCCAGCGCGATCGGGATCGCCAGATTGAGCATCAGGCTGAAACCGAAGTAGCTGATGGCGCGCGGGTTGAGCCAGGCGATGGCGATGAGCACCAGCGCCAGCGACAGTGCCGGCAGCAGGCTGCGCAGCATGCGCGCCCGCCTCGTGGCGCGAGCCGAAGATTTTAGCCCATTCTCGATGGATACCGCTGTCATCTCAGGCCGCGTCGCCGAACGAGGACTGGATGATCTTTTCCTCCGTCAGTTCGTCGCGACGAAGGTTGGCGACGATCCGGCCGTTCTTGAACACATAGATGTGGTCGCAATTGTCGAGCTCTTCGGTTTCGGTGGTATACCAGAGGAAAGTGCGGCCATGGCGAGCCTCCTCGCGCACCAGGTCGTAGACTTCGAGCTTGGTGCCGATGTCGACGCCGCGCATCGGATCGTCCATCAGCACGATCTTGGCGTCGGAGCCGAGCGCCCGCGCGAACAGCGCCTTCTGCTGGTTGCCGCCGGACAGCGAGAAGATGTTGTTGTTCATGTCGGGCGTACGGATGCCGATTTTCCGCTGCCACAACTCGGCGAGCTCGGCTTCGCGCTGCGGCGAGATCAAGAGGCCGTTGCGCAATCGCGCAAGCGAACGGATGCCGATGTTCTCGGCAATCGACCATTGCGGAAAAATGCCGTCCGACTGGCGGTCGCCGGCAACCAGCGCCACCGGCGCGGTGACCTCGATGCCGGTTTTGGCACGCGAAGCCGCGGCAAAGATCGCCAGCAAAAGGTCGGTCTGCCCATGCCCGGCAAGTCCGGCAAGGCCGATGATCTCACCGGCATGGGCGACAAGCTCGTTGCCGTCCTGCTGTCGCGCCGGACGCGCCCGGACCCGCAGCGGACCGGGCTCCGGCTTGCCGCTCGCAATCTCTGCGGCGGCCTTCTCGCGCGCCTCCGCTCCGCCCATCGCCGTCACCAGCCTGTCGCGGTCGAATTGATAGGCCTGTCCGGCGGCGACCACCTTGCCGTCGCGCATCACCACGATGCGGTCGGCGTTTCCGAGCACTTCGCCCAGCACATGCGAGATCAGGATGCAGCTCTTGCCGGCGGCGATGAAGCGGCGCACGAACGCCAGCAGCTGGCCCGCGGTATGCGCATCGAGCGAGGAGGTCGGCTCGTCGAGGATGACCAGTTCGAGCGGCTCCTGCGTGACCGTGAAGGCGCGTGCCACCTCCACCATCTGCCGGCTGGTGATGGAAAGGTCGCCGACGATGTCGGATGCCGAGATGCTGTGGCCGGGGAAGATCTCGTCGAGCTTGGCGGCGATCAGATCGGCCGCCTTGCGCCGCCAGCCGAAGCCATTAAGCGACGCGTGGTTGATCCGCGTGTTCTCGGCG
The DNA here is from genome assembly GCF_040322255.1 of Mesorhizobium sp. M0166. Lineage (NCBI taxonomy): Bacteria > Pseudomonadati > Pseudomonadota > Alphaproteobacteria > Hyphomicrobiales > Phyllobacteriaceae > Mesorhizobium > Mesorhizobium sp. M0166. The sequence goes on along the minus strand of NZ_JAMYTD010000039.1, from coordinate 8,150 downwards.
ACGCTGAGGTTCGGGCAGAGCGACAGTTCCTGGAAAACGCAGCGTATGCCGAGCTGCTGTGCGCGCGGCACCGAATAACTTGCCTCGACGCCGCCGCGGACCGCGATCCGCCCGCCGTCCGGGGTAAGCGTGCCCGCCACCATATGCATGAGCGTCGATTTCCCGGCACCGTTATGGCCGACGAGACCGACGCATTCTCCGGCACGAACGCTGAAATCGACACCGGCAAGCGCCCTGACGGCACCGAAATGTTTTTCGGCGCCGTCCAGTCTTATGATGTCCAAACTGACGGCGCCGAAAGGTTTTACGGCGCCGTCAGGCCTGATGATGTCTGCATTGGCCTCGGGCATCCCTCAACGATACCCGGTTATCTGTGGCGGCAACAATAGTGCCATGCTCACTTGATGTTGGCCTTGATCGCCGCGATGGCGTCTTCCTGCGTGTATTCGTGGCTGGCGACGCCGCCCTTCGGAATCTTCGGCAGTGCGGTCTCGAAATCGTCCTGCGTGAAGGCAAGATAGGGCACCAGCAGGTCGTGCGGCACGTCGGTGCGGCCGTCGAGCACCTGCTGCGCCACCCAGAAGGCAAGCGTCGATACGCCCGGTGCGATCGATGCCGACCAGGTCTGGTAACCGTCCTTTTCCTTCTGCTCCTTCCACCACTGCAACTCGTCCTGGCGATTGCCCATGATGATGGTCGGGCGTGGCTTGCCGGCGGCGGCGAAGGCCTGCGCCGCGCCGTAGCCGTCACCGCCCTGGTCGACGACACCGACCACATCCGGCAGCGACGGCAGGATCGTCGCGACGGCCTTCTGTGCCGTGGTCTGGTCCCAGTCGCCGGTCACCGAGCCGACGATCTTGAACTCGGGGTGGGCGGCGACACCTTCGAGGATGCCGGCATGGATGGCATCGTCGATCGAGGTGCCGGCGAGGCCGCGGATTTCCAGCAGGTTGCCGCCCTTCGGCTGGAACTTGGCCATCTGCTCGACTTCCTGCTTGCCCATGTCCTTGAAGTCGACGACGACGCGGTAGGCGCAGGGTTCGGTGACGATGCCGTCGAAGGAGACGACGACGATGCCGGCGTCGCAGGCCTGCTTGATGGCGCCGTTGAGCGCATCCGGAGACGCCGCGTTGATCACGATCGCGTCATAGCCCTGCAGGATCAGGTTCTGCACCTGGGCTGCTTGCGTCGGCACTTCCTTGTCGGCCGTCGTGAAGACGTCCGCGGCGCCGACTACCTTGTCGGCAACCGCCTTCTTGGTGACGATGGCGTAGCTGTCCAGCATCGCCTGCCGCCACGAATTGCCGGCGTAATTGTTGGAGAAGGCGATCTTCTTGCCGCTGGTGTCGGCAAGCGCGGTGCCTGCGGCGAGCATTGCCGCAAGGGCGCCCAAAACGAATATTTTCTTCATGTCATACTCCTCCCGTGAGTTGCTGTCTTACTGGTGGTTAATGGCTGGCTGGTGGGTAATGGCTGATACGCTCACAATCTTGTTTTTTATCTATTATCAGACAAATGCAGATAGGCGACAAGCTGTCAACAGCAATCCATGGCCGGCGATCAACTTGCGGTGCAATCATTGAAACCGGTTCGACTCCTGGTCTAGGGATGGCACTGGAGATCGATTGAATGGCAGCGAATCTTGCCCCGGGTGCACCCGGCATTCCGGCGCGCTGGACGTCGAGCGCCAAGAGCGGCGTCGGCACCGCGCTCTCGCTGGCCTGCCCGATCTGGTTCACCATCAGCCACGGTATCCTCAACGAGATCTACTATCCCCGCCTCGATAGCGCCTGCACCCGCGATCTGGGGCTGATCGTCACCGGACCCGACGGCTATTTCTCGGAAGAAAAGCGCGACGCCGAGCATCACATCGAACCCCTCGAGGACGCGGTGCCCGCCTACCGGCTGGTCAACACCGCAAGCGATGGAACCTACCGGATCGAAAAGCGCATCCTGACGGATCCGGAACGTCCCGTCCTGCTGCAGGAGATCATGTTCACGCCGCTCAAAGGCGCTGCCGCCGACTACCGCGTCCACGCGCTGCTGGCTCCACACCTCGTTAACGCCGGCATGGGCAACACCGCCTGGATCGGCGACCATGAAGGACAGCCTGTCCTGTTTGCATCGGGACGCGGCACCTGCCTGGCGCTCGCCTCGTCGCTGCCGTGGAAGGCGTGCTCGGCCGGCTATGTCGGCGTCTCCGACGGCTGGCAGCAGCTTCGTCAAGGCGGCCGGCTCGATCCGGCCTGCCGCAGGGCCGAGGACGGCAATGTCGCGCTGACCGGCGAGATCGGCTTTTCGGCCGCGAACCCAAAAATATTGCTGGCGCTCGGCTTCGGCACGACGCCGCAACAGGCGGCGGAAACGGCTTTCGCCAGCCTGAGGCAAGGTTTTGGGCCCGCAGCCAGATCCTACATCGACAAATGGCGCCAATGGCAGGCCGGATTGCTGCCGCTGGACCGGCATGCGGCGTCCTGCCTCAACAGCTACCGCCTCAGCACGGCTGTGCTGGCTACACACCGGTCGTCGGCGGGAGCCGCGGTTGCCAGCCTGTCGATCCCGTGGGGCTTCAACAAGGGCGACGACGATCTCGGCGGCTATCACCTGGTCTGGCCGCGCGATCTGGTCGAAACCGCCGGCGGCTTCCTCGCCGCCGGCGACCCGGCGGAAGCCTTGCGCATCCTTGGCTATCTGCGCGCGATCCAGCAGCCGGACGGCCATTGGCCGCAGAACGCCTGGCTCGACGGATCGGTCTATTGGCCGGGCATCCAGATGGACGAATGCGCCTTCCCGCTGCTGCTCGCCGACGCGCTGCGCCGCGCCGGGCATTTGCCGGCTGCGGTACTCTCCTCCTTCATGCCGATGATCGAGCGCGCTGCCGCCTATGTCGTTCGCAATGGCCCGGTCACCGGCGAGGACCGCTGGGAAGAAGACGCCGGCTACAGCCCGTTCACGCTTGCGGTCGAGATCGCCGCGCTGCTTGCGGCTGCCGACATGTTCGATGCCGCCGGCAAAACAGAGCCGGCAAACTATCTGCGCGAGACTGCCGATGTCTGGAACGATCAGACCGAGCGCTGGACCTACGTCGCCGGCACCGCCGCATGCGAGCAAGCCGGCGTCGAAGGCTATTATGTCCGCATCGCCCCGCCCGACACCGCCGGCGCGGCATCGCCGAAGGACGGCTTTGTGCCGATCAAGAACCGCCCACCCGGCGATACGGATCGGCCGGCCGAAGCGATTGTTAGCCCGGATGCGCTGGCGCTGGTCCGCTTCGGCTTGAGGGCAGCCGACGATCCGCGCATCCTCGACACGGTCAAGGTCATCGACGCGCAATTGCGCTGCGAACTGCCGCAGGGCCCGCTCTGGTACCGCTACAATGGCGATGGCTATGGCGAGCATGCCGACGGCGCACCCTTCGATGGAACCGGCCAGGGTCGGCCCTGGCCTCTTCTGGTCGGCGAGCGCGCCCATTACGAGCTGGCGGCCGGACGCGAGGACAGCGCGGCAAGCCTGCTCAGGACGTTCGAGAACTCTGCCGGACCGGGCGGCCTGCTGCCGGAGCAGGTCTGGGATGGTCCGGACATGCCGGAGCGCGAATTGCGGCATGGCGGGCCCTCCGGCAGCGCCAAGCCGCTGGTCTGGGCGCATTCCGAGCACATCAAGCTGCTGCGGTCGCTGCGCGACGGCACGGTGTTCGACATGCCGCCGCAAGGCGTCAAGCGCTATATCGAGGGCAGGACGGTGTCGCGCTTCAGGGCATGGCGCTTCAACCACAAGATCCGTACCATGCCGACAGGCAAGGCGCTGCGCATCGAACTTCTGGCCCGGGCGGTGGTTCATTGGAGCAGCGACAATTGGGCAACCGTCCATGACACCGAGACCGCCGCGAACGCTTTCGGCATCCATCTTGCGGAATTGCCGGTTGCCGAGCTTGCTCCGGGCAATAGCATTGTCTTCACATTCTTCTGGTCCGATGCCGACGGTTGGGAGAACGCTGATTTTTCTGTCGGCATCGGCGATACCGGATAGAGCATGATCCCGCAAAGTGGAGACCGGTTTTCGGAAAAGATCATGCTTCAATAACAGCGCCACTAGATCATCGATCCCTCAAGTAAGGCAGGACGAGACCATGCAGATAGGAATGATGGGACTGGGCCGGATGGGCGCCAACATGGTTCGGCGCCTGCTGCGTGATGGCCACGAATGCGTCGTCTACGATATCAACCCGGCGAGCGTCGCCGCGCTTGTGAGCGCCGGCGCGGTCGGAGCCGCCTCGATGGAGGAGTTCGTCGGCAAGCTGGCGAAGCCGCGCAGCGCCTGGCTGATGCTGCCGGCGGCGATCACCGGCAGGATCGTCGACCAGGTGGCCGCGTTGATGGAACCTGGCGACATCATCATCGACGGCGGCAATTCCTATTATCACGAGGCCGTCGACCACGCCGCGCGCCTCGCCTTGAAAGGCTTGAGCTATGTCGATGTCGGCACCAGCGGCGGCGTCTGGGGCCTCGAGCGCGGCTACTGCCTGATGATCGGCGGCCCCGACAGCGCGGTCCAGCATCTCGACCCGGTCTTCGCAACGCTGGCGCCCGGCGTCGACGCCGCTTCGCCCGTCCCTGCCAAGGATGCTGGAACCGCGCCCTTCGGCTATCTCCACTGCGGACCAAGCGGCGCCGGCCATTTCGTCAAGATGGTCCATAACGGCATCGAATACGGCGTCATGGCCGCCTATGCCGAGGGCATGAACATCCTGAAGTCGGCAAATGCCGGCAAAAGGCAGCGCACCGCCGACGCCGAAACCAGCCCGCTCGAAAACCCGCAATATTACCAGTTCGACATCGACATCGCTGAGGTGGCGGAGGTCTGGCGGCATGGCAGCGTCATCGGCTCGTGGCTGCTCGACCTGACGGCCGGCGTGCTGAAGGCCGATTCGTCGCTGACGCAGTTCGGCGGGCGGGTCTCGGATTCCGGTGAAGGCCGCTGGACGCTGAAGGCGGCGATCGACACCGGCGTGCCGGCGCCGGTGCTGTCCTCGGCGCTGTTCGACAGGTTCTCCTCGCAAGGCGAATCCGAATTCGCCGACAAGCTTCTGTCCGCCATGCGCTATGCCTTTGGCGGCCATGTCGAAAAACCCAAGGCCGGCGCGTGACGGGCGACAGGGAGGCACGCTCATGAGCCAGGAACGATCGGACACGCTGGTGCTTTTCGGCGCCACCGGCGATCTCGCCCACAAGAAGATCTTCCCTGCCCTTTACGCCATGGTGGCCAAGGGGACGCTGAACGAGCCGGTGATCGGCGTTGCCTTCGATCCCTGGGACCTCGCCAAGCTGCAGGCGCGCGCCCGCGACGGCATCGTCAACGCCTTGGGCAGCATCGACGACAATATCTTTGCCAGGCTTGCATCGCTGCTGCGCTATGTCAGCGGCGACTACCGGGCGCCTGCGACCTTCGAGAAGCTGAAGACCGCGCTCGGCAGCGCTGAGCGGCCGCTGCACTATCTGGCGGTGCCGCCGCCGATGTTCGAGGTGGTCGTCCAGGGGCTGGAGCAGTCGGGCGCCGCCCAAGGCGCGCGCCTGATGGTGGAAAAGCCATTCGGCCACGATCTGCAGTCGGCGCGCTGGCTGAACCGGGTGCTGCATCTGGTCTTCGACGAGAAGTCGATCTTTCGCATCGACCACTATCTCGGCAAGGAGGCGATCCAGAACCTGCTCTATTTCCGATTCGCCAATTCCTTCCTCGAGCCGATCTGGAACCGCAATTACGTCGAGAGCGTGCAGATCACCATGGCCGAGGATTTCGGTGTCGAGGGGCGCGGCCGCTTCTATGACGAGGTCGGCTGCATCCGCGACGTCATCGAAAACCACCTGCTCAATATCCTGTTGCTGCTCGCCATGGAGCCGCCGGTCGGCCGCTCGGCCGACGATCTGATCGACGAGAAGGTGCAGGTGCTGCGGGCGATCCGGACGCTGACCAGGGACGATGTCGTGCGCGGCCAGTTCGACGGCTATCTCAACGAGCCGGGCGTGGCGCCGAACTCGCCGGTCGAGACCTTCGCGGCGGTGCGCTTTTTCGTCGATACCTGGCGCTGGCAGGATGTGCCGTTCTTCATCCGCGCCGGCAAATCCCTGCCGGTGCACGCCACCGAGGTCATCGTGCGGCTGAAGCGGCCGCCGCTCGACGTCTTCGATCCAATCAAGCCCGGCGACTGCAATCACGTGCGCTTCCGCATCGATCCGCAGGTGGCGATCTCGATCGGAGCCCGGCGCAAGGCACCCGGCGACGACATGGTCGGCGAACAGGTCGAGCTCACCGCGCTCGACGATTCGAAGGGCGACATGCCGCCTTACGAGCGGTTGATCGGCGACGCCATGAACGGCAACGGCCAGCTGTTCACCCGCCAGGACGCCAGCGAGCTCGCCTGGCGCATCGTCGGCCCGGTGCTCGGCGACACCACGCCGCCTCCCGTCTACGCGCCAAAGACATGGGGGCCGGCCGAAGCCATGGCTGGATTCGGGCCGCCGAACGGCTGGATCAATCCAGCGACATGATTTCTGGGAGGCGACGGCCATGGCGAAAGCAGTAAAGCAACCGGCACCCGATGCCGAAAAGATCGTGCTTGCGATCGATATCGGCGGCTCGCACGTCAAGATCCGCACCAGCGCCGCCGCAGAGGAGCGCAGAACCGCTTCCGGACCGGAGCTGACGCCGCAGCAGATGGTCGCGGCGGTGAAGACGCTCGCCGAAGGGCTGCACTACGATGTCGTCTCGATGGGCTATCCGGGCCCGGCGTACCACAACCGGCCTTTGATCGAACCCGCCAATCTCGGCAAGGGCTGGGTCGGCTGCGATTTCGCCGCTGAGTTCGGCAAGCCGGTGAAAGTCGTCAACGATGCGCTTATGCAGGCCATCGGCAGTTATGAGGGCGGCCGCATGCTGTTCCTTGGCCTCGGCACCGGCCTGGGCGCCGCGATGATCGTCGATAACGTCGCCCAGCCGATGGAGCTTGCCCATCTTCCCTACAAGAAGCGCGGCAGTTTCGAAGACTATGTCGGCGAACGCGGCCTGCAAAAGCGCGGCAAGAAGAAATGGCGCAAATACGTCTTCGACGTCGTCGACCGGCTTCGCACCGCCATGCAGCCGGATTACGTGGTCATCGGCGGCGGCAATGTCGATGAACTCACCGACTTGCCCGCCGATTGCAGACGCGGCGACAACACACGCGCCTTCGAAGGCGGATTTCGACTGTGGCGCGACAAATCCCTGATTATCTGATATTGCTGATTGCCTGATATTATCGAGCACCGGCTCAGGGTTGTTAATCCCGCGCTGCCGTTAGTATTATTATTCAAAATAATGTGTGACGTGGTGCGGCGTCATTGCATTGCGCAGATTTGCCGACTAGGAATTTCTGCGACCCCCACGGACGGAGAAATAGATTGATCGACGACACCAACAACGCTCGCAAAGACATCGACCTGCTCGAGCTGACCGCCCATATCGTCTCCGCATATGTCGAGAAGAACCGCTTGCCGGCTTCCGGCCTCGGCGATCTCATCGCCAGCGTCAGCGCTTCCATAAGCGGGCTCGGGCAACCGGCAGTGCCGGTCGCCGCGCCGCTGACGCCTGCCGTCAATCCCAAGAAATCGGTGACGCCGGACTACATTATCTGTCTCGAGGACGGCAAGAAGTTCAAATCCTTGAAGCGCCATATCGGCGTTCATTTCGGCCTGACGCCAGACGCCTATCGCGCCAAATGGGGCCTGCCGTCCGACTACCCGATGGTCGCCCCCAACTACGCGGCCTCGCGTTCGCAGCTCGCCAAGGCGATCGGCCTCGGCCGCAAAGCCGCCCCGCCCGCGCCCGTCAAGGGCAGAGGCAGGAAGGCCAAGGCGACGGCTTAGGCTTCGTTGGTATTTGATCGGCCTGCGAACGGCGGTCTCTGCATCCCGTAGCAGCACCAATTGCCATCGTGGCGCTGCCCCTCATCGCCCTGCCGGGCACTTCTCCCCGTAAAGAACGGGGAGAAGGGGCTTGGCCGCAACGCTGGCGACCCCTCTCCCCGTCCTTCACCTATCGCATTCACACATCTGGGTTGCGCTTTGCGGCGAAGCTCGATTCTATTTCGGCCGGAAAAGCCGAAGGAGGGTTGAATG
>NZ_JAMYTD010000038.1:0-52207 GCF_040322255.1 Mesorhizobium sp. M0166 | reverse complement strand
CCCTGATCACGAAGCAGCACCCTAACAAATCCGCGACCAGCGCGAATCCCCTTGCAGCCGCGACTTTCTGACTCAGTAAGATTAGGAGCCTGACTCGAAACTCGGATCACACATGACGCGGATGGACGCGATAAAGATCCACGCCTCAGCGCTGGCGATGGTGGCCTCGAAATCCTTGGCGAGCCGGCGACTGCGTCCCAGCCAGGCGAAAGTCCGCTCGACGACCCATCGTCGTGGCAGGACCTCGAAGCCTTTGGCGGCGTCCGAACGCTTGATGATTTCGAGGGTCCACGTGCCGAGATGAGTCAGAGCGCTGGCCACCGTCCTTCCCGCGATCGGGAGCTCGATTGGCGCCAACCTCTCCAAGATCTCGCCGATGCCGGTTATCGCGGCCACAATGCACCGAAGGACAACACCCTCAAGGTTTATGTCGCCGGCTGCAAGCGTGGCCTCACCAAGGCCGTCAAACGAGCGTTGCGACGCCTCTCCGCCGTCGAGCCCGTCATCGGCCATCTCAAGAGCGACCACCGCATGGGTCCACGACCGCCCGCAATGAAGTCGACCCTCCGCCTTCGCTCCCGGCAGGAATGGCTCGATCAACGCCCATTTCTTGTCCGTCAACGCGTTTGCATCTTTGCATCCCGCTGCCCCGCACGGCAATATTGCCGGCGGGTGGCCCTCCGTCCAACCCATGTTGGGACCTCGCTCAAGTCTAGGCAACTCAAGGGAATCACAACGGACGGGCCACTCAACCAGTTCCCGCACAAATCAGAGTTTCGAGTCTCCTAGACCTGTCGTATCATGTAACGGCGGAATGGGGACGGGCGGGATGAAGCTGGAAAGGGAGGTCTATACCGGCGTAGATTGGCCGCTGCTCGATTCTTTCAGCGACCGAACTTTTTCGCAGCGAAAGGCATGGATTGATTTCATTTGCGAGACCCAGGCCGGGGATCCGGTTGTGGCTCGAATTGAAGACGCGGGCGTGACCGTTGGATTTTTTGTAGGTGTCATCGTCCGGCGGATGGGTTTCCAAATACTAGGAAGTCCATTCCCAGGCTGGACGACCCCGTATATGGGATTCAATCTGAGGCACGAGGTGTCCAGAGCCGATGCAGTCGACGCGCTCATCGGCTACGCCTTCTCTGACCTGGGCTGCCATCATCTGGAAATTTCAGATCCTTATCTGAGCGGGGAGCACTTCCGAGACGTCAGAGTCAAAGCGCAGCTCGTCCGTACCTTTCGATCAAACCTTCTGATGACAGAAGACGAACTTTTCGCCCGCATGGACGGAGCGTGCAGGCGCTGCATCAGGAAAGCTGCCAAGTCCGGAGTCGTTATCGAGGAAGCCGCGCCGGATGGGTTTGCGGGAGAGTACTTTACTCAGTTGGAAGACGTCTTCGCCAAGCAGAACATGCGGCCAACATATGGCATGAATCGAGTGGAAGCTCTTATCAGGCACATCTATCCAACGGGCGATTTACTTCTCTTACGCGCGCGCGATCCAGACGGGCGGAGCATTGCGACAGGTATATTCCCTGGATTTAATGACATTTCCTATTTCTGGGGAAACGCCAGCCTTCGTGAGCACCAGAACGCACGGCCTAATGAGGTGATGCACTGGTATGCGATGAAGTACTGGAAGCGTCGAGGTGTACATTGGCACTATTGGGGCGGCGGCGGCGCTTACAAGGAGAAATATGGTGGTGATACAGTAATGTACCAGCAGTTTAGAGCATCCAGGAGCGTTGTAGTATCTATGCTGCGAGATGCCGGGAGAATGTTGCACGACGCGCCGCGTGGCTGGAAACGCCGGATCTTTAATTTGAGATCACGGGCCGATCCTTCGATCGCGCGATGACACGGGTTTCGTGACATGATCTGGTAGTTGCCGAGGCGTTCGAGGACGAAGTGATGTCTTGAATGGAAAAGCTATACTGGCCAGATGGAAAGTCCTTCGTGTTCACGGTGTTTGACGACACGGACCTTGCAGTTCCTGGCAATTTTGAGAAGGTTTATGACTGCCTGCGCGACTATGGCCTTCTCACGACGAAGTCTGTTTGGCCAATTCGCGGATCCCAGAACTCCAAGATGGGCGGAGCTACGTGTGAGGATCCGGCTTATCTGGCGTATATCCGTGAACTTCGCCGCGATGGATTTGAGATAGGCTTTCACGGCGCGACCTACCATAGCTCAGAGCGAACCAATATCGCGCATGGCCTTGAATACTTCCGCGAGTTGTTTGGCGGCTACCCTCGAACCATGGCTAATCATGCCAGCTCCGCTGAGAATATCTATTGGGGAGATGCTCGGCTGAGCGGGATCAGGAGGCAAGCATATAAGCTCCTTCTGAAAAGACAAAGCTTCTACGGTCATTGCGAAAAAAGTCCTTACTTTTGGGGAGATCTGTGCCGCGATCGTATAGACTACGTACGCAATTTCATTACCGGGGATATAAATACGATGAAGACCTATCCTCTCATGCCATATTACGATCCCGAGAGGCCCTTTGTGAAACAATGGTTCTCATCATCTGAGGGGCCGAACGTCGATTCGTTTATTCGTACCATTTCGGAAGCAAACCAGGATCGTCTGGAAGCTGAGGGCGGTGCCTGCATCATGTATACGCATTTCGCTGCCGGTTTTCAGGATACGGACGGAAATCTCAATTGGCGGTTCAGGGAACTCGTAAGGCGCCTCGCCTCGAAGAATGGCTGGTTCGTACCGGTAGCGACGTTCCTCGATTATGTTCGGCAGCAGCGTGGCGAGAACGTCATAGACTCTAGAGAACGAGCAAGGATGGAGCGCCAGTGGATCAAGCACAAGATCCAGACTGGCGGAGTATCGTAGCGGATCTCTCAAAGAGCGCTCGATGCGGTTGCGGGGAGCGTATTTGGGCTTGTCGACGGGGCGCTGAATCTTCCGTTTCGACTTTGTCGAGATTACTGCTTCGACGCCGCATCGTTTGAGATCATTACGGATGGCACCGCCGTCGTCGCTCTGTCGGCCAGCATTCGGCCGGAAGCAGGCCTCCTGCATCAGTTCCTCGCACTGCCATGTGAGCCATGTCCGAGGCTTGGCCGGGACGTCAGGCAGGAGCCGATGGCGAGGCCCTGCGCACGCCATCCGCGTCGCGTTGCTGGAATTCGGGCTGTTGGCTGGGGCCTTGCAGCCGCTCGAGCTGTCCTCCCATGGAGATGACGCGCCTCTTCGACTTTCTGTGGAATTTTGGATGCGGACAAAGTCTTGTCGCATTAGGCGTCCAATCAGCCCTCGCACTCTCGAAGAATCGAATCAATAACTAACCGCCTTTGAGGGAATTACAACTAAACTATAGGTTGTATTAACTAAGGCAATAAAACCTACAAGGAGAGACAGAATGGCGTCTTACTACGTGTCCCCGAATGGATCAGACAATAATGCTGGTCTGTTGGATACACCATTCGCATCGCTTCAGCATGCGCACGATATCGCAAAGCCCGGCGATACGATCTATATGCGCGGAGGTGTCTATGAACTCACATCTGAAGTGCGGCTCACGCATGACGGCACGAGTGGCAATCCGATTACGGTGACAAACTACCAGAATGAGGTACCCATCCTGGACGGATCCTCAATGAGCGGCGGCTATGTCGTCGACATGGAAAGTGTGTCGTGGAACCACATTAAGGGTCTTGAGATCAGGAATGGGCCTGAAGGTGGGCTCATGATCGAGGGCCAATCGAATTCCAACACGATCGAGCAGTTGAACGTCCATCACAACGGATGGAATTCCGAGTGGGAGGGAAAGGGCATTGTGTTGTTCGGCGCAAGCTCGAACAACCTGCTCCTCAACAACGACTCACACCATAACCAAGATCTGCATCGCGACAACGCGGACGGCTTTCAGGTCTCCACCACGGGCACGGGTAACGTGCTGAGGGGCAATCGAGCGTGGGCCAACTCGGACGATGGCTACGATTTTTTCAACGTGCATGACAACACGCATGCTGCCCCCCTTGTCATCGAGGGCAACTGGGCCTTCGACAATGGCTACGCCAATGATGGCAGCGTGGCTGGTGATGGAAATGGCTTCAAGCTGGGCGGCGCTCGCGCGGGAACGAGCAGCACCTCCGGTGGCCATATCGTGAGCGACAACGTTGCGTGGGGGAATCATGCGAACGGTTTTGACGAGAATTCCGCCTCCAACCCAATAACGCTCCAGAACAATACCGCGTACGACAACGGCCTATACAATTATGGATTTTGGGAACAGGAGCATACCTTCCGCAACAATCTTTCGGCCGGAATCGGAAGAGTGGCGGCGTCCGGATCGAGCCAAGACAATTCTTGGACCTTACCTGTAAAGGTGGACTCCAGCGATTTTGTGTCGTTGAACGACAGTACGGCACTGGGGCATCGTGCAGCCGACGGCTCACTCCCGACCACGGAATTCCTTCATCTCGCGAACGGGAGTGACCTTGTCGACAAAGGAATCGACCTTGGCCACGATTATGTGGGATCCGCGCCAGATCTGGGCGCCTTCGAGCAGCCCGCGCTGTCTGGGGGGGGGGTCCCATCTCAGCCCGAGCCTGGTCCCGTATCTGGGCCCGTGTCTGGAGATTCATCCGGGCTTGGTCAGGTTCCCATCGGCCTACCCGACTACGGCTCTTACAAGGAGATCGACGGCAATGGTGGCGCAAACAAGATCGTCGGAACCGCGGCTGCCGAGATGATCGATGGCAAATCCGGTAACGATCACTTATTCGGCGGGGACGGCAATGATATCCTTGAGGGGGGCGATGGGGCTGACCAATTGACGGGGGGGCACGGCAACGACTTCCTTGCCGGCGGCAAGGATGCCGATGTCTTTGTTTTCCATGAAACCAACTGGGGTACGGATGTGATAATGGACTGGCAGGCTGGGATCGATAGAATCGACCTGCACGGAACTGGTCTGCATTTTAACGACCTGGCGTTTGTCCCCGCCGACATTGATGGAGATGGCGCCAAGGACGACGTATTCGCAACCAGCGACCATGGCAATATCGGCTTCCTAGACATGCATTTCTCGCAGATCCATTCTTCCTTTTTCTTAGTGTGACAGATTTGCCAGCGCGGACTCCGTTCGCGCTGGCTTCCTTGTCCAATGCAGGACACACTGCGTTGCGCAAGCGTGTCGTGCCTCAATCGGCCGGCCCGCGGGTACTCGATCCAGCTTCTCGAAGCAGTTTGACTTCATCGCCGGTCAAATGCGCATGGCAGCCAGCTCCCGCACCACCAAGGCCCGACAGAATGGATCCAAGTTGCCGCCTGCTAGCCTCCAATGCTTCCGGGTTTTGCGTCCAGCTCCTCCAGGAGGCCCCAACAGTTCGCGCGATCTCCGCACCGATTTCGCCGCAACCCTTTCGCTTGAGGATCTCGATGAATTCGTAGTCCTCGACTCCGTCGCGCAGCCATTTGAGCCTCATTGAGGGTACGACGCCCTCCACCCCGACGGGTTGCCCCGGGTAAAGAAGCATTCCCTCGCCCGGATAGTCATTACCTCCCGTCCGATAGGTCTGCACATCGTTCCAAGGATCGTTTGTCCAAAGATCGACGCGCCAATACAACAACCCTGTCAACTTGAGACTCTGACTGATGAAGCCGGGCTGGATGCGAAAATTGATCGGCGAAAAATCGATCTCCCATTTGGGAGAATATTCGTCTTGAACGAGCGCGTTGTATGACCAAACCGCATCACCCTTTGCCAGGGCCTCAGCAATCCGCTCCGGTGCGCTGTCATACATTTTGGGAAGAAGCACCCAGATGTCGATCGCAGAACGCCCGCTTCCAGTGCCATCGTCAAAAAGCTCAGGGGCAGGCGTCATGGTAACGAGATTGTCGACACCTGCCTCATGCAGGACGCGCGCCCAGGCTTTCATAGTTCCATAGAGGCTTTTGCAGCGGTCGATTTCGTCGGCTGTGTAGTTGAAGAGATGGAGGGCGGGATGGTGTTGAGCTGCCGCCTCATGCACCTCTTCGAGCGATGGCGGCGGCTTCATCGCGCATTGAGCCATGCTGGCATTGCTCCACAGGCCGAGATTGGTGGATTTTAGTCCGAACCTGTCAACGAAGGAGGCTTGGTTCTGAACACGCACGTTACGCGGCATTAGCTTATGCTTCAGTAACTCCGCCTGGGCCTGCGGAGTATTCGCATCCCAGATTAGGAAAGCTGAGTTCAACGACGGGGTAAGCGGGAGTGTGAAGTCCCATACATGAAGCACGACTTCGCCGACAGCATTGCCCTGATCACTTGACACCCTCACGGTGCCGCCATAGCGGCCGGGTGGCGTGCCGGGTGGAACGGATATGTCGATCCAGATGGGCTGGTTAGCGCGCGAAGGGACGGAAAAGCGGATTGCAGGTCGGGAATGGCCCTGTGCCGCTAAAGTGATTCCCTCGGTATCCAGCGGTATCAGCCCATCAGCGTACCATCCCGGGCCAAGCGGTCGGTTCGACCCTTTCAGGTCGGGACTGGATCGCGCCACATGGACGTAGTGTTCGCGGTAAAGCGTCACATTCTTCGCAGCGATACGGGCTCGGTCGCCTGGGCTGACCAGATCTTGGACCTGAATCGTCACGTTGGTGAGGGCGGTGCCCGGCGCACGGATTCCAACCTGGAACGACTCGGTTTCACCACGAGCTGCATAAAGCTCGATCTTCAGCCGATCGCCGGGGGCAGCGTCCTGGCTTACTCGTTCCAAACTAGGCACGAGCCATATGACCGGTTCTCCCTGCCCAGCACCCGAAGGCAGCAGGAAGTAGAAGATGCTCAGCCCAAGCAAGAGGACCAGCGCGGGGTGAAGCCAACGCCAGCTACCGGCTTTTCGAAAGCCGTGCAAGGCGAGTCCGCAAAGGGAACCGAATCCATAGCTCAAGTGCACCGCCGCCAGCACCGCCGGGAAGAGGAGCAGATGCCTGCCCGGCGCTGTGTAAGCGGCCTGCAAGGTAGCGCACAGCAACCCAACTTCGTAAAGTAACAGCATGCCTGCTGCGGGGAGCAGCGCGGGCGGCCAAAATAAAGAAACCGCAAACGGAATTGACAGGCTTGCTAACAGTGCGAGCGGAGCGAGATGTCGGAGCCGCAACGCGCGCCAATTCTCGACCCACGCGAGGGCGCCGCCAAATCCGTTGCCAAAATATTGCTTGCAAAGTGCGGACAGGGTTTCCCGGGGCTGATAGAAAGCTCGGATGTCCGGAGAGAGATAGAGACCATAGCCGAGCCGACGTATCCGTTCGTTAAAGTCGTTATCCTCAGCACGCCAAAGATCTTCTCGCAGTGGGCCGACTTGGTCTACGATGTACTTCCAATAGCAGCCATTCCAGACCGTGTCGGCCCATCCTGACGCGTTTTCTCTGCGAAATTTGGCAACTCCGATCCCAAAGAGACTTCTATGTGCTGCCACGATTGCACGACCAACCAGCGATTGCGAAGGCAATGGACGCGCGATTGCTCCCACCCCTCCCGCACCTGTGGCGAGCAGCCCTGAGACGCTTTGCCGGACGACGTCGGGTTCATAGTGGGCATGGGCGTCAAGACGCAGGAAGACGTCCGTCTGCATGCGAGCAACCGCCAGATTGATGGCAGCCGCAGGGCCACGCCCTGGAATCTCGATGACGCGCGCTCGTGGGTCGCGCCGCTGCATCTGTTGCAGCATCTGTAGCGTTCCGTCGGTTGACCCCCCGTCAACGAACCAGATTTCGGCGATCGCGGGATAATCCTGACTGAAAAGGTTGGAAGCGAGTGCACTAAGATGTGCGATCTCGTTGCAGACCGGGATAACGATGCCAACGGTCGGCTGCTCAGGGATGCGCGCTCCTGGATAGTCGGCGAGCGCTGACCGGTATTCAGGCGATCTTTTTTGAGAAGACTTCGGCATGAAGAGCTCCAATCATCCGTTCGCGATTGGCTTCCATGGTATTGTCGACCATCAGCGCGCGCCCATTGCTGCGCAAGCGCTCCCGTAATTCAGGGCGGCATACCACTTGCTCGATCGCAGCTGCCAGCGCAGTGACGTTGCCTGGCGGAACAATCATGGCTGTTTCATTGTCTTTCAGGAAAAGCGGAATTCCTCCCACGGCCGTCGCGATCGTGGGTAGACCAATGCACAGCGACTCATTGATGACCTGCGGAAAGCCCTCCGTGAAGGATGGGAGCACGAGCGCTCCGGCTTGCTGGTAAAGTTCGAACAAAGCCGGCCCGTAAGGCACGAAACCGCGGAATGTGACGTTGTCACGTAGGCCGAGAGCGGTTGATCGGGCCTTGAGCTCCGCCTCAAGCGGTCCTGTTCCAACGATATCGAGGTGGCACGACACCCCGCGCTGCTTGAGGTGCGCTAGTGCTTCGAGAAGCACGTGATGTCCCTTTTCGGGAGCCAGCCGGCCAACGCAGATCAAACGCCTTGGATTGGGCCCGGAACACATTTCTGCAAAGGTCCTGAGCTGCGCGTCCCTCATCAGACAGGGCATATGCTCGTGCACACGGTTGGTGAAGCGGCCGTACTCCCGAGCAAGGTCTCCGCCTACAGCGAACACTGTCCGGTTACGCGCAAGCCGCTTGAAATGCCAATCAAGTGCATTTGCGGCCGCCATGGCAGCGAGGCGTTTCAAACCCCGATGGGTGTCCATCTGCTGGATCAGGTTCTGGCGAACCACGAGGCTCACCGGCACACCGAGGGAAATGCACTGCATCGCGATCATCTGCCCGATCGGATTTGGACCGCCAATCAGGATCGCATCCCAACTCCGCGCCTGCTCGGAAATTCGGCGACGTATCTCCAGGAACGTACTCGGGCTGAGGCGCCACAGCTGATACAAGTTCGGATAGTAGGGGAGCGAGCATAGCGTGATCCCCGGGTGGTCGAGCACATAGGGCCCGCGCCCGGCTTGCCTTGCCTCGCGCCCGATGAAGATGATCTCGTCGACGGACTCGATGAAGCTAGCTGGAAAAAGGATGTAAGGCTCATCCGTCGAAAGAGTGTCGCCGTCGCGCCAGAAAACCTGATCGACGAAGATGGCGAGTCGCATGGCCAATCCCTTCTCTTGTGTCGGCGTCGTTCCCCGCCGCGCATAACGTCCAGAGTTGGCCAGTCACCGATTTCGGCTGGAACTTCTGCTCGATCCAGGTGCGCGCAAGAGTGCCGATCTCGCGCCGCATGCCGGGGTCCGATCCGAGGCGAAGAACATGGCGTGATAGCTCGTCCGGTTCGGGTTCGGCTATGATCCCGGTTACGCCGTTCTGGATGAGGTCGGCGACGCCGTTCACTCGCGTGGCTATGCAGGGCACCCCCGAGGCCATGGCCTCCAGCACAACATTGGACATGCCTTCATAGTCGGAAGACAGCAGGAAAATGTCCGCAGCGCACATGAGTTCTCGGGCATCAGGCACGCTGCCGAGAAAACGGACTCTATCGTCAAGTCCGAGACGCGCCACTTGGCTCCTCAACTCGCCGAGGCAACCGAGGTCTTGTCCGGCAATCGCGGCCTGCACCCTGCGGTGCCGACTTACTCGTGCGATCGTGTCGATAAACCGGTCGAAGCGCTTCTGCGGCGCTAGTCGGCCTACCCCAAGCACCAACACTGCGTCGTCGCGCAGATCAAGCCGCCGACGCCACTCGGCACGCCACTTGGCTATCTGATCAGATGGGAAAATCTCGACCACGTTGGGCACATAGACGACAGACCTTTTTGAGCCGAGGCGGTGCGCGAGCTGCTCCTGGGTCTCGCGGGAATTGCAAACCGCGACAGAGATGCCGGCCACGCTCACCCAAGACCATAAGCCGCGCCATTCTGTCGGCAGATCAGCAAACAACGTGTTGCGGAATGATCCGATGCGTCGGATGCCCAGCCCGGTCAAGGCGAGCGCGAACACATTGGTATAGGACGACCAAGAAAAGAAGCATCGTGTTTTGCGGGCGACGCATGCCGCACGCAATTGGCGCATCTTATCCAGGCGGCGGCCCTTCAACAGCACCACAGGAATGCCGAGCTTGCGTATCGGAGCTTCCCAGAACCCGAGCTCGCCCGACACGTAGACGGTGGGGGCCCAGCGGGTAAAATCACAATGGGCGAGAAAATTATAGAGTTGCCGCTCTGTTCCGCCTTGTCCGAGCTGTCCGACGACCACGGCGATCGCCTCCGCTTGCCTCGAACCGCGTGCCGCGCCCATTAGTCAAACTCGCTTTTGGAGGCGTCCTTTGCACTTGTGGTGTGCCGGTCTTGTTTTTGGTGCGTCTGGACCGTAGCGGATTGTTCGGCAGGCTGGCGGCTTTGCGGCGTCTTATCTATTTCCCCGATCACCGCTGCGGGACCCGGCATCTGGTTGGAAGGGAGCAAGACTTTGACGATGTCGCCGGGCAACAGCTCGGTATGCTCGTCTGCCGGGACGAGGCGCCAATCCTGATCGACTTTGCGCGTGATCGTGATCACAGGCGCCGCAGCCGTTCCGAGCATTTCAGAGGGTGAAGTCGTCCCGCCAGGGCGAAGCTTCTCACTGGCGGCCCTCAATCGTAACTCCGCACCGGCCAGTCTCTCGCTCGTCTCTCTAATGTCTTGAAGGAGTCCGATCCGACGCGAGTTTGCAGTCTTGTTGAGAGTCTGCGCTGAGGCCTCCCGTCCTCGCTGGATTTCCATCTTGTTCACTATTGTCTGAAGCTGGCGCGTGGAAGACAGCAGCACCGCGCGGCGTGCCTCCGACACGCGCGT
Organism: Mesorhizobium sp. M0166; assembly: GCF_040322255.1. Classification (NCBI taxonomy): domain Bacteria; kingdom Pseudomonadati; phylum Pseudomonadota; class Alphaproteobacteria; order Hyphomicrobiales; family Phyllobacteriaceae; genus Mesorhizobium; species Mesorhizobium sp. M0166. Next base: position 41,485 of record NZ_JAMYTD010000038.1, on the reverse strand, counting down.
AGCTTGCACGTTGCCGGCCTCGAACAGCGTGGTAAGCTTTTCAAGCTCTTGTGCATCAGCCTGTGCTCCGCTTTGTTCCTTCTCTTCCTGTTGAGCGAGAATTGCGATCTGCCCGTCCGCTTGCTTCATCGCGGCGCGAATTGAGGCGATTTCCTGATGGTAGCTTTCTTGTGAGGTTTTCAGCAAATTCAGTTCAGACTGAATGACGTTTGCCAGGTTGGCAGCGGGAATCAGCTGGGTTGCCGGAATATTCTCTTCGAAGCTATCTGCATCGTTCAGTTCGGCTTGCAGCCGGGACAGGTGCACGGTTTCTCTGACATATTCCAACGCGTGAAGATTGTAATCCTCGCGCAAGTCCACCAATTGGTTAGGATCAGCCGTGGCATGGCTTCCCCGTATGGTGCTGTAGCCCCCCGAAAGGGCAACGGCCTGTCCAACCGCCATAAGAGGCCGGAACGCATACTGGCCTGGCGTCAAGACGTCGCCATCGACGTAGATAGGTCGGTATTCGGCAACGCTTGCCGCGATATCAGTAGGGAGAACCAGAACGCTATATTCGCGGCCCTCGGGAGTCCTTTCCCGGAACAGTCGTGTCGGCAGGGCGGCTGCGATTTTGTTCCGCATTTCTGCGGCCGTCAAACCTGCGATTTCGATAGTCCCCAGCGTCGGCAGAGATATCGTTCCATCGAACTCGATGGGGACACGGTGATGCCACTCCGGCAATCCTTCGATCGTGACCTCTATCGCGTCCCCTGGCGCAAGTTTGTATTCGGTTGCGGCTGCATTAGCCACGAGAGTGAACAGGAGTGGCATCCAGCCGACGCTTAGCATTTGGCGCCGTAGGCCTAACCTTGCTGTCTTCATGACGTCCCCGACGCGTTTGCTCGTGAACCGGTTGGCTCGGCCCGACGGAGCATGGATTGATCCTGAAGATCTCGATCCCACTCCTCAAAGTCTCATTCTTTTGTGCCTGCCGACACCATCTGAACGCATGAAGACGCACCTCCGCGGTCTCCTTAGGAATTGAATACCGGTTTCCTCCAGACGGCGCGGCATCGGAGGCCAAGCATGCCATCCAAATTTCCGAAGTTGTCCTGACGAAATAGAAGGCCGCAAGTCATGGAACGCGTTAGGGTACCAGGCGGGAGATACTCTCGAATAGACGGTTCGGCGCATTCGGATTCGCGACCGGATCCTGGTGTCCAATTTTCCAAACTCACCGACATCGTGAGGCGGCACACGGTACTAATAGGTGCCATAGCAGGATTCGGTACTTTCGTGACTTTCATTGCCGCCTTGGCAGTCCCGCCTTCGTACACGGCAACGGCTCAGCTCATGATCGACCCTGGCCCGCGCGATGCGAACTCAACTCAGTCGACCATATTCGAAACCGTCGATCCGACCGTCATCGATACGGCAATCGCTCTTCTAACTGCCGAAGATCATATCCGCTCGGTTCAGGCCAGCCTCTACGATCACCCGGACTTTCAGTCGGAAACGCCAGACGAAACCTCGGTATTGAGGAATTCCATCAAAACATTACGGGCACGGTTCCGGGCGTTGATTGGCTCGATCAAAAGCATCTTTCCCACACCGGATTCAGAAGCCGAGGCTGGTGATGCGCGGCCAGGTGTTCCCACCGTCGGGGAACTCAGAGCTGGCGTAAAGGTCAATCAAGAGCGCCGCTCCCGCGTGATCTCCGTGAGCTACACCGACGAGAGTCCTGAAAGGGCCGCAGCCATAGTGAACCAATTCGTGGACCTCCACATCAATGAGCTGCGTGATCGGAACCGGCGGCAGGCCAGACGTTTGCTGGCTTGGCTGGACCAGAGACTGGTGGAGGTCAAATCCGAGGTTCATCAAGCGGAAGGGAGGATGGAATCGTTCCGCATTGTTCACGGAATGAGCAATGTCGAGGCTGATACAGAACTGATCGCCCAAACGAGGCGGCAGCTTGCACGTGCGAGATCCGAAATAGCGGTCAGAGAGGCTGCTATCGATAGGCCTCGTGGTACCGCAGCCACAGGTGAGGAGCAGGTCAAGAGTCACGATATGCCGGCTCCAGAACCGGGTGCAGTAAGCGACCCCGAAAATGAGCGTTCGCAGGCTCGGTTGAAGAACGAGGTCGAAGTAATTCGCTCACAAGCCTCGATGCTGGAGCAGGATCTGAAGTCACTGCAGAGCCAGGCCGCCGACCGCCTCGCTTCCGAAGCCGAACTTCGCTTTCTCGAGCGCCAAAGCGCTTCCGCGGCGAACCATTACGACGAACTTCTCCGGCGCAAGCAAAATTTGGCCGAGGAGCAGGACGCGACAGTGGCGGCGCATGTCCTCACATCTGCCCGAGCGCCGACGCGCCCAAGCTCGATCAACCCGATCCTCTTTATTCCAGCCGCCCTCATCGCCTTCTCGGGTTTCGGATGGGCTATCGCGGGTATGCTCGAGCGCATGGACCGCACCTTGCGGAGCGAACGTGACATAGTTGACGCCCTTGGAGTCTCGTGCGTCGGCCTTGTCCCTAACATTCGGTGGACTTACCGCCGCCAGAGCGACCGCTATTTGTTCAATGGGCTATCATCGGCATACGGTCAGGCCATCTATTCGATCGTGGCAGCAATCCTCCAACCTGCTGGTCCGAGTGCCAAGCCGATGATCATTCTCGTGACGTCCAGTGTGCCTGGCGAGGGCAAGACAACGCTTGCGACAAGTTTCGCGGCCTGCGCGGCGCGTCTTGGCCGCCGGATTCTCCTGATCGACCGTGACCTGCACGAGCTAAAGGATCCGTCAACTACAGCTGCATTCGAAATGGCGCGCCGGAATGGCGAGCACACGCTTTCTCCCGAATATACGAGCGCTGGTCCCATTAGCCCGATCCCAGATCTGGATTGCGACCATCTTCTGGTGCGGCGGACAGGTGCTGACCAACCTTCGCTTTTTGTGGCTCAGAAAATCGTTGATGTCTGTCAAGGGCTGCGCGGACGCTATGATTGCGTCATCATTGACGCCCCGCCGACATTCGCACCGGAAACCCGCCTCCTTTCCGCGATAGCCGACGAGGTGATTTTCGCAGTGCGGTGGGGAAGTACCAGGCGCGAGGTCGTCGGCAATGCCCTCCAGCAGTTGCGTTGCTCTACTCGGTTTGAAAGCCTGACCAATGTTCATGCGGTGCTGACGCGTGTCCATCTGCGCAAGCATGCACGGTATCGATTTGGGGACATTGGTGAATTCCTTCAGAAGCACCGAAAAAACTATTCGCGCTCCGGTCTTTGGAATTAACCCGAACCGGCGCCCTCCGGTCAGAGGTCACGACCAGCACATAATGCGTTTTCGCCGTAGAGTGGGAGTTGGACGTTGCGGTGGTGCTTTGTTTCTCCTGGATATAGATCGACTCAGGTCCTTGCCGGCGATAGTCGCTCATCGGGCGGTGCTGAAGCACAGATAGCTCATCTTGCCGCGGCTCTCGCAGGTCTGGGGCACGAGGTAAGCCTCATTTATGGCGACGGGCACACGCAGTCCCCCAGCAAGATTGCGGGGGTCAGTTGCATCGCTGCCGCACCGGCGTGGCGATTGCCGGCAAGTCTCCCAGCATTCTGGCGTGCCATGGACACGTTGCGCCCGGATGTTCTCTATGCGCGCCTCCCAACAGATTTTATTTGGCTGATGGGCCTGTTTGCCAGATCGCGCCGCGATACGCGCTTCATATATGCCCTGGCCAACGATGTTCATTGCACGCCGTGGACCGCTTACGATCAGAAGAAATGGTTCCACGCTCCGCTATTCAGCCTTGGCATGCGAAGTACCGACGTGATTGCGGTCCAGCATCACCAGCAATTGGCTACGCTCGACCGGCGTTTGCGGGAGCGCTCGGCCTACGTGCCGAATCTGGTGCGCTCGGTCTCCCAGTATCCGCGCGTATACGACACGACCACCATTGATGCGATCTGGATCGCGAAGATCCGAAGAAGCAAACAACTCCATCTGTTCCTGGATTTGGCGGAAGCGCTGCCCCGCCTGCGCTTCGCAGTGGTGGGCGGATTCGATCCCACGGTAAGCAGCACGGTAAAGGTGGCGCTGGAACAGCGGATCCGCAAACTTAACAACCTGATCTTCTACGGCCCCAAGCGCGACAACGAGGTCATGGCCCTGCTGTCGAAAGCTAAGGCTCTGGTAAATACATCGTCCGTCGAAGGGTTCCCAAATACCATGCTTGAGGCATGGAGTGTTGGGGTTCCGGTCGTGTCACTATCGGTGGATCCTGGAGGAGTGATCGAGCAGAAGGGGATTGGTTTCGTTAGCCGAACCATGACTCAGTTGGTCCACGATGTGGATACGATCGTTCGAACGAAGTCGCTCAATCAGCGGTGCGGAGAACTCGCGCTTTCCTACGTTCGCCGGCAGCATAGCCTCGAGGCAGTGTGCCGAGCCTTGGAAAGGGCGCTTCCGGGAGTGCAGTTAGGCCGGTGCCGGACCTGGAACGTCGCGACGCCATCTTTGGATCGCAGCTGAATCGGATTCGAAGGCAGGGAGACGAGCGGTGTCGAATCTTTCTCCTGATATACCATCCCCGATAAGCCTGATGTATGTGAGCTCGGCTGTCCTGCTTGCCATCCTGATGGCGTTGCTGCTGATCCTGTGGGGCGATCCCCGGGCTCCCATCTTGGCCGTCGGCGCCGCCGGCGGCGCCGCCATCGCTCTTTATCTAGTCCAACGGCCCTTGAGCGCCCTTTATGTCGCGATCTTCCTTGCGCTGATGCCAATGGGGCTGCGGTCCGGGTTGGTCTACACTGTCGCCGCTAATTCGGCTCTGGCGTTAGCGCTAGGGGCGTGGCTGCTTAGCGTCATCGTTCAGCGGCAGCACATTCAGTGGAACGGCGTATGTGTTCTAATGGCCCTCTATCTTGTCTGGGCGGTCGTCACCCTGCTTTGGGCTCCCGATCTCATCCTGGCCCGGAAAGAACTTGTCGCCTATGCCAGTGGATTCATTGTGCTGTTACTCATTTCTGTGGAGGTCAGATCAATCGCAGCCATAGACGGATTGATGCGCGTCCTAATGTTGGTGGGCTGGATGCTCATCCTGGCTGGATTGCAGGCAGTTTTCGCAGGCGGTTACCAGCTTGGTGAGAGACTGCAAGTCTTGGATATGAACGAGAATCTTTTTGGTGTGACCCTGGTCCTGACGCTTCCCGGCCAAATTTGGCCGGTATTGCGCTCCGCCGGCCTGACCCGCGCGTTCCATCTGGTCCTCAGTATTTTCTTCATCCTTTGCACCTTGGGCCTCGTCGCCCTCAGCGGGTCCCGGGGAAGTTCGATCTCGCTCCTGCTCGTGCTGCTCGCGTTCTTCTTCTACAAGCCCATGAGGCCGTTCGGCATCGTCGGAATAATACTGGTGGTTACCCTGCTTGCCATCGCACCACTCGCCACTGATGTCCTCGTGCGACGCTTCGAGGAAGGTGAGGGCGGAGATCTGGGGGGACGCGTTGTGCTGTGGTATGCTAGTTTGCAACTTGTACGCGACCACCTGTGGAGCGGGGTGGGAATTGGCAACGGCCCGTCCGAACTCTACCAATATGTCGCTCCCCTGACGAGCAACTACGCTGATCGCGCTAGTGTGCCGAGTCACAATCCTCTTCTCGAAGTAGCAGCAGAGACAGGCGTGCTCGGTGTCGTTCTGTACGCCAGTGCAGTAGTTCTCGGGGTTTGGCAATTCTTCCGTTACCGCGGCAGATTGCATAGTCACGATGAGCTGGTCGCAGGCTATTTTCCGCTGGTGCTGGGCGTGTCCGTGGGCTACTTCGCCTCATGGTTGAAGGGCGGAGGCATGGCTGCCCATCCGACTTTCTTCATATTTCTAGGATTGCTCTTGTTTCCGGCTAGCATCAGGGGGGACTTGCAAACGCGGGCTAATCACCCTTCGCCAGCGTAGGCGATTGCCAAGACGTGGCTGCCGCACTTGCCGAGTATCTGGCCCTGAACGGTCTCTCCAGGGACCGGTGCATTTTTGAAGGGATCTCAAAAGCTCCCGCCAGCACACTATCCGGCTGGGGAGACTGGACGAGCCGCACCGCGCCCGATTGGGCAACGTGTGAGTCGGCTTGGAAAATCAGACGCCGATCTGGATGCGCCCTGGGCAGATCAGGATGGGGATTCGCCGCGCCCTTTGATCGTGTGCGAACCGATCCGGTCCGCAACTCGCCATCGGCCCTTCTGTGGACAATTTCGCGGCAGTGCCACGGCGGGGGCAAACGATGTCGGGCGCGCCAACAGGTACTCGATTAGGCGCTGTACCTGCCGGCCTGCCGGTCGACATTCTGTGACATGATGGTGCCTCAATGGCGCGTTCTATCGAGCTGCGTTCGCCTTTCCTGGACTGTCGCGTCGTCGAGTTGGCCGTGTGTTGTGCGGCACTCCTTAACACTCGTGAAGCGAGCTCCCCTGCGGAGCCGGTGAAGCGGCTGTTGCGACGCAGGCTGTGCGAACTTCACCCACTTACTGTACTGCGGATGTGCTGTGTGGCGGACGAGAAACGAGCGACACCGTATAGCGGTATTTTCCTGAGGCCAGCTTCGGAATGGCATCGACGAACTCGAAGTTAACCTGGCATGCGGTTCCCGTAACACGCTGCAGCGAACTGCGGATTTCTTCCAAGGCGCCTTCCGGTGGCTGCCCTGCCGTGACCATCTTAATCAGAATCGAGTCGTAGTCCTGCTGGATGATCTGGGTCTTCTTCAGCCAGCCGGATTTGTGTACCACACCAAGGAAGTGGACGAAAAAATATCCGGGGATCGTCGAGCCGTCTCTGCGCAGGAAGGCATCCATCATGCGTCCGGTAACCGTCGCCAGCTTTTCAACGGAGGGCGTGGGGGTCGAGACCGCGGCTGCGACTACCGCGCGGTCGCCGATCCGGTAGCGGATAATCGGCATGGCGTAGTTCGTCAAGCACGTGACCAGCACTTCTCCTTCTTCCCCCGCCCCACATGGCTCGCCTGCCTCATCCAAGATCTCGACAAAATGTGTACAGGTGAAGACTTTCAGCCCTGCTCCGGCCTCGCGCTCGCCGGCGAAGCTGCCGACTTCCCGTGAGCCGTAACGATTTAACACGGGGCAGTCGAAGGCACGCGTGACCTCTTCACGAATGAAGGGATACAGAGTTCCGGCGCTCGTGACGACGCTCCTGATAGGGGGCAACTTGATCTGCTCGGCATTGATGTAGCGCGCAAGTTCGTAGATGCTTTCGGCGTAAGCTTCGATGATGACGGGGCGCACACGCTGAATTACTCTGACGTAGTTCTGCATGCGTTGTCTGCTTAGATCGAAGGAGTTGAGGAAGGTTTGGTTCCGGATAAAGTTGCTGAGCTTGTTACGCCATCCTACGGTCCCGAACAGTACGTCGCGGTCCGACCCCCAAAGTTTCACGAAGGGCTCGCCGAAGCCTCGACCAGCCCAGGAATGGTGCATCCCGGTCAAGGCCTGCCCCATATCGTTGTAGTATCTGTCCTGCAGCACCGTCACGGGTTCTCCACTGCTTCCACCCGAGCTGTTCTTGTACCACGCCCTCGAGACCAGATCGTCGCTCTTCAGAAGGTCGAATTTCGTGCGTAACACCTCCCTGGTAAGCTCCGGCACTTGCCGAAAGCGTTCGAGGTTCACGTGATCGCCGTGCACCACCCCAGTTGCGGCCAGCACATCACGGTAATACGGCACGTTGCGCGCAGCGTGCCGTAAGAGTTGCGAAAGCCGCTCGTACTGCTCCTCACGCTGGCGTGAGACCGGCCGGCTTTGGAATTCGTGCAAGAATGAACAATAGCCGGGGATCGGGTTATGGGAAATCCATGTGTCGTAGACCCTCAGGACCGGTGCACGCCAATTAAGCACGGGATCTTCCCTTTACAACGCTCCACAGCAATTCACGATCCGCGCGATTTAAACAGAAAAAGTAAGCAGCTATACTGTACAACACAGCTATTGTCGCAACCATGGCGCCGAGAGCGAGCCAGCTAGGTGGCCACCAAAACTGTGAAACCAACCTCCCGGCGAAGGCGACGGCTAGCGTTCCGAGCGCTCCGGCCGTCAAGGGCGTATAGAATGACCACCAGGGGAGGCGCAACAGGGTTGCGCAGAAGCTGGACATGAACAGACAGTTCTTGAGCGTCCACACGATGGCCGCGGCAGCCGCGACCCCGGCCACTCCCCATCCGCTCCAGCGTGCAAGCGCGATCGCCAAGCCGATGTTCGCCAAGCCAAGGGCGAGGGTGAGCAGCCCTTGCACTTTGACCTGGTTGTACGCCGTCACTACGTAGAAAAGCGGCCTGACAGCTAGGTTAACAGCCAAATGACCAACCAGAAGGATCAGCAGCACGTTAAGTTGAGCAAACTGCGGGCCTAGCCACAGATGCAGCAAAGGTGCGCCAAAGCCGCACAGCAGGCCAGCCGGCAGGGCTAATGCAACACTAAGGAGCTTGACGGAATGACAAGCGATCCGGCGCATTCCGTCAATGTCGCCTGCGGCATAGCGCGCCATTATTGCCGGACTTAACACCGTGACGACCGCCTCCGTAAGCGTATTGATCAAAGCAGGGAAGAGCAGGACGGCACCATAGCGTCCGGTCATCTCGGCACCAAACATGGCGTTCACGATCAGGAGGTCCACCTGCATCAGCAAGAGCGTGCCGGTCTGATTGACTGCCGACCAGCTTCCCAAATTCGAAAGCGCGCGAAAGTGATGACGATCGATATTTCGGTAGTTGAGATGCAACTCGGGCGCCAAGCGCCTCCAGACGACTACATCGCCTGCAAGCCCGATCATGGCGGCAATGACGAAAGCCGCTGCGACGTACCAGAGGGTTGCGGGCCAAGCTATGAAACAGAGTGCTATGATACCCACTCGCGTTAGCAACGTTAGCGAATTTACAATATTTCGCAGGTCGAAGCGATGTTTGATCAGGCTTGCAACACCGAAATTGCTGCTCAGTATTGTCACGAGAAATGCAGCGCCGACGCTTGCAAACAGAAACTGGGCCGCGCGCTCCAACCCGGCTGGAACATTGAAGAGCGCAGGAAGGAAATAGGTCAGAATGGCTGCCGGGACCAACAGAATGCTACAAGCAATTGCCGAAAGCGCCAGGCCTGTGTTGAATGTCCCGTTTGCGCCGGCTGTATTCCCCTTGTTCAGGTCTATCGCAAGAAAACGGCTAATGGAAACGTTTAGGCTGGTTCCCACAAGGGCTCCATACATGACCAAGGAATTTGCGAGCGCAATCATCCCGTATGCCGCTACACCGAGATGATTTACCAGAAACGGGATATACCAGAGCATGATGGTTGTGTTCAGAACGATGTAGCATGCGTTGGCAGCCACATTGCTGACGAAGCGCGACTTCGCGACGTCAGTCATCGGTGTTACTGGTGACGCCGCATTCGACATTGCATTCGACATGGCATTTCCCCATCCTGCTGCCCCCTTGGACCGCTGCCAGACCGACGAAAGCAATCCAACTCCCATTATGCAGCGACTCGGCCCGTATGAGGCGCCGGGATGCCGCCTGAGAGGCCGACAACCACCCCTCGACGTCGCAGCGTGCCGAAGACCTGCTGGCGCAAGATCTGGACGATGCGATCGACTTCCGCGCCAGCGTCGAGCACCGGCGCGTCTTTGCCGAATGTTGAGATCAGGTCGATGGCTTGTACTCCAGTTTGCGAGACTCGATTGGCGAATAGGTTTTCGCCACCGCTTTCTCGATAAGGGGACGATTGGCGGAAAGGTGGGACTCTACAACCGGATCGCGAAGCTCGTCCGAAAAGGTCGCTTCGGCCGAGCGCCGAGAAACAGTAAAGGCGACAAGCTCATTCGCGGCCGTCACGATTGCCACGGCATCCGCGACAGAGGGTGCGCAACGCAGCAGCCGTTCGAGTTCGGCTGGCTCGACGTGTCGACCGTTAATTTCTACCTGGCGCCCCTTGTCGCCGTCGTTGATTGCCAGCTTGTCGGGGTACTGGCGGACGACATTTCTCAGGTGATCGAAGGCCGCAATGTTGGTAAAATCGACGCCCAATCGTTGAAATGGGCGCAGCACGGGACCACCCTGATCCAGTGCGTATTGTAGGACATTTGACCAATTATCGGAGGTCGTTGTCTGACAATCCGCCGCTAGATCCTGATCTGCGACTTGTGTTCCCAAATACGCCGAAGACATGAGTTGCTCCGCTACGATTAGGGTCACTTATCGCCCCCGCCCCAATCTTTTCATCGATCATTCTGATGATGCCGGGTCTTCGCTCACGCACGTTTGGTTACGCGCTTCTGTGGTAGGCGTGAGGCGGCGAGCACAGGCGCTTGCGCCAAGTTGGCAACGCCTGTTGCACACATGCACGTTTCGACGACGAGAACGCGCGATGCAGGCTGGTGTGAGTTCTCAGCTCGATTATCCAACCAAGGGGCCGGTCTCCTGCCTGTCGCACAGCCTATGAGCTTCATCGCGGCCCCATAGGAACTCGGCGCGCTTCAAGGAGCTCGTCTTCGTGATCGAAAGCCAGCCAAAGGCAGTAGGTCTGTCCAGTGATCTTGACGAACACCCGCATCTACGTGCCGTTGCCATTGTGGCCTGGGGCGCATCCCTTGTGTCCGCTTGCGCCGGATCTCGGCGGCAAATATCGAGCCCAGACGGGTCCACCAGTACCGGATCGTCTCGCGGAGGCAGCCTGCGCGTTGTCGTTTGAATGAACGAAGACAAATTAGGGCCACGCCTTAGCCTAGACGTTGATCTAAAGCGCGCCTCGCCGATGTTCTGCACATTTCAGCGTATAGCCGCCCGGCGAGACAGCGGGAAAGTGGGTGCAATCGATATCGTCATGCTGGGGCCTCCGACCTGCCAAGGGAGACAGCTTTCCTGGAACCACCCTTAGTCGACACGTCGCTGACCTTGCACATGAATAGCTGGCAACCGGGTTTGGTCACGTCAAGACGGGATGAGCCGTCGTGGAATGCCGTGATCCCGCGTCGCCAATCTCCTCAAGCGTCGCCTTCAAATCACGCCGTTCTCTGCGCCTTCGAAGTTAAAATATTTAGAAGATCCTGCTTAGCTAATTTTGGGAAGCCATGGTATTCAATAGCTGGCCCTTCTGGATATTTTTCTCGTTATTTATCCCCGTTTATTGGGCGCTTCCGTTTCGCGGGCAGAGACTATTTACCCTCGCCGCAAGCTACTTTTTCTATGGCTGGTGGGATTGGCGATTTCTCCCACTCATCGCTTTCTCTACGGTCATGGATTTCTGCCTGGGCAATCTTGTGGCGGCGGCTCCGGCAGGCCCACCCAGACAACGATACATCTGGATCTCTGTCTTTGTTAACCTGTTGCTGCTTGGAACATTCAAATATTATAACTTCTTCGCCGACCAACTCGATACGGCTCTTTCTTCGTTGGGAATAGCAGTATCGCTACCTTTGCTTAACGTTATTCTTCCCGTTGGTATATCATTCTACACGTTCCAGAGTATGAGCTATGTCTTCGACATAGCTCGTGGCATTGCAAAGCCGGCTAGCAGCTTCTGGAATTTCGCCCTTTACGTCTCCTTTTTCCCGCACTTGGTCGCGGGACCTATAATGCGCTCCGGTGCCAAGGGGCATGAGGAGCTAGGCCGCGGACTCCTAAAACAGCTTGAGGTGCCGCGCGTCAGTCGTCCTGACGACTTCAGCCTCGGCCTGTACTACATACTTTTAGGCCTCTTTAAGAAGGTTGTTGTCGGCGACAACATGGCCTCGCTGGTCAACAGCACTTTTGGTCGTGAGAGCGATCAACTTACCGGGCTCGAATGTCTCGTCGGTGTGTACGCATTCGCATGGCAGATATATGCGGACTTCTCCGGCTACAGTTCCATTGCGCAAGGTCTCGCCAAGTGGATGGGCATCGACTTGATGGATAATTTCAAGATACCTTATTTAGCCATCTCGCCCAGCGATTTCTGGCGACGCTGGCATATCAGCCTTTCCACATGGCTACGCGACTATGTCTACATATCTCTCGGCGGTAGCCGGGTTAGCACGCCAATGGTTTATCGAAATCTCATGATCACTATGGTTCTGGGCGGCATCTGGCACGGCGCCAACTGGACTTTTGTTTTATGGGGTTTGTTCCATGGATTACTGCTTTGCATTTACCGTTTCATGGGCTGGGAGGGCAGAGCCCCTGTCTCCGCTTTCGGCCGTGCCTGGCGAATTGTTCTGATGTTCCAATTCGTATGCTTCGGCTGGCTTCTGTTTCGGGCTGAGAACATAAGTCAAGTAGGAACCTTCCTTCATCTCATAGCCACTGATTGGCGGATCACGGCTGGCGCAACCGCCATGCTGGGTCTCATGGTTTTCTACACTCTTCCTCTATTTCTTTTCGAGTTCTGGCTCGATCGTCGTAAGAAGAACCTTCTCGCACTTCCGCAGGGATCATGGTCAGTCCGCGCCCTTGTGTACGCTTACATGATCCTGATGTTGATTTTCTTTCCATCACCGAACCCCCATGAATTCATTTATTTCCAATTTTAGGACGGAGTCGAAGGTGATTGCGGCCGTCCTGCTTTTGCTGGCGGCGGTAGAGTTTTCTCTTTATCTAGGTGAGCCTTGGCTATCTGCCGACGTACGGCACATCCGGCAAATACCAGGCATCGTTGAAAATCTTAGGACGGCAGAGCCTCCCCGCGTTTTATTTCTTGGAAATTCGCTCACACGCGCCAGCATCCAACCTGATCTTGTCGCAGACACATTGGCTAGCGCTAACCTTCCTAGGGTTAACCCTGCCATGATCTTTCCGGACGATACAACGATCGTCGATTGGCACTACTTATACCGCAACTTTATTCAGCCAAAAAACCCCCAGCTTAATTTAATCGTGATTAGCTTTGCGTATGGTCACCTGGATGATCATCAGCCGCTCAATGTCGAACGCCTCGGTGGCGAGTTTGCAGGGCTTTCCTCTGCCCCGGAGGCGTTCGCGCACGATGTCCTGTCACCTAGCGACCGCATTGAATACCTGCTTAGTTGCGTTTTCCGATTGTGGGCGGACAGAGTACGCGTGCAGACGAGGGTTCTTGCACTGATCCCCGGCTATACAACGCTCGCCCAGGTCATCAACAGAACTCTTAGGGGCCAGAGCCAACACGACCTTCCTGATCCGCCCGTGACTTATCATCGACTCGCGCGCTTCATCGGGATGGTCGTGGAGGACGGCAACAAGCTCGTGTTCGTTGCCGTCCCCGTTCCTCGCCGTTACCCCCTTCCACAGGAACTTCGCAATACGATCCGCAACGCAGGAGCAGAACTTATCGATCTTCAGGGGGTGATACCCTTTACCCCTGCGGACTTTCCAGACGGCTATCATCTTTCCGCCCCCGCAGCCCAACAGTTTTCCAAGGCGCTGGCCCGAGCCATGGCCGATAATGACTACGTTCGTTCTGCTCTCGATCAGCGCGCTACCAAACCATACAAATGAGTAGGCCTAAAAGATTGGATGTCATGTTCTGAACCAAAGGGAACGCCTCCGGCGAAGCTTTCGATTACCCACATCGTGATAGCCTGATCCAATGGAGATGCCGAACGCGATGCCGTGCAAGCGGGTCATGCCGCGCCAGACGACCATGTTGCCGGGAGGGGGATCATGTTTTGCGGGCGAGATAGCCGCCAAGCATGGCGATTTGCAGCAGGTAAGCGGCGAGCGTGGGCCGTTGGAGGCGCGGTCGCGTTCGGGACGCGTCGATCCGGTCGACCGCAGTGATCTCGGCGAAGCTGAGAATGCCGTCTGGCGCGGCGTCTCGCTTTGGCGCGCGCCCATATAGTGAGGAAGAATATGGGCCAGGTGACCACCGAGACGAGAGCGAGGAACTTCGCCAGCCCCTCGGCGCTCTCGAGCGTCGCCTCCTAGGCACGGCAGCCCGGACTTCATGACCTTGTAGAACACCTTACGTCTTCCAGCGCAGGGCGTACCAGCTGACCTTCTCGACCGCCACGGAGAGATCTTCGACCGGCAGGTTGTCACCGACTTCCAGTCGATCGGCTCGCGACCGGAGGCGGATTCTCCTCGAGGGCGTGACTGTAAGTCAGAACCTGTGCATTTGGGGCAGTGCGCTGCGCTACAAGGCTCACGTCGCCGGAGGATGGCCGGCACCCATCGGGAGCGGGGGAGGGCGGGGGATAGGTGCCGGCCAGGCGGAATCACATCCGCCGCGCGCGCAACCTAGCTGACCCTTTCCTTGGTGTCATTGGCTAGGGGAAGTTCTGTGCGGTCTCGAAGGCCTCGAAGGTGGAACCGGCAGTCTTGGCCAGCCCTAGCTAGTAGATCCTCCGAGACCGTCACCTCAAGCTCTTGTTATCGTTCATTTGCGGTTCATAGTCCTGCGGCATTCAGCGTATTGGCGCATAAGAATCCGCCCGCCATTCCTCGATTTGGCGGGCGGACTCTATCGGCGCAGGAAGGGACTTGAGCTGCGCAGATTCGATGTCGATCAATTGGAGCGTCATGTTGGAAGTCATGGACATTCAGCCAGCGGCCATTCCAGTCACCAGTAGCGTGATGGAGACGGCGAAAACCGGTGCAAGCAACCAACGAGCTTGGTGGACGCTATTTTCCATGACTTCCTCCCGTGAGATCGCAGCCGCTAACGAGGAACAAGAAGTCGCCGTTCCGCTCGAGGCCTGGGTTAGCCCATTGCGCCCTGCAGGTCAGACTTGGGTCCTACGACTTCAGGGACCTAAGGCTCCGTCAAGGAACGTTCGAAGGAAGTGCCATGAGGGTTAGCGCGGTGAGGAACCTGCTGCCAGCGCAAGGGAGTTTGAAAAGGAGACGATCATGGATTGAAACTTTCCACCGCCGCGGCCGGATTATTGCTGCTGGCCGCTGTTGGCGCAGCCGCCGCTCGGGACGTGGTGATCGAGCCTGAACACGAAACCGTCATCAAAGAATATGTGAAAAAGCAGCCACTCGCACGGTGAAAATCTCCGACGTGGAACTCAATATCGGCTCAACCGTTCCCGACGCGGTAGAGCTGCATAAAGTGCCCAACACCAAATACCGCTACGTGGTGGTCGACAATCGGACCGTCGTCCTTGATCCCCGCACGCGCAAGGTCGTCAAAGTGGTTGAATGACATTAGCGTTGGAGAGGGGAGAAGCCCGCCGCTTCAAAGGGGCGGCGGGCGACTTGATGCCAGATGATGCAGACGATCAGCAGGCTCTTCGATACCTATTCCCAGGCGTCACATGCAGTCAGCAGGCTTCAGGCTCCGGGATTCCTCGCCGGCAGATCAGCGTCGTCGGCTCTTACAACGACAACCAAGAGCCGATCAGTGTTGCCGGAGCTTGCGATGATGAGATGAGCACTCTCTGGCGGGGTGCGGGCGTCGGCGCCGTCGTTGGCGGGCCGGCCGGTCTGCTGGCCGGCTTTGGCGCTTTTGGAGCTCTGGGCATCGATCTTGCGGAGGTGGCCGGCATGGCCTTGATCGGCATGACATGGGGCGGCTTTGCCGGCGGGCTCGTCGAGACGCTCACAGGCTTCCCTCAAACGCCACGCCAGCCCAAGATTGCAGAGGGTGTCATTCTTGTAATGGCTCGCGTCGACGAAAAGCAGGCGGGCGCCGCACAGGTAGCGCTTCTGACCCCCGCACAGCATCGGTCTTTTCGGGGCCGAGGAGCGCTTACTCACGTTCAAAAGTCGGCTCCGCGCCCGATCTGGCGTGAGATGAAGCTCGTCCGCGAAACAGGAATTAAAAGCGAGGCGCGCCCCATGAAACTTTCGCAAAATAAAACCTTGGAGGCATGGGGGCTGCTTGCTCTTGTAGCGTCCGTTGTCCTTTCCGTACTGCTGGCAGGTCTCATCCTTGGCTAAAGCCATGCGCGTTGCCACCGGCGACGCGGCGCCGAGGTCCGGCAGTCGGCAACTGGCCAAAGGTGTGGTCAGTTCGAAGGATCAAACCATTCGTGCTAAGTGTTGATAGCTTGTCGCCATAGGAGAGGACGCCAACGTGGACAAACAGGCTGAAGGAGACGCGGGGAAATCGGCTCGAGGCGAGTTCGAGCTCAAAGCCGAACGATATGGCGTGAACGCCTTTCTTCTCGTTGTCGAACTTGTAAATCTGCTGGAAAAGCGCGGAACGATCAGCAGCGACGACGTCGTGAAAATGGCCGAGGCCGCCGCACTTGCCGTTGCCGCGTCAAGTCAACCCGACGTGAACAGCATCAATCTGTTGCAGGCCATCGCTGCCGCCCGCCGGCCCAAATAGCGGCAGCGACAAGGCCCAGACCGGACGGATACTCCGGGCCCCCCGAACTTCGGATGGAACCGAGGCGAAGGCTGCGCGTCTTCAGGCAGCCCTCTGACTTACTTGCAGAAACGACGATCGTTGAAGTGATGGAGGAACTCCGGGAACCAAGCTGTCCACCGTTCATCCGGTTTGGCCGGCGTCCCTGGAAGCTTTTCTGACCTTGCTGTCTCGAACCTCCAGCCGAATTGCGGTCGATCGTGGCGTAGCTGGGGATGTGCCAATCCGCTACGGGACAATCAATGAGTTGGGATCCTCGCATTGACGACAATGTCTTGTCGGTAACGAAAATTGAAAGCACGCCGCTGGTCAATCGGCCTAATCTGGTCAGAGATTAGGGTTGGCTAAATTGCCTTGGAGGCGCCGAAATGCAGCGGGCAAAACGAATTCTGGTGACGGGAGGCGCGGGTTTTCTGGGATCGTTCTTGTGTGAGCGGCTGCTTGGCGAAGGCCACGAGGTTGCATGCGTGGACAATTTCTTCACCGGAAGCCGAAGAAATGTCTCGAATTTGCTCAACAACAGATCCTTCGAGATCATTCGTCACGATGTGACGTTTCCGCTCTATGTGGAAGTTGATGAGATTTACAATCTTGCCTGCCCTGCGAGCCCCGTTCACTACCAGTCCGATCCGGTCCAGACGACCAAGACCAGCGTTCACGGCGCGATCAACATGCTGGGGCTCGCCAAGCGGGTTCGCGCCAAGATCCTTCAGGCGTCCACGTCGGAAGTTTACGGCGACCCCGAAATTCACCCGCAGACCGAGGATTATTGGGGCAGGGTGAACCCGATTGGACCGCGTGCTTGCTACGACGAAGGCAAGCGATGTGCCGAAACGCTGTTTTTCGACTATTGGCGGCAGCACACGCTGCGAATCAAGGTAGCGCGCATATTCAACACATATGGCCCGAGGATGCGTCCGGACGACGGCCGCGTTGTCTCCAATTTCATCGTACAAGCCCTGCAGAACGAGCCGATAACGGTGTACGGCACCGGCCAGCAGACCCGCTCATTTTGCTATGTCGACGACCTCATCGACGGTCTGGTTCGAATGATGCAAACGGATGACGATGTTACCGGTCCGATCAATCTCGGCAATCCGGTCGAATTCACGATGCTCGAACTCGCCAACCTTGTGATCGAACTCACGGGAAGCCGGTCGACGATCAGATTTTTGCCTTTGCCCATCGACGACCCAAGCCAGCGTCAGCCCGATATCGGAAGTGCCCTGCGTGAGCTCGATTGGAAGCCAAGAACGACGTTGCGCGACGGCCTTGTCAAGACCATTGCCTATTTCGAGGGCTTGGTTTCGTCCGGGTATCTACGGCCTGCCGCTGCCGAATGAAGACAGTCCTGGTCACCGGCGGAGCCGGCTACATCGGATCACACTGTTGCAAGGCCTTCGCCGAATCGGGTTGGTCGGTCGTCACGTATGACAATCTCTCGCGCGGTTGGCGCGACGCGGTCAAATGGGGGCCGATTGTCGAGGGCGACATTTCCGACGCCGAGGCCGTGTCGGCGGCTTTACGCCAATATCGGCCTGATGTGGTGGCGCATTTTGCCGCCTATGCCTATGTGGGCGAATCTGTCGAACATCCGGGACTCTACTACCGAAACAACAGTTTCGGGTCGCTGGTGTTGCTCGAGGAAATGTTGAAGGCCGGCGTCGGTAGGCTGATCTTTTCCAGCACATGTGCGTCGTATGGCGTTCCGGTCCGCTCTCCGATTGACGAAACTCATCCGCAGTCGCCCATCAATCCCTACGGATGGTCGAAATTAATCATAGAACGGATGGTGGATAATCTCTCCTATGCCCATGGCCTCGACGCGGTCGTGCTCCGTTATTTCAACGCAGCCGGATGCGATCCCGACGGCGAAATCGGTGAATGGCATGAACCGGAAACACACGTCATACCGCTGGCTATCGAGGCGGCGGTCAAGCGGGACCGGATTTTTACCATCAACGGCATCGACTTCGATACCCGCGATGGAACCGCGGTGCGTGACTATGTCCATGTCACCGATCTCGCTCGGGCTCACGTCCTGGCAGGCGAGAAACTGCTTCGCGACAAGGGTGTTCACGTCTACAATCTCGGGACTGGGACTGGAACGACGGTGAAGGAGCTGGTCGACGCGGTGAGCCGGGCTTCGGGATCGCGCCTTCCTGTGGCCTACGGTCCGCGCAGGGCAGGTGACCCGCCAGCGCTGGTAGCCGCGGCCGGCAAAGCGCAGCGGGAACTCGGCTGGGTGCCCGAGCAATCCGGAATAGACAGGATCGTCGAGACCGCGCTGGCTTGGTATCGTAGCCGATTGTGACAGGCGCGCCACCTGCTGGCCTGGCTATCCGTTGTCGAGAGAGCAGCGACGGCCCGGCCGACGAGGTCCCGAATCACTGCCCGCGCCGGATCAGGTCGATGGAGATGCTCCGCGCCTCGACACGTTCAGCATTGGGGCCAATTGAAGAAGAAGAGTACGGTCACCGTGCTTTATCCTCAGAATCGGATGCACATATGATTTCATGCTGGCGACGTTGGTATTGAGGAACAACGACGGAGGCAGGTCCTTGGCTCTTGATCCTGCCGTTCTCTATCCAGATAACATTGGCGGCCTCACGCGCCGTCTCTATGCGATGCGTGATCAGCAGAATTGTCCTTTTGCCAAGCTGCCTGTCAATCGCGCGCCGTACCTGATCCTCGAGCGCGGTATCTAGTGCGTTCATTGCCTCATCCAGGATCAGAAAGTCCGGATTGCGCAATACAGCTCGGGCGAGGCCAATGCGCTGCCGCTGGCCGCCGGAAAATCGCAGCCCCTCCTGCCCGATCCAGGTATCGTAGCGATCGGGAAGATCCTCGACAAACGACGCGACGCCGGCACTGCGGGCAGCGACAATAATCTCTTCTTCGGTCGCATCGGCTTTGGCCATTCGGATGTTCTCAGTCACCGTGCCCTCGACGAGGTCGACGTCCTGGCCCGTTACGGCGATCTTGGACAGCCAGTCGTCCCGCCTGATGTCTTGCAGCCGGGCACCGCCAATCCTGATGTCGCCAGAAGTCGGTTCGTATAGCCGTAGGAGGAGGTTCACGATCGTCGTCTTGCCAGCGCCACTTGCGCCGATCAGCGCCGTGGTTTCTCCGGCTGTAATCTCGAACGACAGGTCAGTGAGCACCGGCGCATTTTGATCATACCCAAAGCTCACGTGCTCGAAGACGATACTCGCGTTCAAAGGTCCGAGTGCTATGGTGCCCTGCGATGGATATTCCTTGTCCTCGGACTGGACCATCTCCAGGACTGAGCGCAGTTGCGGCTGTATCTGCGCCAGAAACAGCAGATTGCCCTCGAACTCCTGCGTATGCGGCTGCAGCCGATATAGCAGGGCCACGGCGGCCAGCGTCACCTCGAAGCTGATATGCCACCACCCGGAGACCAGCACGATGGAGCCCAACATTCCCAGGTAGCCGATTTCGGTCATTGGGCCGATCCACGACGAAAGGCGAATCATGGACAGCGATGCGTCACGCGCGGCCGCCGACGATTGCGCGAAGCGACGCTGATGAAGCGCCTCCTGTCCATAGGCGCGGATGGTGCGCAACGCCTGGAGCGTCATGAGCATGTGCTCGCCGAGCGACTGATGGATCTTCTTCACCCGGTGTCCCAGGTCCCGCGCCGGTCGCGAAAAGATGCGCAAGATCGCCGAGATCGCCATCGAGCCAAGGGCTGCGATCAGCAAGATCTTCCAGGAGATCGTGAGCAGAAAGACGGCGAACACGAAGATAGAGCAGCTGTTGATGATGAGCCGTGTTACCGCGCCATAGGCTTGCGCAACCAGCCACGATTCGGTCCCGAGCACCTCCATCAGCTGCGATTGCTCGTGCCGCTGGATGTATCCAAAGGAGACCCTGAGATATTGTTCGTGCACGAGGTTGCGCACGCGCTCGCTGATCCGTTCACCGATACTGGAGCTTATCAACGAATACAGCAGAGCCAGTGCTCCACGCGCGAGGATGAGCAGGAGGATCGCGAAGGCGAGCCGGGTAGGACTACCGAACCAGGCTACGGCCATGCCCAGCATTCGACCCTGAAGGCCATTTCCAGCCTCCGTGATCCGGCTGGACACCAGATAGAGGAACAGCAGAATCAGGGTGATGCCGAGCGTCTCGGCCAATGACGACAGAAAGCCTACCGCGAGCAGCGCGGGTGTCGCCCAGCGCGGCTTGCCAACGATGCGAAGCAGGTGCGAAAGATCGCGCAACGAAGCACGGACCGCACCGCGGCGTATGGCCCCGTTCTCGTCGGTCATTTCACTTCCCCAATAGGGAACCGTACGGTCAGCCGCGGCCGGACAGGCAGGCGAGCGCGCACCAACTTCGTCGCGACGCGCTTGGCCAAATGCGCCCCGATCAAGGGCAAATCCACGGCGATTATCCGCATGGCGATAGCGGGATGACGGCGAAGCAGCAACGACAGGATCGGCAGCACATACCTTAGGCGCCTCTGGCGCAACGTCCGCTCCAGGAGCCAGGCCGAATAGAAATGCAGACCTTGGCGCAGCGTGGAAGCCGCATTGGGGTGGCGGGCGAGCATCTCGTCCACCACAAGCATCCAGGAGCGCAGCATTCGTGTCATGTTGCTCGACATATTCCCCGGTAGGTAGCGATACCCGACCAGCGGCTCTTCGACGACTTCGAACTGATATGTTTCCGCGACGCGACAGTAGAAGAGGATGTCCTCACAACCCTGCGCGCCGGCCTCTCGCAGCCGGCCCTCGAAACCTTCTGCGTCGATCAGCGCCTGCCGGCGCACCAAGGCAGCGCTGCCGTTGCCAACAAAATTGCCATGGAACAGACGTTCAAGTACATCGCCCCGCCAGTTTGGGCGATGTTGATCATCCGTTACCGCGCCCTGCGCATCGATGACCAGATACCAGCAGTAGACGAGCCCCACTTTCTCGTCCGCCCGATCGAACACAGCCAGTTGCCGCTCAATCTTCGTCGGCGCCCACAGATCGTCGGCATCGACAAATGCAATCAGATCAGACCGCGCCGCTTGCCAACCCGTATTGCGGGCAGCAGCCACGCCAGCGTTTTCCTGCTCGATCAGCCGCACACGCGGGTCGGCCTCCATGTGATGTCGGGCGATGGTGACAGTCTGGTCGCGCGAGCCATCGTCGACGACAATAATCTCGAGCGCGCGGTGAGACTGCGAGCGGACGCTGCGGAGCGTCTCGTCAATTGTATCTTGGGCATTGTGAGCCGGGATAATGACACTGACGAGTTTGCCGTTCATTCGAGGACGGCCTCCACCATCGCAACAAAGTCGTCGAGCGAGCGATCCCCGCGCACCTCGATGCGGGGAAGGTCGATGGGATCGCAATCGAGGTCCGCCGGCCCGTATCTGCCCCCGAAGCCGATTCGATAGCCGCACTCCTTGGCCAGCCTGCCAAGCCGTCGGTCGGTGACAGAGAAGGGTGCCGCGAACGCCGTGGTTGGCCGACCGGTCCACCGCTCCACGAACATACGCGAGCGCAGCAACTCAGAGGCCAGCTCGGAGCTCGAAAGACCATCGATCGCACGATGCGTTGCCAGATGACTTCCGAAGAACGCGCCTTCGGCGGCAAGGCGTCCCACGGTCCGGGCATCCATG
This sequence comes from Mesorhizobium sp. M0166, assembly GCF_040322255.1. NCBI lineage: Bacteria > Pseudomonadati > Pseudomonadota > Alphaproteobacteria > Hyphomicrobiales > Phyllobacteriaceae > Mesorhizobium > Mesorhizobium sp. M0166. The sequence continues at coordinate 19,557 of NZ_JAMYTD010000038.1, read as the reverse complement.
AGTGGTGCCGGCGGACCTCTGTCGGCATCCCACTGCGCGCTCACACCCACTAGATCCGTTACCAGGAACACTTCCGCGGTCAGGTCGTTGGCGCGCAAGGTCGGCCAGGCATGGTCGGCAAAGTTCTGGAATCCGTCATCGAACGTGATGAGCACCGGGCGGCCCACGAAAGGGTGACGGTTGGCGATGAACCATTTCAGCTGCTCTGACATGATCGCGTGGAAGCCGTTGGCGCGCAACCACACCATTTGGCTGTCGAACATAGCGGGTGCAACCCGATAGCGGGCGAGCGCGGCCGGACCTTCATAGGCGACGCCGTGATACATGAGGACAGGGATACGCTCCCGGCGCTCGCTGCGTGCGACGTCGCGGCGCAAGGCCCGCGCCCCGCCCCAGACGATCTTCCGCGCGACCTCCGTCTCGATTGGCGCCTGGATTGGGACCTCATCGATCCTCGCTTCCATCGACACATCCTGCGGCGACAGGCGGCGGAAGCGGTCAATGCGATAGAGCTCGGTTTGGATCGATCGCTCGAGGACAATGCCTTCGGTCGCAGCCAGCGTCTCCGAGATCAGTTTCGCTCCGAATTTGTGGTCCCAATCAAAGCCCGTTCGTTCCATATTGTCACGAAGCACGAATGCATGCGCGGTGACGAAGCTGCCACCGGGGACCAGCGCCTGCACCAGTTTTGTGGCGACGCGCCGCAATTCGGCGAGATCGTCCAGGAAATAGAGCACTTCCGAGCAAACGATCAGATCCATGGCACCCGGCAGGGTATCGGCGGCGAAATCCAGTACGCCGAACTCGACGTTCGGTTGGTCCCTGCACCGCTCACGCGCGCGTTCGACGGCTACGGCAGAGATGTCGGTTGCGGTTAGATGACCCACTCGCCGGGCCAACTGCCGCGTGAAGTGGCCCTCCGCGCAGGCCAGCTCAAGCGCTCGCCCGATGGGACCGGCCGGCAGAATTTCGAGCTGCCGCTCATATTTTTCCTGCTCGTAGGGTGAACTGTAGTTCCAGGGATCTTCGGTCGCAAAATAGCGATCCCAGAACGACTTGCGATCCTTGTCCCGGCCACCGTCCGCCTGCGCACGCCGCGGCGCTGCAAGAGGCTCTTTAGTTTCGGCGCTCGACCGCACCAGACGTTGCGCTTCCGCTGCCAATCCCGCGAGTTTGCCGAAGTGGCTGTCCCGATCAGACCGGCGTCCAGCTATTCGCATCATGGCCTGTGCAGCCAACATATCTGTCTTGCCGGTTCCTGCGTCCTGTTGCAGGGGTAGCGAAGGCGACCGGCTCGCAAGCCGCGCGGCACCCTTCCAGAAGCGGAATGCCATGCGCTTAAATCCGGAGAGATCGCGTGTGACCGCTTGGGCAGGCATTACATTCAGTAGCAGTTCAATCCAGTGACGCTTTGTCACTGTCCCGAGTACGCCGAACTGGACGAGAGCCTCGATCCGGCCATCCACCATCAAATAAGCATAGATTTGATCGATCCCTTCAGGCAGGTCGGTTGAGGTCGGATTTCGGGCATCGACGCGAATCCCGAGCGTCCGCGCCAGTCTGCGTGGAGCGGCGAGATTGTCGAAGTCGAGAAGCATTTGCTCGAGATGATATTGTACGCGACGACCCGCAACCGGATCTCTCCAGATCTTGGCGAGTTCAGCGATCAGATCGGTGAGGGGACCGCCGAACCTTTCCCATCTCGCAGCCAATTGCTGCGGCGCCGCAAAACTCCCTACCATCAGACCGTCGAAGACCACCTTTGCGATTTCACGGGCCCATTCAAATCTGGCCGGGAGCGCGCGCAGCGTCTGCGGCTCGATCGACCCGCCGCCACTGCCGCAATCTGATGCGGCGTTCCACAACACGAACCACGCGAGTGCTTCGGAAGCGGTTCCGCCGTGCGCCGAAATCGCTCCATTGGCGTGAGCGGATGCCGGGTGCTTGACCCTGGGATCGGCGGAAAAGCCGCGAGCGATAACGATTTCCGCGTCTGCCAGCATTTGCGTCGAATTGCGGGTGAGCGAGCCGGGGCTGTTCCGATAGAAAGCGAGCGGCTCGTCCACCATCACCCAGCGTTTGCCTAAACGCGCGACGCGCTGCCACAAATCCCAATCCTCGCAGGTGCGCAACGAAACGTCGAAGCCGCCCAACTCGGTAATTGTCGCGCGATCGATTAGCAACGCGTGAGTGCGGATGGCGCAGCGGCGCGCGAATGTCTCGAAAGGCTGGATTGCGACCTCGGGCGCACTGCTCGGTGGGGTAAGTGCACCATCGGGCATCACCCGGCGAGAACCGCAATAGGCAGCTACTGAATCGGGCGAGGCTTCCAACACGGCCAGCATTTTCGCCAGAAAGCTGGCGTCCACCCAATCGTCCGCGTCCAGGAACATCAGCCAGCGTCCGCGCGCTGAAGAGAGCCCCTGATTGCGCGCGCCGGCGGCGCTATGGGCAGAAGAACTCAGCGTGCGAAATCGGGGATCGCGCTCGACATAACTGGCGATGATTGCGGCGGTGCCGTCACTCGAGCCATCGTCGACGATGATCGCCTCCCAATCAGTGATATCCTGACCGAGGAGACAGTCGAGTGCTTGTGCCAGCGTCAGCTCCGCGTTCCGCGCGGGCACCACGATTGAAACCCAGGGATTGTCCGCCACGTCGCCCTACCTGCGCTTGGTTCGGAGGTAGAACAGGATTCCTGAGGCGTAGCCGGCGATTTCATGCCAAAGGAAACGATCCTCGGCGGTCCTGCGTCCAAACAACCTTCTGCGAACTCTGCCCAGGTACCAAAGCGGCTTCCATTTGAAAGCCTGTCTCAAATTCGCCTTCACGCCAGTCCGTTCATGCTGGACGAGCAACGCGGCCGAGTGACCGCGCATGTAGAAATAGATTTGCCTGGCCAGGCCTTCCATCGTCCGCCTGTGGAAATGGAATGCGACGGAGGTGGGCTGGTACCGGCAATCATATCCGTTGGCGAGAAGCCGATACCAATATTCGGAGTCGCCCGAACATCCAGCCTGGCCGACGTCGAGGCGCTCGTCAAACAGCCCCGCGCGGTCAAACACCTCGCGCCGGAAGGCCATGCTGGCACCGGCACCGATTTTCCAGGCCGGGAACACCTCGTGCTTGCTGGCGGCAAAGTCGGCGGCGCGGAAAAATTGGGGTATGTAGCCTTGCCCGAAGCTCCAGAACGTCTCGAAATAGCGCTGCGCTTCGGTGGCAAGTTCGGCTGGCAGTACAAGGCCAGTCACCGCGCCGATCGAAGGGTTGTCGAATGCTATGATCAGCTGCTCAAGCCATTGCGGATGAAGCAGAACGTCATCGTCAGTGTAGGCAACGATTTCCGAGCATGCACGCTCAGCCCCCCGATTACGGGCAATATCCAATCCGGGTCGATCCTCGCGGACGTATATTGCGCCGGCAGCGACCGCTACCTCGCGCGTTTCGCTGCCTGTCGATGCGTTGTCGACCACGATGATCTCTGCCGGAGGGACACTTTGCTGTGGAAGCGACGAGAGGCAGCGCCGCAACTCGTTCGGCCTGTCGCGCGTGCATATGACCACGCTGGCGCGCGGCAGGTTCAGAACCTGTGGGGTAAGCCTTGGGGCCGCAGCAGCCTTGATCGGGGTAATGCGGCACTCACCGTCGCTCCCTTTGAGCAGATGCCCGACTGGAAGCCCGTCGCGCCACACCACGATCATGCCGGGATCGCAATCCTCGGGTGCGACCTGGGTGTCTAGATCCACGTGACGTATACCTGTGCAGCCATCCGGGCCAAACAGCCTGTAGAGTTCTGCATTCGCCAGATTTGCGCGCCGGTTCGGCGTCAAAGGCATCTTCACCAGCTCATTTCGCTATAGAGGGGTCGAAATTCGCTCTTGTCGTTTCGCATTCGTCGCACGCTCTTTTTGAGCCATCGAGGAACCAGTCGGCCCCTGCAGTATTCTTCCAGCATATTGGGCAGGCGGGAGATCGCAACGCCTGGTTCCATCACAAAGAGTCTCCTCAGCAGCTCGCCTGCAGCGAAAAACCGTCCCTCAATCAAAGCTCTTGTGGCAAGCCAATGGATCATGTCGACCAGATGGGCATCGAAATCGCCCCCGAATGACGGGTATCTTTCACGAAATTCGGCAAGGACGATTTCGCAGGAACGAAGCATCTGCATGACATCGCTCGACATGTTGACGTTCGTCATCCGGTAACCGACAAGATGCTGCGGCACGAGGCGGAACTCATAATTTTCCGCTATTCTGAGGCACAGCAGAAGGTCCTCGCAGCCTTGCGCATTCCTAGCTCGCAAGGACGGATCAAATTGCCCCACTCGCTCGAATGCGGAGCGACGTAAAAGCACCGAACTTCCGTTGCCGACCACGTTTTGTCTGCACATGCGCTGGAGTACCTGACCTTGGGCGTCGGGCTGATGGCGGAGCGAAAATACCCGACCATCCTGGTCGATGTGTGCAAACCAGCAGTAGGCCAATCCCGCCGAAGAGCCGCCTTCGCGCAGGGCGCGCAATTGCAGTTCGATTTTCGATGGGGCCCAAAGATCATCAGCGTCGACAAACGCCAGAAATTCCGCGTCGGTGGAGGCCGCGCCGCGGTTGCGAGCGTGCGCAACGCCACCATTCGACTGTCTTATGAGCCGTACACGTCGATCTTTCTCGGCATAGGCGGCCACGATCGATGCGGACTTGTCCGCGGAACCATCGTCCACCACAATAATATCCAGTGCCTGATAGGTTTGCCGGCAGATGCTGGTCAGGGTGGAGCAAATGGTTTGCTCCGCATTGAACATGGGGACCACGACTCCAACCGTGGTTCTGTCCTGGATCATCAGCGACTTCGTTTTCTCCCCTGGTTGAAAAACGGCTATGCTGTCACGGTGTCAGTACTGATCTTCAATTCGGGGCGAATTCGGGGCAAGATTGCTCGGGTGCGTCCGCCTGCCCAAAAAATTGCGATCACGACAAGATCACGTCGAACTCAGGAAAGAGGCGCGAGAGCCGTCGCGTCTCGGAACGCCGTTCCTAGTCGCACCTCGTGATAGCACCCGAGTGCGTCAATAACGGTGGCCGAGACGGCATTGAACCTGATTTCTGTGGCAGGCTCCGGTCGACATTGCGTCACGAACAAGAACTTAAAATGCGGCGGGCTTCGTTCGGATGGTTAAGGCCAGGAGCGCCTCCGAAAGTCGTTTCTTCGCCCGCTCGACGCCGTTCTCGTCGATTGCCTCAACGTCGAGGAACAGGTCGAGGCCAGTCGCGTGCTCGCTGATGACCTGAGGGCGCTGGGCGAGTTCACCCAGGAGGCCCTCGACTTCGTAGGGGACGACCTCCCGGCTGATCCCCTTCATGGCAATCGGTGCCAACGGACGTGCTCGGACGAGGTCGCGCACGAGCGCGTAAGTCTCGTAGCTGAGGCAGATGCCGCCGGGCTCGGCAATCGACTGCAGACGGGCCGCCAGGTTCGCTTCGGCTCCGATGATCGTGTAGTCCATCCGATCATCGGAACCGAAGTTCCCAACATTGCAATAGCCCGTGTTGATGCCCATGCGAGCTCGGAAGGGCCGTTCAACTCCGCGATCACGCCACACCCTGTTCAACTGCTCCACCCGACGCTGCATGTCGACAGCCATGCGCAAGCAGGCTCTCGCGTCTTCCTCGACGCCTTGCGTCTCGGGGTCGCCGAAAAACACAAGAAGCGCGTCGCCGATGAACTTGTCGACGGTGCCGCCGTGTCTGAGCGCGATCGTCGACATCTCGGTGAAATACTCGTTGAGGAGAAGCGTCAAGTCCTCGGGCTGGAGCCGTTCCACGATCGCGGTGAAATCCTTGACGTCGGAGAAAAAGATCGTGAGCTTCTTACGCTCGGTCGCGATGGTGACGTCCTTCTGGCCGCTGAAGATGCTTTTGTAGATTTGAGGCGAAAGGTATTTGGCGATCTTCAATGAAATCGCGGCCAGGAAGTCGTTTGCCTCGGAAAGCTCCTTGTTGATCCCCTGGATCAACGCGGACTGCCGACGCTGCAGGAGAATGAACGTCAGGCCCGCCGCCGCCGCGAAGCCGAAATATAGGAGCAGATACTTGAAGGTCAGCACGTTCGCAGCAATAGGCTGATTGACCGATATCTCCTGGATACCTCGAACATCCCCTACCTTCCAGTCGGTCTTGGGGCTGTCCGGGTGTGAGTTATGGCAGGTCACGCAGACTTGTCCCATTATTACAGGGGCCACGGCGCGGACCTGCCGGTCAAACAGTGAACCCGAGACTTCGATGATCGGCTCCTTCGGGTTGGCGCGCAAAGCCAAGATTGCATTCCGCTCGAACGCATCGAGCTGGTGGGGGGCGCGACCTTTGAAAGGCAGATCCGAGACGAACCGATATTTGACGGACCCGTCGTGGGCGCTGATGCGCTTGCCAAGTTCGATCGAGAGGGTCGCCGGAATAGGGATCGCACCCGGCACGTCCCGGTAGTTGTGCGTCGCAGTCACGGCGCCGTGTGCCTGCAGCACGCGTCCCACGACATCGCTGCCGTAGAATCCGCGCATTTCGTCGATGATCCGGCTGATTTCGCTGGCTTGCCTGCGCAGCATGCGTTCCGACAGGTCTCGCAGGTCGAGCCAGGCTGCCACGGGCAGACCGATAAGGCCAATGACCACCGCCGCCACCAGGAGCGGTCCCATGGCGCGCTGCTGACGCGCAATCTGTTCACCCAGTCCAGCCATTGTGCAAGCGCCCGGCCGTCTTAGTATCTGAACTATAGCTCATTCCCGGCACGGTACCAGAGTCAGTGTCCGCTCGATGAAAACGGTATTATGGCGCAACCGCCACGGGATTTGCCGACCTAGCAGACAAACATATCATGCCGGTGAACCGGCATGATCAGGTAAATGGTGGCGGAGGAATATTTCAGCCGGTTGCGTCGGGCGGAAATCGGCCTTGGTCACCATATCGCTGGCGTCTATCTCCTCCGCTACGCTCAGGAAGCGGCATGGCGCGAAGACAAACCGGCGCAACACCAACGGCGAACAAGTCGAGCGTCTTGCCGGAAACGCTTTGAAGCGGAAACCATGAGTCGATTTCACCGGCTATTGGCAACGCCGTCTGGCGGCATAAGGCCAGTTCTGGACTCTCTGCCGCAAAGGAAGCATTCTCCCCAAGGGGAGAAGGCATGGTCCGCCATTATCAGGACACTCGGTACAACCGCGCGCGTTATCGCCGCAGGCGCCATCGTTCGGATGGGACGCCATTGTGGGCGAAGATCGCGACCGGGGGAGCGGTCTTGGCTGGCCTGCTCGCCCTTGAGCTCGCTCCCGCCGCTGTAGGCTGCGGCATCAAGGGCAATATCAGCTACAACACTGGCGAGAAAATCTATCACGTTCCCGGACAGGAATATTATAGGGAGACGCGCATCAATCTTCTTAAAGGCGAACGCTGGTTTTGCTCTGAGGAAGCTGCGCGCAAAGCGGGATGGCGGAAATCTAGGGTTTAGACAAGGGTCCAGCGGCGCGAGCGCCCGTCGTGTAGGGTCACGCTGGCATTGATCTTAAGCGATGCGCTCACCGCACCATACATCAAATGCAATTCTTCTCGCGTAGGCGCTTCAACGCCCTTTGAGCGGAGTAGGACCAACGCTATCTCCTCAGCGCTCATTGGCGCTGTAGCGGTCCTCAGAGCGTCAATGGCGGCCCGGATGATATAGCCGCGCTTGAACAGTGGGTTTGGATCGCCGCTTGACGGACATGGCGCGGGCATTGAAGCCAGGTTCCAACAAATGCAGGACCGCCTCGACATGCTTCATGTCTTCGATGAGCTTCGCGGCCTGCTTCTCGTGGTGCCTGAGCCTTCTGCGGCCGGAGAGCGCGTCGGAAAAGAAAGTGTCCCGCGAAACGTATCCGCGTTTCGGCCGCACTATGAAATGGGACACCGCGGCGGGTGACGCGGTATTTCGCGCTGCCGGCAGCATGACGTGCACCTGAATGGTGCGCCGCTCGCCTACGGTCAGCGCAACCAGAGCGACGACGAGGATTTCGCCGATCCGCATTTCATTGCCGGCGGCAATGGCTGCCACGGCCGCTTAGGCATCATGATGAACTCCAATCCCGTCCCGGATTGTCGCCCCCCAATGACGCCGTCGAGGATGTGACGCCTGAGTGGAGCATTTGTTTTCAGGCGAACGCTCGTGGCAGGCAGTAGCCATCCGGTGTGGATCGTGGCAGAGGCCTTCTCGCATGTTAGACTGCTTGCATGGAGATCGACACCGACAAGATCGACGATGCCGTTATGGGCCTGCTTTGGCTGACGCTGCATGAAGAGAGGCGCGCCTGGAAGGGGTTGGATTGGAATGCTCTGGATCGCCTGCACGAGAAGGGGCTGATCGCGAATCCGGCAAACAAGGCGAACTCAGTGGTTCTGACAGATGAGGGACTGCGGCGTGCGGAGAAGCAATTCCGAGTTCTGTTCACCCGTCCGGCGCCATGAGCCGTGAGCGCTGAACGGGCGCCTGCGAGCTGATAGCGCACATGGCTGAATTTGGACACCGGCGGCGCGCTGACCGCAGGCCGGACGGCCAGCGCTCTCGCCGTGACGGCCAAATTGGTATTCGTCACCTACGCCAGCGGGCGCATCCGGTCTGTTAAGGCGGTGGCAGAGAACACCGCGGCCGCGGCCCTCAATGTCAACGGCATTGGCGCGAAGTCCATCTGCAAAAATGCTTTCTGCCGGCGAATCGGAGCTCCCGGGGTGAGTTGCAGCCAGCAGCGGGTCGGCGCCCGCTGCTGACACATGGGATGTTAGTGGGGCAGATTGCCACTGGCGAGGCCCTATGGCTGCGGATTTCCTGGGGTGGGTTTCTCCAGCACCAGCACATGACTACCAAGAGGCGACGTGTGAGTGCTCTTGACCTGGAAACCCTCGTCAGAGAGCGTTTCGATAAATTCGCCATCCGTTCCAGGCGGAACGCGGGCAACGACGTTCGAGGTGCGCCTCACAATATTGGAAAGCACCCTTCGCGCCTTGCCTGGGCCGATGTTGCGCTGCATGTGCTGATAGACGGCCAGCAGCAGGACGATATCATATTTCGGTAGAAGAATATTGCCGAGGCGCCGGCTGCCAAGATTCAGGCGATCGAACCGGGCATGCACCGGGGAGCCGCTCAATAACATTTTTGCAGTCTCGATATGCGGCTTGGCAATGTCGATCCCATGGATCGAACTGGGTTTCAGCTTGGATATCTCATAGGCGACAACACCCATATTGCAGCCAACATCGAGAATGGATTTTCCGGCGTAGTCGACCTTTGCGGAGAATAGTCCGTCCAGTCTGTCGTCCCACGTTCCGGCAAAACCCCTTTTGAATCTTGACCACCACAAATCATCAGCTCCTTCGAGAAGAGCCCCCTTGCGCGCCTCCTAGCACGAGAGAATTAACGGTCGATACCCATTCAACTGGAATTGATAACATTGACGAACCAAGGCAGGGACGTGTGCGGCCGCGTCACAACCCCATCACCTTGAGTGCCGCGGGGACCGCATAGCGGCTGCCGTCATAGCGCAGCCGGTAGGTACGCTTCACAGCCTTGCCGGGATGGGACTGGCATTCGCCATTCTGGTCGGGGAAGGGATTGTCGGTATTCGTCCGCTCAACCGCGGTGATATCGTGATAGCCATGATGGCTCGCCGGGCTTATCGCCAGGCTGACCTGGCTGGAATGAAAGAATCCGGCGCAACTGCCATCGCTGTCGCCGCCAGAGCCGGCCACCACGAGGCCGTCGAGCACCACCTTGAGTTCACCGCGCACGAGAGCGTAAAGCCGCAGGTCGGTTTCAGTGAAGGGGGCGGTCAGCGAATGGTGCGCCATTTCGATGCGCAGGCCGAATGCGCTGACATCGGGGGCCAGTGCATAACGGCCGGTGTCGAATTCCACCTTTTCAATGACAATCATGTCATCGGTCATCAGACCGGGTTGGAGCAGGCGCTGGCGCACCCGCAGGCTCTTCCTGTCGATGACCAGAAGCTCGATATCGCCGACATGCAGGTGGTCGGCGCTAGCGGTGTCGATCAGCGGCACTGCGACCAGTAGCAGGTCGTCATGGGCTGGCCAGGTCCTGCAGGCCAGTCCGAATGGCGCATCGCTCTGCGGGAGCGTTGAGACGATGCTGGTATGGGGTTCAAGCGTGAACGAGGTGCCGCCGGCGCTCTTTCGGGCCTTGGGATAGGCCTGCTGCACCAGCGCGGCGGCATCGGCGCAATCGCCCGCCGCAGCCCGGGCGGGCGACAGGCTGGCGGCGGCGAGCCCTAGGAAGAGGAAGAGGGTACGCGACAGCATTCGCATGGGATTCTCACGTCGCAGCGCCGAATGCCGGCAGGCATGTCTACGCGACATTGCTGGCGGCGCACAGGGGCTAAAGGAAGCCGCGGCTAACGCCACGGCGATGACATGCTGAGAGAGTTCGTTTGAAACTTCAAGATCCGGCCCTAACTGCCAAAATTCTGACGGCTAAGTGCCATACGATGGCCGGCCTAGCGCAGACCCGATCTTCCGCGGATCGAGAGGTGTCTCTTGGGAGTCCCGGATCAAGCTCTGTACCGCCGTGAACCGTTATCGGATCGGCCCACCCTTCAAGCCGGACCGGCGCGTCTTGCTCAAAAAAGAAGTGTAGCGTCGGCAGCTTTCAAGAAGGCAAAGGCGCTCGCTTCCTCTCGAAGATGTAGGAGCTCGGTCTCCACACCCTTCGACCGAATCCCGTTAACGGGCCAGTGCGCGGGCGCGGGCTGAAAAAATGGGGTGCAGTGAGGGTTCGCAGCGACTGCGCGGCGCATAAAGGCCGGCATACTGGCGACCCTAAAGCGCCTTGGAAAAGCAGCACTGCCTCGGCGCGACCCCGGTTTGATCTGTCGTTGTGGCTGAGCTGGTTGGCTCGTAGGTTTCGCGCGGCCGACCGAGCGGAGCCACCACCGCGATGACGAGGATTCGCCAATCTGCATTTCATCCCCAGCGGGAAGGCCACCATCCGCGCTTGGGCACCCTGCTGGACCCGCTCCCCGGGTCATCGCCCGCGCTATTGACCAGCCGCATCAAACGCATCCCGCCGCTGAATAGCTGGTAATGGCGATGATCAGCTTTTTTGCTGGCCAGCCCAATTACCGGATCCCAATCCCGAATTCAAAAGGCGATCTTCACACCCAGCTTGCCGCTGACGGTTGAACTGTCTTGAGACCACTTACCGCGAATTTCGCTGCTGAGCATTATCGATTGAGACATTTTCAGGTTGAAGCCGGACGACAGTGCAGCCGAAAAGTCCGCGTCGTCAAAGTCACTCTGTCTACCGTCGGCGCTTGCCGTGTTGGAATAGCCGAAGCGCTGCTGGATATCCAATCGCGCATAGGGGCTGATCACCATGCCATTGCCGAGCAGAAAATCACCGTAAACTCCAGGTTCGAATTTGACTGCGCCAAACGACAACCGGCTCTTTCCATAGACAGTGTCAAAGCTGTCTGTGTATCCATCGCCGGTAAAGATGACGCCCAACAATCCGCCACGGATGTCGAGTCGCACCCGATCGGTCAGGTTGAAGATGCGACCAATTGAGCCTGTTAGTGCATAACCCTGTGTGTCGTAGCTGCCGAAAGTGCGTCCCCCCCTTTCGATGTCGGTGTTCCCAAGGAAGGCAGATGCTGCCACGAGCGCATAGCTCGTGCCGCGTCGAATGAGCCCGTAGCCGCCGAACATCCCACTTCTGTTGGTTGCTTCACCCTCCCCGATGAACCCGAACGCATCGGAATCGACTTTGGCCGAGGCATACCCGGCGAACAGGCCGAGGTTCAGTCCATGCTCGCTGCCGAATCCAAAATGCTTTGCGGCATTGAAGTCGACGCTGATGGCAGCGGAGAATTCATCGACGCGGAAGCTCGGCCCATCGAGCACGCCCAAGCTATTCGAAATCGAGAAGCCGTCATGTTCCGTGCGAGCCAACTGACCGGAAGCGAAAACACCGAACGGCGTAGACTGGGCGAGCGGAACCCCGTTCGCGAGGCCGACGTCCGCTTCGACCACGCTGTCAACTACATCACCAAGCGCCCGCAAAGACGTGTCGACAATTACGCTGTTGGTCGCACCTCCAAGATAGCAGTTCGTGTCCAGAAAGACGCCTTCACTGTCGATAATGCAGGCGCTTGCTTGAGAAGGCAGTAAGATCAATGCAGCGGCAAACGAGAACATGCCCGCTGCGCACAAGCGCCGAGCGAAGCTTTCCTTCATTGTCCTTTCCCCTCTTAACTACAAAGCCAATGTAATAAGGGATGCGATACGCAGAAGAGTCTCAATGCAATATCTGGCTGTGGCAGCGTGGGTGCAACATATTGCACCGGCGCTGCCAAGAGTGTAGCAGGTTCTCGCCGCGTGGGATATGGGTTTCGTACATTGCTCGATTTCTGCTTGCTAGAACCTGCGGCGGAGCTTGCCGACCGGATTGTCGATTGCACGCGCCAGCGCTACTCTCTCGGATGAGCACTGCGTCAAGAAAGCGGGCTAGCACCACCCTTGCGCTTTCTTTGAGGTGATTTCTGGTGTAAAAAAGCCGCTGCACTCCGAGACATAAGTTTCACGCGCAAGAGTAGCGTGAGCCGGTTCGACACTTCGACGACTCTGAGATTGTCGCATGCTGAAACGAGCCTGTTACAGGACCCACAGCCCCTTCCTGCGCATCATAATGGTTCTGCTGGTGGCACTGGTTGGATCGGTACGCGCTCAAGCGGCGGTCGAAGATGAACCAACGGAACAACCAAGCAAGCGGCTCGCCATTGTCATCGGCAACTCCGACTACCAAAGCGTTCGTCTCCCACACTTGCCCAATGCGGTGAACGACGCCACAAGGCTTTCCGAAAGCCTGAGAAGGCTGAATTTTGATGTGCTGCTGGGAGTGGATCTCTCCCTTGCCGGTTTCGGCGAACTCTTTCGCCATGCCGATGGCAAGCTTGTGGGCGCTAGCGCGGTACTGATCTTCTACGCCGGCCATGGCCTGCAGCTTCAGGGCGAAAATTACCTGCTGCCGGTCGACACGCCCGATCCTGAAACCATCGGGGAACTGACTGCGAAAGCAATCAAGCTTAACGACCTGATCGCACGATTCTCAAGTCGGGAACGGCAGACCTTCATTTTCCTCGACGCGTGCCGAAACAACCCGATGGGCAAAGGCCCAAGCGTAATGAATGGGCTCGCGCAGGTCGAAGTGGGCGAAAACACGTTTGTTGCCTTTGCAACCCAGCCAGGCAACATCACGGCGGACGGCTCGGGAGACAACAGCCCGTTCACTACAGCCCTGGTGAAGAATGTCGAGATCCCAGGGCTCAGCATTTCGGACATGATGATCCGCGTGCGCAACGAGACTGAAGCACTCACTGCCGGTCGTCAGGTCCCGTGGGATCAGTCCAATCTTCGCGAGCAGTTTTACTTCACCGAGCAGCAAGTGCTCGACCCGGCTCAGTTGAGCGCCAGCCTATCGCGTATCCTGTCGGATCCTGTCGCGAAGCAAAGACTGCAGGTAGAACTTGCTTCCAACGACTTGCAGACTGCGGTGATTATCGTGGGACAGACTTTACGATCGCTGGACGCCTCGGCGCCATCCGGCGCTTCAGCCGATGCGGTCGGTACGGAGACTGCCAGCCTCGAAGGGGCCCGGAAAAGTGTGATCTCCGGTCTTGAAACATTGATCGTTGGCACGCAGGCTGGTGCAACGAAGCCTGAAAAGAAAGCCGAGCTCGTACGCAGTGTCCAGACAGAATTGCGCCGCCTGGGTTGTTATCGCATGACGGTTGACGGAGATTGGGGCAAGGGCTCGCTCCATGCTCTCAGCACGTATTACAAGAACATCAAGCGGACACCGTCGGCCACCGAGCCGACCGTTGAACTTCTGGGGGAGCTCTTTTTGCACTCCGGCCGCATCTGCAAAGACCCCGTGACCGTACTGCAGAGGCCAAGGCGAGCAAGTGTCGCCTCAGACGTCGCCCCCGTGCGGAAAAAGGGTGCTCCCAGCCGAAAAAATGCCAGAAACTCGCAGCCGCAATCCTCGCCTCCCGCAGCGGCTCCTCCCGATATCAGTGGCGGAATTGGGATTGGCGGCGTTTTCTAGAGAAGCCATTGTTCCACGCGTACCCTTCCTGGCACGCGACCACAGCATGGCGTGGTTTAGGCCCGCCTGCCGCAGCTAAAGCAACCTGGCTCGTACCGATCGCTGTTCCGGCGATCCGTTCGGCGTATATGAACGATTGTCTGGTGAGGTGCGCAGAAGGTTGGATACGAGTTCCTCTCCCTCCGCGATCGTGTCCCGCGGCGTGGTGTAGCTGACGACATTGGTCGCCGTGCTCTCCGGCATGGGCCGGGCTGATCAGCGCGCCACGGCTGGCAGGCTGATCAGGGGATCATCGCTCATCTGGCTGATCGTTTCCAGAGTCATATATCTGGCCCGCTGCACTGCCCATTCATCGTTCTGTTCGAGCAGGATTGCGCCCACGAGGCGCACGATCGCGTCGTCGTTCGGGAAGATTCCGACGACCTCGGTGCGCCGCTTGATCTCGCCGTTGAGGCGCTCGATGGGATTCGTCGAGTGCAGCTTGGCACGGTGCTCCTTCGGGAAGGTCATGTAGGCAAGCACGTCCGGCTCGGCGTCGTCCATGATTGTCGCCAGCTTCGGCACCTTCGGCCGGATCTGGTCGGCGACGGCGCGCCATTGTACGGACGCGGCCTCGGGCGTTTCCTGGGCGAAGGCGGTGGCGATGAAGGCTGAGACGACCCGGCGCCCGCTCTTGCCGGCATGGGCCAGCACGTTCCTCATGAAGTGGACGCGGCACCTCTGCCATGTCGCGCACAGCACCTTGGTGACGGCCGCCTTGATCCCTTCGTGGGCATCGGAGACGACGAGCTTGACGCCGCGCAGGCCGCGACGTGTCAGCTTGCGCAGGAACTCCGTCCAGATCGGCTCGGCCTCCGACGTGCCAATCTCCATGCCCAGCACCTCGCGCCGGCCGGCCGCGTTGACGCCGACGGCGATGATGACAGCGACCGAGACGATCCGCCCACCGCGGCGGACCTTCAGGTAGGTGGCGTCGATCCACAGGTATGGCCAGTCGCCCTCGATCGGCCGCTCAAGGAAGGCCTTGACCTTGCCGTCGATCTCCTCGCACAGCCGAGAGACCTGGCTCTTCGAGATGCCGCTCATGCCCATGGCCTTGACCAGGTCGTCGACCGAGCGGGTCGAGATGCCCTGGACGTAGGCCTCCTGGATGACGGCGGTCAGCGCCTTCTCGGCCATGCGGCGCGGTTCGAGGAAACCGGGGAAGTAGGAACCCTTCCTGAGCTTCAGGATGCGTAGCTCGACCGTGCCGGCCCGCGTCTCCCAGTCGCGCTCGCGATAGCCGTTGCGCTGGGCGAGCCGCAGCGGATTCTTCTCGCCATAGGCGGCGCCGGTTGCCGCGCCCACCTCCATTTCCATCAGCCGCTCGGCGGCAAAGCCGATCATCTCGCGCAAGAGATCGGCATCCGGGGTCTTCTCCACGAGCGTGCGCAGGTTCATCATGTCGTCGGTTATCGGTGGTCCTTCCGAAATGGGTTGGCGTCAACAACCAAACCCTACCGGAAAGCGCCGATGACCACCGCAAAGCCGCTCGCTCGCTACAGCGCTATCAAGGGCGCGCTCGCGAACGGCTTCGCTACCGCCGAGCTACACCACCTGTGGGGACACGACCCCCTCCGCCATACACTCGGACCCAACAATCTTGCCTCGTCTCGATGGTGGAAAACCGCGCAGAGCCGCCGGGCTTTTCAATTCGAGCTGCCGGGACAATCGTGAAAATGTCGCTTCGCTGGGCAACGGCAAGAGTTTGCTTACGACGGCCGCCGCAGTGCTCAATCCGGTCGACTGTCTAGCGGCCATGTGGTCTGGCGCGGCCGCGGGTCCAGCTCTGTGTCGCCGTGAGCTGTTTCGTGACCCGGATTTGATCCGTAGCGTGGTTGAACTGGCAGGCTCGTAAGTCTCGCGTGGCCGACCGAGCAGAGCGCCAGGGTCGGAAGAGCACGCCTGGAGGTGTGACAGACGTTGCAGACACTCGGTCCCTCATGTAATTTAGCATTCAATCAAGTGAGGAATATGCCCGCTGTCGCGACGGCTTTTCTCTCTTTTTGTCTCGGCAGATTGCATGCTCTCTGACGGACCTTGCTGGCACATGCCGTGTTCTTGTGGGCGAGGCAATAGCGTTCAAGGGATTTGCCATGCTCCGACTTTGCGGAATCATCGCAGCCTTCCTCCTCGCGAGCTTCACGACCTTTGAGGCTTGCGCTGACCGAAGGGTCGCCTTTGTCATCGGCAACTCGGAGTACCGACAATTCCCCGCACTCAAAAACCCGGCCAAGGATGCCGAGGACGTGTCCAAAACGTTCCGACTGGCAGGATTCGACGTCTTTGTCGCAAGCGATCTGACGAAGCTGCAATTCGAGGAGCAGTTCCGCAACTATCTTGCCGCCGCAGACGGCTCAGAACTGGCCGTCGTCTACTACTCCGGCCACGGTTTCCAGATCGGCGGCGAAAATTTTCTGATCCCGGTGGATGCCTCCTTGAAGGAGGCGGCGGACATCGAAGTCCAGGCCATCAAGCTCAACGATGTGCTGGAACAGTTACGCTCGAAATCAAAGATCCAGGTGATCATACTCGACGCCTGCCGCAACAATCCGTTTCCGCGCAAGAATTACTGGCTGAGAGACCAGCTCATTACTGCCGGCAATACCGGGCTCGCGCAGGTGAGGAGCTCGCTGAACACCTTGATTGCTTTCGCCACCGAACCCGGCGCGGCGGCTTATGACGGCGCCGGCGAACTCAGCCCGTTTTCGGCTGCGTTTTCCCGTCGCGCGCTGGCCCCGAACCAGGAGATCCGCACCGTGATGGCGGCGGTGCGCCGCGATGTGGTCGAGGCCACAAACGGCCTCCAGGTTCCCTGGGAGAACTCATCGCTGATCGACGAAGTCGTCCTGATGCGCCGCAGCAATCGACCCTCGCTGCCGCCGGTGCTGGAGAAGGTCGTGCTGTCGGGGGTCGGACCCGTCGATTTGGGTCTGCCTGAACCGGTCGATGTCGATGGTGGCACGATTACCCTGAGCATCGAAAGACCGCCCACCCTGGGGCGTTTGATGCTGGACGGCAAGCCTGTCGAGTTGGGCGTGCCGATCCAAGGCAAGGATCTGCCGCGTCTGCAGATGGATGTTCCCAAGGGAGTCGCCCCGCAGGAAGAGGTCGACATGCTGGCCTATGCGACGCATGACGACTGGGGTGGCCAGACCCAAGGCATCGTCGTGTTCCGGGTCAAGAGCGGCGAAGGCGCGCAAGGCGAACAGATCGTGGCTTCGCTCGAGGCCGAGCAGAAGCAGCAGGTGCTGGAGCGTGGCATTCATATCACCGGCGCGGCCGAGGCGATCGGCAACCGCGACATCGAAGTTCCCGTGGGCGTGGGTCCAATTGCGCTGAACCTGGATTTCCCGACCGATGATCCCGCCGTCAGCCTGAAAGTATCGAGTTATCCGGCAACGGGAACGCTCTCGCTGCCCGATCGAACGCTGTCGCCGCAGTCCAGCCTGATGGCCGGGGAGGTCGACCGGCTGCGCTATGAACCGCAGATCGGCGCGCAAGCCAAGGTCGAGGTCGGTTTCGAAATCCGGGCGGACAGCAGCTCATCAAAGCCGGCCACGATGAAACTGTCGCCGACGATCGATCCGTGCGACACGGCTGCCGGCGAACCTCTCGATCTGCAAGGCGTCACCCCCGGCCTGCTGCCGAACGAAATTGGCGCTAGCGCGGTGGATCTTTGCGAGGCCGCGGCGAAGGCTTATCCGGAAGTCCCGCGCTTCCGCTATGAACTGGGGCGGGCGCTGCTTGCGGCAGGCAAGGTCGAACAAGCCAAGACAGCCATCGAGGAGGCGGCCAGGAAGGGACATGTACGCGCGGTGTTCGAACTCGGCTACATGTATGCGACCGGAACCGGCGTGGCCCTGGACCGCACCCAGGCCAATGCCCTTTACGCGGCGGCCGCCGACAAAGGCGATCCCTACGGGATGACGTCGTGGGGTCGCGCGTTGTTCAATGGCTACGGCGTCAAGCCCGACACCAGCAAGGGTTTGGACCTGCTGCTCAAGGCGGCCGCTATGGGGCACACCTATGCAATGAACGATCTGGCCGCGATCTTCACCGAGGGCCGCAACGGCGTAACCGCTGACCCGGCCCGCGCTGTTGCCTTCCTGCAAGCCGGTGTCCAGCGGCAGGACATGTATTCCATGAACCTGCTCGGGCGCAATTACTTGTCCGGGCAGGGCGTTGAGAAGGATCCCAAAACGGCACTAGCGCTATTTCAGCAGGCAATCGATCTCGGCCAGCCCTATGCGCCTGGCAGCCTCGCACGCATGTATCGGGACGGTGTCGGTGTGGAACGGAGCCTCGCAGAAGCGCAAAGATTGTTCGAAATTGGGATCGCGCGGGGTGATCCGTTCGCAGCTTACGATCGCGCGGCCCTCGAGATGCAAAAGGGCGACAAGACCGACCAGGCCCTTGCCGTGCGCTTCCTTGCGCTTGCGGCCGCACTTGACGTGCGCAAAGAACTGCCGGACGCCCAGAGGACGCTTGCGAAGTTCGGACCGAAGCCAAAAACAGCGGCGTTGAAGCAATTGCGACAGGAAATGAAATCGAGGCTTCCTGGCTCCGGTTCACAAGACACCCAACTGGTTAACGCGGCCAGACGAGTCTGGGAAGAAGCCAATCCGCGTCGGGACTTGTTTTGACCAAGGAGGAGACAATGGCGGGCGGAGTCTTGAAACAAGCAATACTTGGAACAGCGTTATCCGGCTTCTTGGCGGGGCTTATGGGCTGCACTTCCCTGGTTCCGAAACTTGAACCGACGCCACTGGTCGAAACGCCCCAGCCGAAGATCCTTCGCCGGGTTCCTTCGCCGAAGGTCGTCGAGCCCGTTCGCAAACAAAAAACTGCGAAGAAAGTGATTATACCGGTTGAGGACGAGCCTGTTCCCGCGCCTGTCATTCCGTCTGGGGGCGGTGGCGGACGCGGCGGTGGAAGCGGGGGCGGCGGCTGGGGAGGATGATCAGGTCAGATTGAAAAAGGATTGCACGAGCCCAGCGTCCGATGGCGCTATCTGATCCTACCAGACTTGCCAGTCGTCATCGACACCCCCGCCGACACAAAGAAAGCAGGGAGAACCGGCCTTTGACGGAAATGGGTGAAGTCGTCCACAGGCCTCGGTCAGCTAGGCGGGATGATTTAATAGCTGGCCGCACCACGCCTTCCGGGGCGGGGCTGGCCGCTACCTTTGAACCATGAGACCTGACTGCCTTCAGCTGCGCTCGTCAGCACGCGCATTTCGAATAATCCGGCACAGCATGCTCGACATCACCGCGCTCTACACCACGGTCTCGACCCGGACGATATGAACCGCCCCGGGTTGATCGGAGGCTCCAACTCCTGAGAAGGTGGAGCCATGACAAGCAAGACGACCAACAAGTTCTCTCCCGA
>NZ_JAMYTD010000037.1:0-53915 GCF_040322255.1 Mesorhizobium sp. M0166 | reverse complement strand
CGCTACCCATTGCCCCCGCGTCAGGCACGCAACCGCCGGGGGCTCATCCATGTCCTGAAGACGAAGTGAGCGGCGCACTCGCCTGCCCGATGGCGCTCATGACGCGGTCCGGCAGTCCCCAGGAATCGCGCCGCCTTGGGACCGCGGGCACGTCTGACGGAGAGCTAGATGTCGATGGCGTGGGAAGAACTGTCAAAGGCTTGCTGGCCTGGCACGCCGCTCTGACAGCAGAACGAAAATAGAGCCCGCTCGGCCGCGTGGCTCCTTTTCGCTGTCTCGGCGCCTGCTGTGACCGCCGTTGCGCTGGTGGTGCTGCCGCGCATGGAAGACGCCGCGGCCGGTCTCGCCTGGCAACCGGTGTTATCCGCGAGTCGGTCTGGAAGCGGCGATAATGCTTCCGCTGCTCCAACGGTCATGGATAAGATAACCCAATGCTATGGCGAATTGGAGGATAAGCATTCACCTGCTTCGAAGTCGTCGAGGACGCCAGTGATAAAGATCACGGGCGATCAGGGTTGGAGATTCAAATGGACCTTTCCGCTCTCGCCGGCATCGTTGGCGGCGTCGCCGTCGCAGGCGTGGGGATGATCTACAGTGCGGTCACCGGAGGTGGCTTTTGGTCTCTGCCCAACCGTATCGGCGGCATCCTGGCGGGGGCCGAAGCGGGAAATACGCGCTCATTCGGCATGGTGACCTTAGTGGGCGTCTACTTTCACATGTTGCTTTCGGCGATATGCGGTATTGCGATCGTGTACTTTGCCCACCAGCTCAACATTGGATTCGTTTTTGCGGGCATCGCGGTGGGTATCTTTTTCTGGCTCTTCAATCATTTCTTGATTGGCTCTGCTTCAGAAGGCGCACGCAAGCACGTCCAGTTCAACCCCGTCTGGTTGGTGATTGAAGTTTTAGTAACCCCAGCCATCCGTCTCAGGATAGCGCTTGGAGTCCTTGACGTTACGTTTCTGCTGCACGTGCTGTACGGCGCGGTCACCGGGCTAGTGGCTATTGCACTCATCAGGTAGCGCTAGCTGGCCGATTGCCTCACAGACCTCCAAGCTACACGCGCTTCGGAGAGCCAAGCCCCAGGTCGGTGGTCACATCTAAAAGTACTGGCCTTCGAACAGCCCGCATGGAAGCAGACGGCTTTCCGATCGCCAGGAAGCCTCCAACGCTTCATCTCGATCTTCTCAGCCTTCCGTAATCTCTTCGTCCCAGCCCGCTCAAAACGGTCCGCATTTCAGATCCATCTCCATCGCCTCAACGCTATGGCGGAATGGAGAGCTGTGACCCGAGCCCTTGCCTGATATCTCTGTCAGCGGTCCCTTCACGTCCAACCTCAGATACAGCGCCTTTCGATCCCGTCAGGGCTCTCCAACCATCCGGCGTCGATCCCGAGTTCAGTCGCCAGAGGACGGTTGATGCGAATCAGGCTCGGCGCCGCGAGGCATTGGCGGAACTCAGATTGAAAACACGGCGACGTCGCCACGGCAGCCGCACACCAGGCAAGGTCGCCGCGATGCGATCGCACCCGGATTGAGGTCCATGATGAATGGTTATCAGATAGATAGTCACAGGGAATTTCCCTTTGTCGGGCGGCGGCGGCATCCTCCAACCAATTCGCAGTATGCGATTAGGGCCGCTGTGCTGTGGCACACAGCATCGGGCGGTTCGGTCGGGCTGGGCCGTCAGGCAAGCGCGACAATCAATGGTCCGCAATCAGGAGGCTACAAATGTCAGTCCAGAAGCCGGTTCTCACGGCGCCGCACGGCGGTGAGATGGTGACATCGAGCAAAGGCTCGAGCGTCGAGTTGAAAGTGGAGAGCAGCCAGTCCGGAGGCGACTATGGCGCTGTCCTGTGGACGCTGCGGGCCGGCGAGGAGCCGCCGCTGCACACCCACTCGCGCGAGGACGAGCTGGTCTTCGTGGTTCAGGGGCAGCTAATCGCGCGGGTTGGCGATACCCGAGTCGAGGTGGGGCCGGGCGCCTACGCGGCTCTTCCCCGCGGCGTGCCGCATACAATCGAGGTGGTCGGCGAACAGGCGACCCTGCTACTCAGCTTCGTGCCGGGTGGGTTCGAGCGCTTCTTGGTCCCCAAGGACGGCAAGGAGCCCGACCCGGCCACTTTCGGCCTGACGGTCCCATAGGGCGGCACCGCGGCGCGCTGCGTACGTGACTCCGCCGGGGCCATCGCGCACTGAATTGAGTTGTGCCCGGAGGTAGCCACCTCCGGCGCTGGGGTCGTGGCGCTGTGCTCTTCCGCGCTCGGCAATCGCCTCAATCATCGCTTTATGGGCAGCACAATCAGCTTACAACGCAGCACTTTGGCCGACAAATTGCGCGTGCAAAACAGAGCGAACTTCGCAGCTTTGCATCGTCAAGGATGGCAGAACAATCGTGCACATGACCGGGTCATAATACCCTCGCGGATCAGCTCCCCGTCAAAAGCGCGCATGCAAACGATGCGGTCGCACAAGTGGGTTGTCTTAATCGCTGGATCGACCGGCTCAGTACTAAGTGCTCTTCGCCCACCCAATCTTCACATCACGACGGATGTTAGAGGTGGTCCCGGATTTTGAGACAGCGGCCTAAGGTGGGTCGACCGATGAAAAGGACGATCCAGCACGAAGACACGCAGACAGTTCTCGGCCGAGTTCAGGGCCAAAGTTGCGCTTGAGGCGATGCGGTCATGAGCGGGCCGAGAATCGATACCGCGACAGCCTCGCCGCGATTGATGTCGTTCGTGGCAAGATTCCCGACCAGCCGAGTGGACAGGGACGGTGGAGAGTAGAATCCACCCGACACGAGGAGCGTGAGACTCGAATGGCAGAGCGCAAGGATACGGTCATTATCACTGGCAGTACGGGCTTCATTGGTTCGGCCTTGGTCAACAAACTCGCTGGGCGATTCGCCCTGGTCGGACTGGATCGGGCGGCCACACACCAACCGCCACCGGCCGCCGAATGCATTTGCATCGACCTGACATCGGAAGACGCGATCGCGGCCGGTTTGCAACGTGTCCGGACTACTTATGGCACCCGCATCGCATCAGTGATTCACCTTGCGGCCTATTTCGATCTCACCGGCGAGCCGAACCCGCTTTACGATGAGATAACGGTTCGCGGCACCGCAAATCTGCTGCGCGCACTTCAGTCGTTCGAGGTCGAGCAATTCGTCTTTGCAAGTTCGATGCTGGCGCACAAAGCGGGCCGGCCGGGCGACGTGATCAGTGAGGACTCGCCGCTGGATGCGAGCCTGCCGTACCGGGCTTCAAAAATCGAGGCGGAGCGCTTGATACGAGAGCAGCACGGGCCGATCCCGGTTGTCTATATCCGGCCGGCCGGCATCTACGACGGCTTCTGCCGCAACGCTTTTCTCGCCAACCAGATTGCGCGGATTTACGAGCGGGATCCGATCGGACACGTCTATCCGGGCAACCTGCACACCGGGCAATCCTTCCTTCATCTGGACGACCTGACCGAGGCGATGGCGCGCTTGGTCGAGCGGCGCAAGGCGTTTTCCCCGGAGGTGGCGCTGCTTCTCGGCGAGCCCGACGTTATTGGCTACGGCGATCTTCAGGCCGAGATCGGACGGCTGATCCGTGGTGAGAGTTGGGAGACCCACGAGATTCCCAAGGCCCTCGCCAAGGCAGGCGCCTGGGTCCAACAGGATCTTCTAGGCGAAGATTCCTTCATTCGATCCTGGATGGTCGATATTGCCGATGACCATTATGCCATCGATATCAGCCGCGCCCGTCATCTCCTCGGCTGGGAGCCGGCGCATTCATTGCGCGAGACGCTGCCGCGCATGATCGAGGCGCTCAAGGCGGACCCCGCAGGCTGGTATCAGGCGAACAAACTCAATGCGGCGAAGGTGGCAGGGAAGGAGACCGCGCAGCGAGAGCCGTCGGAGGCGCTTCACGCCAACCGAGAAGAGATGGAGCCGGGGCACATGATGGAAATGGCTGGAATGGGCAAGCGGACGCTCTGGCCTCATTTCCTGGTGTTCATTCTTGGCATCTGGCTTCTCACCAGCCCGCTTCAGTTCGCGCTTTTCGATCCAGCAACGGCCCACGCCGTGCGCGACATCACGCAGGAACGCGGACTGTGGGAGCCCGTGTTGCGCAATGCGCTCACGGGGTGGAGCGACATCGCGTCTGGCGTCCTGCTGATGACTTTTGGCCCGCTCGCGCTGTCCCGTCGTTTCTCCTGGGCGCAATGGGGCTCGACGGGCGTCGGGCTCTGGCTTCTGTTCGCACCCCTTTTCCTCTGGACGCCAAGCGCAGCCGCCACAGCGAATGACACGATCATCGGAGCGCTGGCAATCACCTTCTCGATCCTCGTTCCGATGATGCCGGGCATGAGCCGCGAAGGAATGATGGATAGCAGCACCGTCCCGCCCGGCTGGACCTATTCGCCGTCGTCCTGGCACTAGCGGCTCCCGATTATCGCGCTCGGCTTCTTCGGCTTCCTGATCGCCCGCTATCTCGCCGTCTACCAGCTCGGGCAGGTTGGCGCGGTGTGGGAGCCGTTCTTCTCCGGCGGCGCCAGGAACGGCACGGAGTTCATCATCACGTCTGCGGTGTCGCGGTCCTGGCCGATCCCCGACGCGGGGCTTGGCGCGGCCGCCTACCTGATCGAGGCCTTGATGGGTGCCATGGGCACCGCCACGCGTTGGCGGACGATGCCCTGGATGGTGGCATTCTTCTTCGTCCTGGTGGTCCCGCTGGGTGGCGTCTCGATTTTCTTTATCATCATTCAGCCGATCGTCATCGGCACTTACTGCACCCTGTGCCTGCTCGCAGCGCTCGCTATGCTGGTCATGATCCCGCTGACGCTCGACGAGGTGGTTGCAATGGCCCAGTACATGCGGCGAAGCGTTCGGGAGGGCAGGCCGTTCTGGCGCACGTTCCTCCGTGGCGGGCCGGAGCCCAGCGGAGGAGCGGACGAGAGCGACCCGGGCTTCTCCGGCGCGCTTGAAATTCAGTCTGCCGCTGCGGTCCGCGGTGTGACCGTACCCTGGACGCTCGCCGCGTGCTGCCTCGCCGGAGCATGGCTCATGCTTTCGCGGCTGGTTCTGGGAGCCGGGGGGATCACCGCAAACAACGATCACCTCGTCGGTGGGCTGATTATCACGATCGCGGTCTGCGCCATGGCCGAAGTGGCGCGGCCGCTTCGATTCGCCAATCTGCTGCTCGGACTGTGGTTGATCGCTGCACCGTGGCTGCTCAGCGGGGGCGACGCGTCCTCGATCTGGAACGACGTCGCCATCGGGATCGCCGTCGTCGGTCTCAGCCTCCGGCGCGGGACGAGAAACAAAGAGCACTACGGGTCGTGGGACCGGTACCTGGTCTAGGGTGTGTGGACACTTATCGCATCCATAGGACGATGGCAGCGAGAGTGATGACGGCTCGGTAATTTCGGGCGGTCTTTTCGAAGCGGGTTGCGACGCGACGGAACTGCTTGAGCTTGCTGAAGCAGCATTCCACAGGATGGCGCTGGGCATAGCCGGAGCGAGAGGCCGGTCGACCATAGGAGCACGACGACGATACGACGGCTTATGGCACCCGGCACCTGGTCGTAGAGATTGTCGCATGGCCTCGTTCGTCGCAGCCGAACTCCGATGGAAGCGCAAGAGTCTCAGGCGGCAGAATTGTCGATTTGACATAAAGTAAAGTTTACGGCGCACCGGTGGCATTTTTGAGACAAATCAAGCGATTCCACGCGGAGTTACGGCACTATCAGGCCGCCTGCACGACGGGTCCAGCAACTGGCCATAGGTGATGAAAAAGGTACTGGTTTCGGTCGTTGAAGATGATCGGTTCCTTCGTGAGTCCATGTGCAGGCTCATGAGATCGCTGGGCTATACGGTTGACATTTTCTCGTCCGCAGCCGATTTTCTCGCCTCCCCGCGGCTTGCCGAAACAGCCTGCCTGATCGCCGACATCCATATGCCTGCCATGACCGGGCTCGAACTCTACCGGCGCCTTATCGACACGGGAAACGCGATACCGACAATCCTCGTGAAGGCCTTTCCCAATGATGCTGAGCGGGCTCGCGCCCTGAACGATGGGGTCTTGTGTTACCTGAATAAGCCGGTGCATGAGGTCCATCTCACACGATGTGTTTGCGCGGCTCTCACGTCGGCAGGCTCGCCTGAAGAGGGGTCGTGAGCTCCCGTTCCGCTCCCGGCAAGGTGAACTGGAACACGGCGCCGCGGGGTTCGTTCGCCTCCACCCATAGCTTGCCGCCATGAGCGTGGATGATAGAGCCGCAAATCGACAGCCCCATGCCTGTTCCACCGGACTTCGTGGTGTAGAAGGCGTCGAAGACCTGATCGAGATGCGCCGGATCAATGCCCGGCCCGGAATCGCGCACGGCCACGAGGACGCCTGCTTGATCCTCCTCTGTGCTGATCAACAGCTCTCTCGCCCCCTCCTCCATCGAACCCATTGCTTCAGCCGCATTCAGAATCAGATTCAGCAAGACCTGTTGCAGCTGAACGCGATCCCCCAGAACCGAAAGTACCCCCTCCGCAAGCCGGGTCTGGACCGAAACGCCATTCCTGAGGGTCAAGCTTCGAGCCAATACGATCACTTCGTGGATTGCCACGTTGAGATCAAAACACTCTTTTCGCGGCGGCGCTTTATTGATTTGCTCTCGGATACGATCGATGATTTCTCCGGCCCGATCAGCATCTCCGACGACACAGGAAAGTGCTTCCCTGACCTCGCCCAGGTCCGGCGGCTGCATCTTCAGGAAATTCTGTGCCGCCCGCGCGTTATTGCGCGCGCTGGCAATCGGCTGCGTGATTTCATGTGAAAGCGAGGCGGCCAATTCTCCCATCATGCTCACGCGGTTCATGTGAGCGAAATCCGATTGCATCTGCTGCAGTCGCAGCAGCGCTTGTGTGTGATCCTCGATGTCAGTCAGCAGAGAATACCAGCGAACAATGCGGTCGGAGGCATCCCGGACCGGAATGCCTCGGATATCAAACCAACGAAATTCGCCGTCGAAGCGCCTGACGCGTGCTTGGGTCCCATAGGGAACGCCGGCGGCGATCGATTTTGTGAAAACTTCAGCGAGATGGGGAAAGTCATCAGGATGGATCGTTCCGTTTGTGCCCCAGTTCCTCAGCTCTTCCAGAGACTGGCCACAATACTCAAAGATCTGACGATTTACGGCTTCGAGGTCACCATTCGGGGCCAAGATCGCAACGAGGCCCGGTATCCCGTCAATCGCCGAGCGCAAACTCCGCTCGCTTTCACGGAGCGCCTCCTCGGCACGTTTGCGTTCGGTCAAATCCAGCACGAACGCAAGGCGGTCGCCTCCTTCCTTGAACAGCGCGGCGCCAACAAGCACCGGAACGCGGCTGCCGTCTTTCCGAAAATACTCCTTCTCGAAGGGCTGAACGATGCCGGTTGAGTTTAGTTCAGCCTGGGTGAGTACGTCGCGCTCGCGCCATTCGGGCGGGGACAGCTCGGTCCAGCGCACGCGGCCCGCAACCAAGTCTTCACGGCGATATCCTACGAGACGTAGAAACGCGTCATTGGCTTCAAGAATCCGATCTTCGCGGTCGGCGATGAAGATCCCGATGATGTTGGCGTCGACCAAACGTCGAATCTTCCTTTCCCGATCCGCCAGGTCGTCATAAAGCCGCGAATTTTCGAGCGAGATCGCCGCCTGCGACGCAAGCACCTTCAATAGAGCGACACGCCCTGGCGTGAACACGTTCGGGGTGAGATTGTTCTCAAGGTAGAGAATGCCGATGCACTTTCGCTGGTTGATCAACGGTAGACAAAGAATGGAACGCGCGCGACGCTGAACGATGTAGGGATCGGCAGAAAATAGATTGTGAGATGACGCATCGTCGAGAATAACGCTTTCCTGGGTACGCAGGACATAGTGGAGCACCGACTCCGGCAGCACGGCCGCGCTCACCGGCTGGTCGCGCAGATCCACGGTGATGGCGTCGCCGTTGGTGGTGGCTTCCGCCGCGATCCGCTGCTCAGCCCCGCGTGAAAAAATCAACAAGCCTTTTTCGGCACCGACCTGTTCAAGCGTCGTGCGCATAAGCATTTCGAGCAGCTTCTCCAGCACGATCTCGCCCGATATGGCCTGCGACGCCTTGATCACCGTTGCGAGGTCGAGTTGCTCGACCGACGCTGCGATCGTGCTTGCCGAAGCAGGTGCGGGCTCTTCCATTCTGAGGCGCGGATACATCGCATCAAGTTGGCGCACCTTGCCGTCCGCGCCCCAGCGCAGGTAGCAGTCGCGGGCGTTTCGCAGGTAGAGACGCGCGATTTCATTGAAGCCACGTGCCGCATAGAAGCGCGCGGCCACTTCGTAAGCGAGGGCTTCATTGTGGACAAAGCCGTTTGCGCGAGCCAAGCGGATGGCCTGCTCGTACAGACGTTGGGCATCAAGGTCGCGGCCCTCCAAGCGGGCGATCTCGGCGCCGACCAGCGCGGCGCGGTTCTCGAAGTGGTCGGGACAGTTCTCGGCCCAAAGCACCAGCTGCCTGCGATGATCAGCTAAAGTCTCGAGACACCCATGCCGCTCCTCCACGGTTGCAAAATCGCAAGCGGCCGCCTGCGCGAGGGCACCATAGAAGTGGTATTCAGCCCCTTCGAAGAAGGAGTCAGTTGTCCAGAGGAGGCGTTGCGCGTTCGCGGCCGCTGCTAACGCCTCGGCGTAGTCGCCGGAGAAAAAACGCGCCTGCAGCTTCCGGATCCAGTACCAGCCCTCCGCCATCGCCAGATCGCGGTTACTGCGGAATTGGCGTTCAAGTTGGAGTTCGTCAAACTGTCCATTGTCAAAGCGGCCGAAAAGCGGCGTCAGGCCGCGGAGTGTCCGAATAAGCCCAAGCTGCCCGGCGATTGAGTCCATCGCAAAACCGAACCGCATCTTCTCAGCGAACGCAAAGCCACGCTCGGCCTCGACTTGCACCTCTTCGAGCGGATCGCCCACCGCGAGAAGGTAGGTGTTCAGGTGAGTGTAGTAGTATGCCGCATAGGTGAGATCGCCGGTCTGGTTTGCCGTGTCGAACGCACACTGCAGCAGCTCGCGACCTTTCCGGACGTGTCTCGTCCAGAACATGAGCAAATATCCAAAGTTCAGATAGGTTCTTGCTTGGAATCTCTTCAGACCCCGCTGCTCGACCAGTTCATAGCTGAGACGGGCGAACCGAAATCCGGCCTGGTAATCACCGAAGTAGGGCCCGGCAATCCCGCCAAGCACGGCATAGGCGTAGCACGACCCGTCACAATTGCCGTTTACCAGGCTGAGGTTGACTGCCTGGCAGATGATCAGGGAACGTAGGTTCGCATCGGTGTAGTGTGCTGGCGGTCCGAGTTTCGTCAGGACATCCAGAGTGGCGAGCGTTGCGGGATCGGTCATCAATGGTAGACCAATGAGACTCTCGACCGTGCGGGGGCCAAGCTGGGACCAGATCCGCTCATACACACGCCGAGCCTCGTCTTCCGGCGGGTGCGGTGACCAGTTGATGTCGATGTCCAGGTGCTGCAGGTAATCGAGACCAACAGCTATCGCGCGACTGCCTTGGTCGAGGGTAGTGTAAAGATCCACCTGCAAGCAGGTAATGCTGGCGCGTTCGACGGACGTTAAGGCGCGGCTCGACAGCTCCACTAGATGCTCCTCCGCCGCCGCCAGCGCACCGGTGAGGAACTCGCATTCCGCCCGTTGCAGCTCCAGCGCGAAGGTCAGTTCATGATGACGTTCCCATGCATCTTTCGACAACAACTCCAGACCGGCGATAAAATGCTTCAGCGCCGAGGCGTAGGCGGTCGATGCCATGGCGCGATTGCCCGCGATCAGGTTGAACTCGGCAAGCTGCTCTCGCTCTTCATCCAAGGTGATCAGGCCCACTCCGCGGTTGAGCTGATTGACGATGTCGAAGATCGTCTCCTCGCGCCGTTCCGCAGGGGTATGCGCCGCGAGCAGCCGGCCGATCCGCAGATGCGCCGCCGCCCGCGCGTCATCGGGGATCAGCGCGTAGGCGGCCTCCTGGACGCGGTCGTGGATGAAGCGGTACGAGCCGCCCTGCCGCTCGACCAGCCCGGCACGGACAGCCTCCCACATGGCCGCATGGACCGGCGCCTCCGAGGTCCCGAACGCGATCGCAAGCAGCGCGATCTCGGCGGTGTTGGCGACGCAGGCGAGCTGCTGCACCGCTCTCTGCGTCGGGGCCGGGAGGCGGGTCAGCTTCCCCACCATCAGGTCCACTACATTGTCGGTGTAGCCCTTGGCGTGAATGCGACCGGTATCCCAGCACCAGCCCGCCGCCTCATGGTCGAAGCGGAGCAATCCCTCCTCGGCGAGGGCCGCCAGGAACTGCGTGGCGAAGAACGGATTGCCGCCGGTCTTTTCCTGCACCAGCGCCGCCAGCGGCGCGGCGCGCCCCGGCTCGCAGCGCAGCGCATCGGCGATCAGCTGGCCGAGATCCGCGCGGGCGAGCGGCGCCAACGCGATCTCCGCCACCTTGGCGCCGGCGTTGCGGATCGCCCGCAGCTTTCGGGCCAGCGGGTGCGCGGCATCGACCTCGTTGTCCCGGTAGGCGCCGATCAGCAGGATTTGGCGGACCTCCGCCCGGGTCAGCAGATCCTCGAGCAGGTCGAGCGTCGCCGCGTCGAACCATTGCAGGTCGTCGAGGAACAGCGCCAGCGGAT
The DNA here is from genome assembly GCF_040322255.1 of Mesorhizobium sp. M0166. Lineage (NCBI taxonomy): Bacteria > Pseudomonadati > Pseudomonadota > Alphaproteobacteria > Hyphomicrobiales > Phyllobacteriaceae > Mesorhizobium > Mesorhizobium sp. M0166. The sequence continues at coordinate 43,231 of NZ_JAMYTD010000037.1, read as the reverse complement.
GCTCCGGCCGGGCGAAGACGCCGAGCAGGCGCCGGAACACCATCTGGAAGCGGCTTTGCGCCTGCTGCGGCGGCAACTCAGGAACCGGTGGCTGGTCTCCGATGATTAGCTTGAGTTCGGGTATGAGGTCGATCATGAGCCGCCCGTTCGATCCCAGCGCCTCTAGAAGCGCGTGGCGCCAGCTTGCCAACTCGGTGTCGCTCTTGCTGAGGAGAGGCCGGACGAGACTTTGAAAAGCCTGCACCAGTGTCGCGTAAGGGATATCGCGCTTGTACTGGTCGAACTTGCCGGACGCGAACAGGCCGCGCAGCTGCACCAGCACCTTGTGTAGTTCGTCGACGACTGAGGACTTGCCGATGCCGGAATATCCTGAGACCAGCACCAACTCTGGCACACCGGTCTTGATGATGCGATCGAAGCAGGAAAGCAACGTCGCGATCTCACGATCTCGTCCGTATAGCTTTTCGGGGATCAGCAGCCGGTTTGGCGTGTCCTGCAGGCCGAGCGGGAAGTGATCGACGCGGCGGCGCGCTTCCCATTCCGCCAGGCAGCGTTGCAGATCGCGCTCGACACCGCCGGCGGTCTGGTAACGATCCTCGGGTGTCTTGGCGAGCAGTTTCATGATGATCGCGGAGACGGGCGCTGGGACACTCTCTAACCGCTCCCCGGGCGGCACCGGCTTTTTGGCAATATGGCAGTGCACCCACTCCATGGGATCGGCCGCCGTTAAGGGTAGAACGCCCGTGAGCATCTGGTACAGCGTGACGCCGAGTGCGTAGAGATCGCTGCGGGCGTCGATCGAACGGTTCATCCGCCCGGTTTGTTCGGGTGCCATGTAGGCGAGCGTACCGGCGATGGTCTCGGGTGGCTCGGGCGCCTGCCGCTCGCGGGACAGGCGCGATGCGATGCCAAACCCGGTGAGCCGCACGTGTCCATCCGCGCAGTCCACCACTATATTAGCTGGCTTGATGTCTTTGTGGATGAGCCCGCGCTGATGGAGCTTGCCCAGAGCCAAGGTAAGGGCGATAGCCAGGCGCAAGAAGCGTCCTATCTCCATGGGCTCACCGAGCAAACGGTCGAGCGGCCCGCCGCCCAGATCATCGAGCACCAGCACCGTCCGACCGGCGTCGCTCATGAGGGCCAGCGGCCGCACCGACCATGCCCCGTCGAGCTCTTCTTTCAGCTCGTATTCGTGCGTGAGGCGATCGAGTCTTGACCGGGACGGGTGGTCGGAGGCAGGGGTAACAAGCAGCACGGCGAGCCGGTTGCCATCGTCGTCCAGTCGCCAGCCACGGCTGAACACGCGCTCGCCGTCCTCCCACAGCACCTGAGAGCTACCATCCGAGTACGCGAGGTTCAGCGACTGCTGCACCATCTGTCAGACTCCGGCGTCGGGCTTCGGCTTGACGTCGGCTGATCAAGCTCTTCGTGCGCCACACGCGGGCTCTCTCCAGCCTGGAGGAATCGTACTCCATCGCCCGAGAAATGTCAGCCGTTGGTCTTGCCGGATACGGCGGTCCTTCCTTTATAGCGGCAATTTGGAGCGGTTTGCCCGGCTTTACTCGCTACGGCGGCGCACAACGCAACCGAATGGGCTTCCGAGGAGGCTGCCAGATAAACGAAGACGGCAATGAAGACGAGAATCGGATTGTGGAAGAGGCCGATGAAGCCGGGTACGAAGGCTGTGAACTGGCCGATCGAAGCGGCGCGTTCAAGTCGCCCGCACAAGCCCATACGGCTTGCGAGAGAGCCGCGCAAGCACGCGGCCGCCGTCCATGGGGAAGGCGGGAATAGGTTGAAGAGCGCCTGAACGAGGTTCACCGCGGCAAGCCGGTCCACCATTGGAACCTGCACGTCGTCGACACCGATAGCGGCAGTGGCGCGCGGGTACGCGTGGGCAAAGACGGGCGTACAACGGTGCCAGCTACCTTTCCGATGTTCATTGCCCAGGACACATAAGCCTCAACTTGTTAGTTATGTCTGTTGTTATGGACAGGAGGCGTCCGGGCGCGAGCGACGCCGATGCACGGTGTGTGCGGGTGCGGCGGGTGAGACCAAGGACTGCGCAGCACACTGCTGCGGGACAGGGGCGATTGTCTCTTTCGTGGGCCAAGAATCGGTCGCGTCCCGCACACCTTCACGGGACAGCTGGACCGCTCTCGCCGAGCGCTCGGGCAAACCTGTCGGCGTCGATGACGAAGCCGTCCTGAAGGACCACTCCGTCAGGGTCGATGGCAAAGAACCACGGCGTGCCGCCAGTGCGGTAGTTTCCATCGTCATGGGATGAACGCCGAGCGGCGAGCGGCCCTCGTGGCCGAAGGGAATTCGGAGGCCGTAGCGTTGCTGGTCCACGGGCAGCTTGTTGCGCGTATTGACGTAGACGCCCTCGAATGCGGTCTGGACTGCGGCGACCCCGACATCCGTGGCGCGGGATCTTGAACCAACGCCTCGAGAGTTGGAAATCCGTGCGAGTGGCAGCCACCGCACCAATGCTCGTAGAAAAAGAGCAGCCTGTACCGCGCGCCGAGCTGCTTCAGGCTGAGAGGCGGGCGTTCCTTTCCCTCAGCATCGATCCAGCAGGGGACCGTGAGTTCGGGAGCAGGCTGTCCTTCGATGCAATGAGTCATGGCTATACTCGCAAGTCTGACTGCGGCGGGTGGATGCGGTCGGTTCGGTCTCACGACCGCGCTCGCGGCACCAGCGGTATTGCCGTGGAATCGGCTGGTAAAGCTATGATCTCGATAACCGCCCGTAATGCCCCGCAGCCGGCAGGATAGCCGAGGACCTCTTCTCCGCGGCCAAGAGTGCTGCTCGGCGAGTCCTCGCAGAGAGGCGCGGCGCACATCTCCGGGCGCGCCCCAGGCGCCCTGGGTCATTCCGATAACGGCCAGCTATCGACTCCATGGCGAGAGGTGATTTTCCTTTCGACCGTCATGGACTCACTCTTCGATCCATCGAACGATCGCAGGCTAGGAGATCCGACATGCAGATCAAAGAGACAATTGGCGTTTCGTTCCCCGGCTCGATCGAAAGCCCGCCGCTGGAGGATGTCGTCGTGCTCGTGGACAGCGCCGGGGTCGCGCTTGGAGTGCGGCGCGCGTTCAGTGCAAGGGTCCGGGTCGTCCAAGATGGCGGTAGTGGTCTCATTGCGTCCAGGTGCGTGGAGATCCCGCTGCTGGGGTCCGACGGCGAGGTCTCGGGGATTTTGTGCCACACCGGCTCGCAGTCCGACACGCTTGGCGCGGTCGTCGCTGGCGGGCGGGACAGGGTGAGGGCGATAGCGGGCGTGGCGCAGTTTGTCCTCCACGACATCAACAACGTTCTCGCCGTGATCGGCAGCGGCCTGCGGCTGCTCGAGTGCCAGAGCGATGCCGCTTCCCGAAAGGTCATCGTCGGCAAAATGCAGGAGGCGATCACGAGAGGCGCGTTGCTCAGCCGGCAGCTGCTCGACGCTGCGCGGCCGTGCCCCAAGTCGATCGACGGGTTTGTCGCAGGCAGTCGCCTCGCAGCGATAGCAGGAACGCTTGACCGGGCGTTGCATCCAGACGTCACAGTCCGCAGCGAGATCGCTTCTGACTTATGGGCCTTCGATGCCGACCCGGAAGAGCTGTACTTTGCTTTGCTGAACCTCTGCCGAAACTCGGCCGATGCGATGCCGTACGGCGGCGTGATTACTGTTGCGGCGCGGAACGTCGAACATGGCACGGCGCAGGGATTCGTCGAGATCGTCGTCGCCGACGACGGGGTGGGCATGCCCGAGGAGGTCCTCTCGCAGGCCTTCACCCCGTACTTCACGACAAAACCCGCGGGCCGCGGCTCCGGCCTCGGGCTCCCCCAGGTCCAGCGCTTCGCCGAAGGACGAGGCGGCGCGGTCCGTATAGAGAGCGGGCGGGGTGCCGGCACGCTGGTGCGGCTCTTCCTGCCGCGGGTGCAAGCAGCTGGGCTCCCCAGCAGCGTCGTCCGCAGGGAGATCGCGTACACGTCGTCACCTGACGGCGGCGAATTCCACGTCATCAACCCAGGGACGGCTGCGCCGACGTCGTAGCCGGCGCGAACACCCGGAGACCGGCTCAGCGATGCAGCTTATGATCCCGCCCGGCCGCCTCGACCGTCCCGTCGACCACGAGACGGACCACGTGCTCGGCCCCGCCGATGCCGAGATCACGCTCGTCGAGTACGGCAGCTACGCATGCCAACACTGCAGGGCTGCCAACGAGCGCATCGCGCAAGCACGCGACCAACTCGGCGACCGCGTCTGTTACGCCTTCCGGCACAGGCCGCTCACGGACAACAGTCTAGCGTTTCGGGCCGCCGAACTCGCTGAGCTTGCCCATACGCCCGAGGCGTTCTGGTCCGCGCACATCAAACTGATGACGAGGTCGATGCAGCTCACAGAGGACGACCTCTTGGCAGTCGCCGCGGACCTCGGCGTGAACGCCGACTTCGCGGTCGGCGACAGCGACGCCGTGCGGCGTGCGAGGGCGAGGGTGGAGGCGGATGTCGCAAGCTCACGCGCAAGCGGCGTGAGGTTCACGCCGACCTTCTACATCAACCGCCGGCGCTACGACGGACCCTGGGACGAGAGCTCTCTCGTCGATGCGATGCTTGGAACGCTCGGCCACCGGGTCCGTACAGCAGCCCTGGACTTCGCCAGCTGGGGCGCCTCCGCCGGCATTTTGCTGGTCCTCGCGACCGTGGTGGCGGTCGTCTTGACGAACTCTCCGCTCGGGCCGGCGTTCGACGCGTTCTGGCGCCAGGAGCTCGGTGTGAGCTTGGGTGACGCGGCCTTCCGGATGTCCATCCTCCATTGGGTCGACGACGGCCTGCTGACGGTGTTCTTTCTCGTCGTTGGGTTGGAAGTGAAACGCGAGATGACGGTCGGCCACCTTGCGAGCCGCCGCTCCGCCGCGCTTCCGATTGCGTCCGCGCTCGGCGGCATGGTCGTGCCCGCCCTTCTGTATGCGCTGGTCATCCCAGCGGGGCCGTGGTCGCACGGGTGGGGCATCCCGATGGCGACGGACACGGCGTTCGCGATCGCCTTGATCGCCGTAATGGGCGCGCGCGTCCCCGTGGAGCTGCGCATCTTTCTCACCGCTGCGGCCATCGTCGACGACATCGGCGCGATCGTGGTCGTCGCTGTGTTCTACTCCGGCGAGATCCATCTGGCCTACCTTGCCGCGGCCGCGGCGGTTGTGGTTGCGCTGGCGCTGCTGAGCCGGTCGAGGGTCTACCTGCTGTCGCCCTATATCCTGTTGGGCGTCGTGTTGTGGGCGTTCGTCTACGCGGGCGGCCTCCACGCTACGCTGGCCGGCGTGGTACTTGCGCTGTTCATTCCGACACGGCCGCCCGCCGACTTGGCCGCCTTGATGATGCAGGCCAGCACCATCATCGCCTCCGAGGCCCGGCACGAGGGCGAGGTTCTCAGGCATGGCCCCTCCACCCCGGCCCTGCACGCGCTCGACGCGATCTACGACAGACTTGAATCGCCCGCCGACCGGCTGCTGCGGCACGCCGGTGCGCGGTCGAGCTACGCTGTCCTCCCGATCTTCGCACTGGCGAATGCGGGTGTGGCGATCAGCCCGGTTCTCTTCGTTGGGCATGGCTGGCTCATGGCCGCGATCATCGCCGGCCTCGCCGTAGGAAAGCCGCTCGGCGTTTTCCTCGCGGCCGCCGCGGCCGTGCGCGCAGGCATAGCTGTCAAGCCGGCGGAGTACACGTGGCGGCAGTTGGCCGGGGCAGGTGCCCTCGCTGGCATCGGCTTCACGATGTCGCTCTTCATCGCCGGGCAGGCGTTTCCAAGCACCAGTGACTTCTCGTCCGCCAAGATCGCCGTGTTTGCCGCGTCGATTCTTTCGGCCGTCGTTGGGACTACCCTGCTCTGGGGAGCTACGCGCCAAGAGCTTATCGAAGAGGCGCCGCAGAGCGTCGGCACGCAAGTATCATAGCCGGCAGGCGTTTTTGCGGGATCGTCAACAGGAGGTCTTTGGATGATGCTACCTACCGCTACAACAGTTGTAGTCGCTGACCGCGAGACGGTCCGCCTGTTCCACAATACTGGCGTGAAACCTGGGGTGCATTTGGTCGAGATCACGGCGGCTCCGCCTGCGCCCGCCCACTCAGCGCCATCAGACCGGCTTTGCCAACCCCGATGGCAGGCGGCTCGTCGAGGACGACTTCGCGGCAGCGACGGCCGCGTTCCTGAACAAGCTCAGCCTGGACAGGGACCATAGAACACCTGGTCGTTGTGTCCGACCCCAGGACCCTAGGCGAGATGCGCAAGCACTTCCATCGCGACCTGAGAGGCAAGATCATAGGCGAGCTCGCGAAGGACTTCAGCAGGCGTCCTCTTAGCGACATTCGCCAGCACCTGGGCAGCGAAAGCTTCGTGGATCTCCCAGAGATCATCTATATCGTCAAAACGCAGACCGTGGCGGGCGCGCAGGCGATGAATCGCATAGGAGGGCGCGCGGTATGGTGGTCAACCGCTGCTATCTCGTAATCGACCAGTCGCAGATAGGGCGTATTTGACGGCAACCGGGCAAGGCCGGCCTCGTTGGTGATCCAGCAACCGGCGGCGCCGTCGGTAATAGGTTACGAATTCCCTGCTGTAAGCGTTACCTGTCCGCTTTTCCTTGTCGAACGCAAGTTTGAGTGCGGCTAGCTTTTCCGCCGAGGCGGCCATGATCGCGCCCGCGGCGCTCGATGAATCCGGCTAACGGCCGACTTCTCGATGATGGCAGAGCAGATGCGGGTGACCTATGCCAACGCGGCAAAGACTCTAGCGCATTTCGGCGCACCCTCGACGACGTAGTTTAAGAGACACTCTATGTCCTCGACGTCGATGAAGCGTTTGCGGGTTGCGGGCAAGGTACGCAAGGAAGCCTAGGCCACCGCGCGGCCTCAGTGCGCCAGCAATCTGATCGGCGTTTCGAGACTGGCTTTTCCCGAGCAGCTCATCGAAATCGTCTTCACGGCGGTGGTGCCTCCGGCATAGATGAGCGACAGCACGCTCGGGCTTGTCGCGGCCTAGCCCGCCTCAGACGCCAACGCTTCCGACCGATGCTCGACGATGCACAGATCACCTATCCGCCGCTCAACACGCTGAAACTCGGCGCGCGGAACATATGGATCGTGGACGGCCCGGCAATCCGGTTCGGTTGGCCATGGCCGAAGTTTCGCTACTCGACGCGCATGACAGTGGTTCGACTCGCCTCCGACGAGCTCCGCTTCGGCTTTTCCTGTCCAACCTGACCACGCAAAATCGCTCCAGGTCGTTGGAGGCCGGCCGATGCATCATTCAACACGGCATCCAGCTATATGCTGCCGATAAAATCCTGAATTCGCGCTAAAAGTCTGGAATTCCGCGGCCTCGGAGGACTTGGCTGGCTGCAACTTGATCTTGCGCAAAGGATCTGTCGCAAATGTTCCCGAGTTTCGAATCGGTGTTGCGCCTGATATTTTTTCCGTCCTCAGACGAGTATTGACCCGTAGGCGAATTGCCGTCAAAGCAGAAGCCACTCCGAGGATTCGTGGACACGGAATCTGGACCCCCGGCACGTTCTTGGAGGACAGGCGGTTCGGCTATCTGACGTCGACGCTGTTCCAGAAAGCCACGTAGTCCTTGATGTTCGCGGCCGCCGTGGACGGCTCCGGGTAGTACCACGCGGCATCCTCATTGGTCTTTCCATCCACCAGCAACGAATAATATCTCGCCGTGCCCTTCCATGGGCATCGGCTCGTCGTCGAACTCGCCTGCAGGAATTCCTTGCGGACACTCCCTGGCGGGAAGTAGTGGTTTCCCTCGACGACGATTGTCTTATCGGACTCCGCGATCGTCGCGCCGTTCCAAGTCGCCGTCTTCATTTCCTGCTCCTCGCAGTCATAGCCACATTCACCGCGACACTATCGCGAGCCGTCGCCGCAGCGAAATAACGATCGGGAATGGATTGCATGACGCTACGCTTCGCCAGGTCATGCCACCGTCAGGCTTGGGACATCGCGACGTTCCATCGACGACTGACCGAAGCGCTCGATCCAAACCTCTCCAGGTCCGTTCGCGCAAAATCTCAGCGACCTGGTCATCGTCGAGGCAGGGCCGGATGGGATCGAGTGCTCTTCAATCAAGACGGTTGGACTTCGTGCCAGCGCGTCTGTGCCGCATCGTACGGGAACGCAAGGGTTGATGGAGGAACGCATCCGGCACAGCAACCGGACCAAGGGGCTCATCTTCTCACAGGGCATCACCGGCGCCGACCCTCTACGGCGTGATCGTGCGATCGGTTGGAGGCACTTCGCAGAGGCGATGAATAGGATTTGCCCGAACACATGAAGCTCCGGGTCCTGCGCGAGTTCGCCCGGATGGAGATGCTGCTCGATCAGATCAAGGCAGCAGAAGCCGAGCGGGACGCCATGCTTGCAAAAGAACGGCAATCCGCGCGGGAAGTTGCCTTGCTGTCGAAGGTCGTCGGTGTCGGGCCGGAATTTGCCGCCGTTCTCTGGGGCGAAGAGCTATTCCGTCAGTTTGGCACGAAGGCAGGTGGCTGCCTATGCCGGTCTTGCGCCGACGCCCTGGCAGAGCGGATCGATCAACCGGGAACAGGGATCGGCAAGTCCGGAAATCCGCGATTGCGATCGACGCTATTGGAAATGGCCTGGCTTTGGCTGCGACACCAACCAGGTTCGTTGCTCAGTCGATGGTTCGACTAGCGCGTTGCCCAGAATGGCGGTCGCTTCAAGAAGGTGATGATCACGGCGTTGGCCCGCAAGCTGGTCGTGGCTTTGTGGAAGTATGTCAGCGCCGGCGTGGTGATAGAGGGAGCTGTCGTCAGGCCATGACGACCTTGGTGAATCGCAGTTCGGCCCCGGGGCTGATCAGTCCCGCCGGAACCAGGTAGACGACCGCATTGCGGCATGCGTTAAACGCCGTCATCAAACTGGTCTCGTCCCCCTGAGCCCTTGCCGCCGAAGGCTGGATTTTATGGTGCGGCCGCACGAGCGGCGACCGGATGTGAGGTTGATATGTGCATCAGCGCGGATCAGGAAACGGGCTCAAACCTGAGGTTCATTGAGCGGGACGGATTGCACCGCTTGTGCCGAATGCATGGCAGAAGGACCGATAAACAGCGTCGTTCTCGTGAGACTGATGCTGGACCCTCCCTATACGGCATCCAGCGCTCTTGGAAGCAACGCCTTGCTACGACCGTAGCGCCGCCGCATTCTTTGTTTTCCGTTTTCCCCATTCGATCTTCCGAAGCAGCACATGGCTTTGCGCGATCGGCCGTGGGGATAATTGTGCAATCCTGATTTGGTGCGAAATTTACCCTAACCTTCTCGATAGATCCGAAAAGCCCAGACGCGTTCCCGAGAAACGGTCCTCGGTGCATCTGGGCGATGACGTCACGCTCGCATCAAACGACGCCTCCAAGTGCTCTAGCAAATGGTCGATGAGACCGGATAGCATTCAGATCGCGCCCGCCGGCGCAACGGCCGGAAAGTCGTTCTCGGGATCGAATACGTTATTGAAAAAGTTCGTTAGGGAGTACATAGCCACCAGCGCGACGATCTCCATGACGTTCGCATCCGTGTAGCCAGCATCGCGAGCGGCTTTCAGATCGGCGTCACTGACATGGCCTCGGGTCTCGATGACTTTGCGCGCGAACTGGACCGCGGCATTCCGCTTCGGGTCGCTGGCGTGTCCCTTCCGTGCGAGCATAATTTCATCGGTCGGAAGCTTAGCCATGTGCTCGGCCGTAAAGCTGTGAACCGTCAGGCAGTAGTTGCAGCCATTCACTTCCGAGACTGCGAGGCCAATGCTGTCGCGCGTCTTCACGTCGAGCGCCTTGCTCAAGGAGCCGAGCAGGGAGGCCCACGCGTTGAACGCGATCGGGCTCTGCGCAAAGGTCGCCATCATATTTGGGGTGAACCCGATGTTCTTGGAGAACGCGTCGAGAGTCAGTTTGCAATCGGTCGGTACCTGTTCCGACTTTAGGGCAGCGGTTCTTGGCATCGTGTTCTTCCTAACTAATACTCATACGAGATGCAGCACATCGGCGACCGGACGGCGCGACTTCTGCGCCCAGTTTCCCGGACGCTCCGCCCCTACGGACAGGAGCATGACCGGTACTTCATCCTTGGTCAGTCCGAACTCGCGGTGCACCGCCTCGGCATCGAAGCCGATCATCGGCGTCGAACCCAAGCCTAGCGAGCGGGCCGCATAGATCATCGCCGCCGCGCCGAACGTGCCGGTGCGAACTGCCTCGTCGCGCTGGCGCTGCGGGTACTCCATGTACAGATCGCGTGCGGGGATTTCCCATTCCGGCACCATCTTTGCGGGCATGATGCCGGCCTCCACCAGCGGTGCCAGACGCTCTGGTATTACGCTGGAATCGGCCAACTGTCCGCAGACGATGAAGGTAACGGCCGCTTCGGTGATCGCGGGCTGACTCCATGCGATTGGGCTCAGCCTGGCTTTGGCCTCCGGGGTGCGCACGGCAATGAAGCGCCAGTTCTGCAAGTGGAAAGATGTCGGCGCGGTGGTGCCGATTCGCACCAGCTCGCGGATTTGGTCGTCGCTCAAGGCGGCGGTGGGATCGTAGTATTTGGTAGAGCTGCGGCTCAGAATGCAGTCAATGACGGCGTTGGTCATGGTCGTTCCGTTGGTCATGAAGATTCCTATTGTTCAGGATAGGCTGAGGTACGAGAGTGCTTTCGCCCTCTTTGTTGAAAATGCCGCGGCAACGAGGCGCGTAGACATCTAATGCCGGAGGCCTTGGGTCGTGTCCGAAAGCAAAGGTGAACCATGTGGCCTCGCTTCGAGGACTACTCGGCGCAGCGCGACGGCTTGACAGGTGACATATCAGCGTCCACGACGTTCGCGATCGGGCCGCGGGTCTGCTCATCTACGCGAGCGCCGCCACGCTTGCACGCGACCAGCGAGACGGCGACAGCCGGGCCGACGGTCTTCTGTGGTTCATTCGGTCCTCCTTTATAGCCCGCGTGCGCAAACAGCTCAGCGCAATGACTTCATCCAACGTCGAGGCGGTTGGATGTTCGGCCAACCCAGTGGATCTCATGATCGGACGCTGCAGAGGGCATTGGAAATTCCGTTTGGACATGCATTCGATAGACGAGGGTATCGTCGCCTTAAAGCATCATGCGCGCGTGCGTCCGGCGCGGTCGGCTAGCTCTTATGACCATGGTCAAGCGTGGTAGATGAACTGTTCCGTCCCATGTCTTTGCCACAGGATGTTTGCCTTTGATGGACAGCCCGGGGACGGGATGAGCCCTTGAGACGACGGTCGATCATGCTCTTATCCGCGGGTTGGCTACCGCACTTCCGTAATCCGTCTTGGGCTGTCCTTGTCTAGAATCGGGCGTTGGGCCGTTGCCCAGCCACATAGCTAGCGCGGGAATCCCCCACCGTTGCCACATCCCGTCTCAGTGCTGTCCCGGTTGTTCCGCCGGATTGAAGCCGATCAATTAGCGGCGACCCCAGCGGGAGACGAGCGTTTGCCGGAAGCTCGATCTTCACGGGGGGAAGCGCACCGCATCTTCAGCGCACTGGCTCAACCTGGTGGCCGATGGCCCAAAGGAAAGCCGCCATCTCGCGGGCGAGTGCAGAAGCGTCGTTTCGGCTTCCGACATCGCAGCACCAACTCAAGGGCTTGATCGCGCCAAGAGAGCCACCCGCTTCAGTGTTCGCGGCTTCCCACGTTCACGTCTTCCGGATTTTCCTCTCGGATCGATTGCCGTTGGACTACTTCGTTGGTTTCGATTTTGGTGGCTGCCCCCCACACCTCCTCGAAGTGCGTTGCGGGTATAATAACGGCACCCGAGGAGTCGGCGTACACATAATCTCCGGGGACGACGGTGACACCGTGCAAGACCAGCTCGCGAAAGTCGCGCAGCCGTGCGTCGGTTATCAATCCGGCGACGCCAGTGTTATTTAGCCTGGAAAGTTTCGTGCCGCCGCCTACCGACGTATTGCCGTACCCGGCGCTGTCAAACACAATGACCTTTCCCTGCGGCTCATTGCCGATCGCCGCATAGAAGCATCGCGCGAAGCTGTTGGCCTCTTCCTGGAACAGATCGTCCCGATAGGGAAGGAAACGGATTGTGACGGCAACACCGAAGAGGACGCGTCCGGGCGTCGGCGAGACGAGGTCCAGTGCATTGGCCTGGTGATTGAGCACCCGTCCAAGCGCGTCGGTCACAGCCGCCACACTTGGGCGCTCCTGCCGTTCCTGCACGCTGCCGATCAACGCTGCGCCTCCTTCCGCGCTTCAGACCGTGGCGACGCTCTTTTCGCAGCCGTCGCCCGGATACCTTGGCCCCGGTTCAAGTCGATCACTCAAGTGGTTTGAGGCCGGCCAACACCGTGGGAATGAGCTCGCTTACCGTCGGAGGAATGTGTACCGTCTGCATCATCTGCTCGTACGATGTTCCGGCCGCCATCGGCTGCAGAAGCGAGTGTACGACTTCGTCACCCCCTATTCCGAGGACTGCCGCACCCAGGATTCTCCCGGAACTTGAGTCGACGAGAACCTTTATCAGCCCTTGCGTTTCGCCACGCTCGTGAGCGCGGGCAACATTCGCCATAGGATAGGTGGCGATCATTGCAGCCCAGCCTGAATCGCGCACCTCGGCCTCGGTCATGCCGATGCGGCCAAGCGGAGGATCGATGAAAAGGCCATAGACTGGGATTCGATTCGCAATCGAACGGCGATCGATCACGCTATTCGCAACGATCTCATAGTCGTTGTACCAGGTGTGAGTGAAGGCACCGCGGCCGTTGATGTCACCAATGGCCCAAATCCCGGTCACCTTCGTGCGCAGATGATCGTCGACGGACATGTAACCACGGGCACCAGTATCGAGCCCGGCAGCACAGAGATCCAAGTCGGACGAATTTGGCGACCGCCCGAGTGCAACAAGAAGATGGCTTCCTTCGACAGAACCGATCCGATCGTTCGATCTGAATGAGATACGGACGCCACGCTTCGTCGCCGTTGCTTCTTCGATCGCACTGTCGACCAGGAAGCTGACGTCACCTGCTTCCAATATCGCACGGGTAGCTGCGGAGATGTCCTCGTCCTCGCGCGGCGCAAGCCGCTTCGCCCGCTCTATGACAGTCACCTTGGCCCCGAAGCGGGCGTACATCTGGGCGAACTCCAAACCGACATAGCTCGCGCTGGCAATCACGAGGTGATCCGGAACCGCTTCGAGTTCCATCATCGTCGTGTTGGTGAGGTAGGGCACATCAGCAAGACCAGGCCAATCCGGGATGGCGGCCGATGCGCTTGTATTGATGAAGATCTGCCCGGCCCTCAGCGTGAGGTTCCCGACGCCAACCGTCCATGCAGCCCGCGTGCTCGCAATCAACGTCTTTGACGGCGTGCAGCCGTCATTGACGCAGGTTCCCCCGAGATGCTCACGATCAATAAGGGCAACCTCCTGACCTTGCTCGGCCAAACGGACCGCAAGGAAGGGACCGGATTGGCCTGCGCCGACTATGATCGCGTCAAATTCTTCTGCCATGCGGTTCTCTCGTTCGCAGGAGATTCGGTGAGCATCGCTATGCGATGTCTTCGATCACAAGCTTCCTCTCCTTGAACTCCACCGTCTCTCCGGCCCGTGCTCCTTCGATTGCCTCGAAGATCGGAGCCATTGTGGAAATCCCCATGATCTCCCGACCTTCGCATGTGAACTTGGCCGTGGAGACCGCAATGATGAAGTAGCGACCGGAAAGCTGCACGAGCGCTCCCTCGGTGACGGTCGTTTTTGGCCCGAAGTCGATCTTTCTAAGCTTATCGAGCTTGTCGCTGTGATCGTGAACCGTATCGTCCAGTGCTTCGGAAAAATCACTGGCGACCTCCGCCTGTGCGTGCTCATCGTTCTCTATCGGCTCACTGCGGTCGAGCCGAGCGTCAGCAACATAATCGAAGTATTTTTCGCGGGCACTTTGAAAGGCGGCGGCCTCAAGCGAGAGCATCGTCTCTTTGATGACGTTCTTGTCCATCGTTCACTCCCTCAGGGATCTTGTTCCGCTCGGTCCGGCTATCCACTGCGGTTTGAGGAGTATCGCCATGGTCGCGGACGTAATTCATTCGTTGTCGGGAACATCCGCGCCCTGATATGGAATTTGGTTCAGCCGCGAATCCTGGAGTATGCTGGTCACCAGCCAAACATATGTCTGCTCGGCCGTATCGAAACCGAGCATCGAGAATGACTCGCCGAAGGGGCATTCCGGAAAGTCCGGGTAGTCGATGCGCAGGACGTAGCGCTCTGGATCGCGGTCGAACTCGCGCTTGTAGACCTTGCGCAAGCCGTAGCGGCTCGGGACATCACTACCTTCGACAAACTCGGCTTTGCGGTTCTCCGCCAGCCGATCCGCCAATCCCCGGTCGCAGATCTCGTCGAAAATGTCGTTACGCGTCGACGAGCAATCCCTTGCTGTGCGACTTCAGATCCGAAATGGCATAGATATTGGAGGCATCCTCGCCGTCTCTCCCGCTCGCCAACCGGAGGGCGGTGTCCACGTGGATGTCCTTCGTGTCCAGCGCCGAACTACGTGCCAGGTCGAAAAGGCGACCATCCTTTATGCGAAACTCGCGTTCGTAACCCTGGTCGACGAGCTGCGAAACGACGTCCACGACATCAGCTATTTTTAAACTCATCCGAAACTCCTAGTGAGTCTTTGCGGACGGTACGTCAGCAGCCTCTCGCTGGGAAATATCCGACTGTTATCGAATCCATTCCCAGGCGTTCACATCGACGATGGGGCCGAGGGAGTAGATGGGTAGAATGGAACGCCAATTCCGGAGCCAACGGGCGGCGGGCGATAATGAGTTGAGGATTGAGTTCAATCCCGTTGAAATTTAAGATCACGTCTGCCGAGCGGACGCCGGCTTTTCCCGGAACGGCGAGGTCCGCCTGGGCCCCGTAGCGAGAGTGAGGCGCCTATTTCACGAGCATTCCCTCGAGCGGCACACTCGGCCGGCGACAGCGGTCTCTTCACGCTACGATCATCCCGGCCGCGGCATTACATGCGGTTATTAAAATCATACCTTTACCGGCGAATTTCACGGCAATAACTCCGACTGCAGAGGGGGCGTGGAGAGACCGCTGCCGACGGCCGGCACTTGGCCGCAATCAGGATTGCGAGCAACGACATGATCCAGACCATCGCAGGACGAGCTGCCCCGGAACTCGCTGTTCCGTACTGGATCGATGCTGACGGGAAGCAGCGCCCGCCTCTTACCATGGAGGAGCTCGGTGCGCGCTATAGACTACTGTTTTTCTATCAACATTGGTGCGACGGCTGCCATTCGACCGGATTCCCGACTCTCCAGGCGCTGGTTCAAAATCCCAGCACCAAGAACGTCGGCTTTGCAGCAGTCCAGACCGCGTTCGAGGGCACCTATGTCAACACCCGAGATAAGCTGCCCTTAGACCAGCAACGGTACGGCCTGCGAATTCCCTTTGGCCACGAGGGCCGCTCGCCGCTTGGCGTCAATCCGAGGACGATGGAAAACTACTGCACCGGCGGCACGCCGTGGTTCGTGGCGATAGACCCCGACGGCGTGGTTCTACAGGACGGATTCAGCATCGACACCGACAGGTTTATTAGAGCAGTCAGCGGGAGCGGTCCGGCCGCCCCGTGAAGATGCGCGGGAAGAAGTCTGCCGACCTCACTCGCACCGGACATTTCCTGTCCATCACAACAGACATAACTAGCAATAAGAGGCTTATGTGTCCTGGTCACTGAACATCGGAAAGGTAGCGGGAACAGTAGTGCGACTGCACATCACGTTCGTGCTGTTTCTCGCGTGGATCTTCGCCTCGAGCTACGCGTCGAACGGCGCCGCCATGGCGTGGAACACGCTGCTCTTCGTGGTGCTACTGTTCTTGTGCGTACTGCTGCACGAGTTCGGGCACATCTTTACCGCCCGGGCTTTCGGTGTGCCGACGCCATACGTGACGCTGTTGCCAATTGGCGGTGTCGCGCAGCTCGAACGTATTCCGGAGGAGCCTTGGGAGGAATTGCTCATCGCGATTGCAGGTCCAGCCGTGAACGTGGCCATCGCCGCTGCGTTGATCGTCGTTGCCCATGCACACCTGAGCGCAACTGCCGCAATGGGTATCGACGACATGAAGGTTCCAATGGTGGACCGGCTTGCTACGGTGAATCTCATTCTCGCGCTCTTTAACCTTATTCCCGCCTTCCCCATGGATGGTGGCCGCGTGCTTCGTTCGGCGCTCGCAAGCCGCATGGGCTTTGTGCGGGCGACTGAGCGCGCCGCTTCGATCGGCCAATTCACCGCCTTCGTACTCGGCTTCCTCGGGCTCTTCCACAATCCGATACTCGTCTTCATCGCCATCTTGGTTTATCTGGCTGCCTCCTCGGAAGCCCATTCGGTCGCGTTACGCGCGGTCTCGCATGGCGTGCCGGTGCGCCAGGCGATGATGACTCAGTTCGTGACGCTCCAGCCGGATACTCACATCGACGACGCTGTAGAGGCTCTATTGCGGACCGAACAAAGAACATTTCCCGTGGTCGACGGCAATGGAGGTTTCGTCGGCATTCTGGATCGCACGGACATCCTTCGGTCGAGGAAACAGGTGGGGCCGGATGCACGGGTGGCCGACGCCATGAGCGTGCCTGCTCCGACGGTCGACTGTCGCGCCACCCTCGAGCATGCTTTCAGAGCCATGCAGGATAATTCCGCGTCGACTGTGGGGGTGATGGACGCCACCGGGAAGCTGGTCGGTCTCGTGACGAGCGAGACGCTCGCGGAAATGATGGCGCTTATGGCATTTCCAGGCCGTGGCGGGAGTGGAGGGGCTTTCAGCTCAGTTACGCGTCGGGTTCGAGGCTTAGACAGTTCGGTTTCCTGATCCAATGAGCAAACGATGGGCTGGCGACGGTCGGTGTGGCTCGTACGGTAGGTGCGGTGGGTCATGTCTTTGCTCACAATCCTGCTTGCCCGTCAGTACGACCAGGAAACGGAGATTTCTCTTCTTGCTTATCCCGCCGTCTTGACCCACCTGTAGACGAGACACGCGACCATATCCTTGGCGCTTCCGATGCCCCAATTACGCTGGTCGAATACGGGAGTTACGCGTGTCCCCATTGCCGAGTGGCGAACGAGACCATCGCCTCACTGTGTGATCGGTTCGGCGACCGCATACGGTAGGTGTTTCGGCATCGTCCACTAGCGAACAACGACCTCGCACGCCGCGCGGCGGAAATCGCGGAGTACGCCACGCCGGAACAATTCTGGAAAGTTCAGCTGGAACTGATGACGCGTTCGTCGGAATTGACTGAAGACGATCTCCTCGCGGTCAAGGCCGAACTCGATCTCGAATCTCCGGAAATCTCCGAGCGAGCGCGGGCGCGTGTTGATGAGGATGAACGCCCAGCCAACGCCAATGGCGTGGTTTTCACGCCGACGGCGGAGGTACGACGGGCCATGGGACGATGTCACGCTCGGCGATGCGATGCTCGGTAGGCTCGGCCATCGTGTCAGGGCAACCGCACTCGATTTTGCAAGCTGGGGTCCGTCTGCGGGTGTCCTTGGATTCATTGCGACCGTGCTGGCACTCGTGTTCTCGAACCACCCGTTGGCGATGCCTTCGCGGAATTCTGTCACTGGGAGCTCGCTCCCGGGGCACGATCCAGCTTTTTTGTGCTCCCAATCTTTGCGTTGGCGAATGCGGGCGTCGTCCTTTCCGCAGACGGTCTTGATGGCCACGGTCCCCTTGTACTGGCGATCATGACAGGGCTGGTGTTGGGCAAACCGCTCGGCCTCATCGGCGCTTCCATGATCGCGGTACGAACCGGTATAGCCGAGAAACCAGGAGCCTATAGTTGGCGCCAACTCGCGGGTGCCGGGGCGCTCGCGCGCATCGGCTTCACCATGTCGCTCTTCATCGCTGGTCAGGCTTTTCCATCCACCAGTGAATTTGCGGCCGCCAAGATCGCTATCCTCGTGGCCTCGGTGTGCGCCGGAACTATCGGCACGATCATCCTCTGGAACGCAAAATCGCCGAGCGAAGCATAAACATGCTCGGGCTCCTGGGGCGAGTTCCGCCTCTGGACGAACGGCGACAGATTGTGGATTCGCGGTGCGTATCACTGAAGCTATCCTGCAAGACGACAAGACAACAAAAGCTGCATGCGCGAGTTGGCGGACTGCTTGAGTTGGCCGAAAGAGCTTGAGGAATCCCCCGCGGCTCCACACGCCCGACTCGCTGGACGAAACAGAACGTCATTGAGAGGCGCCAACTCAAATTGCAATCAAGCAAGGTTTCACCTGTCGTGGCGAAGCAATGACCAAGGCCGCTGAGAAGATCGACTATTCCAAAACGCTTTATCTGCCGCAGACGGATTTTCCGATGCGCGCCGGCTTGCCCGAGAAGGAGCCGCTGCTGGTCAAGCGCTGGCAGGACATGGACCTCTACCGCAGGCTGCGCGAGAGCGCGGCCGGCCGTGAAAAATACGTGCTGCATGACGGGCCGCCCTACGCCAATGGCAACATCCATATCGGCCATGCGCTGAACAAGATCCTAAAGGACGTCATCACCCGCTCGTTCCAGATGCGCGGCTACGACTCCAACTATGTGCCCGGCTGGGATTGCCACGGCCTGCCGATCGAGTGGAAGATCGAGGAGCAGTATCGCGCCAAAGGCAAGAACAAGGACGAGGTGCCAGTCGTCGAGTTTCGCAAGCAGTGCCGCGAATTCGCCCAGCACTGGATCGACGTGCAGACGGTGGAGTTCAAGCGCCTCGGCGTCGAGGGCGACTTCGACAATCCCTATGCGACCATGGCCTTCCATGCCGAGGCGCGGATCGCCGGCGAACTTCTGAAGTTCGCCATGTCCGGCCAGCTCTATCGCGGTTCCAAGCCGGTGATGTGGAGCGTGGTCGAGCGTACGGCACTGGCCGAGGCCGAAGTCGAGTATCATGACTACGAGAGCGATACGGTTTGGGTGAAGTTTCCAGTAGATCTCGGCAACATGGTCACCCACCTCGAGCCCGAGACCACGCGCGCCGAACATGATCAGAGCAAGAGCGAGTTCGCGAAGGCCTTTGTCGTCATCTGGACCACGACGCCCTGGACCATTCCCGGCAACCGCGCCGTCTCCTATTCACCGCGCATCTCCTATGGTCTCTACGAGGTCACGGCTACAGAAAACGAATTTGGCCCGCAGCGTGGCGAAAAGCTGATCTTAGCGGATGCACTGGCCGAGGAATCGTTCGCCAAGACCAAGCTGCAATACAAACGCTTGCGCGAGGTGAAGGCCGAAGAGCTTGCATCGATGACGCTCGTCCATCCCCTCAAGGGGCTTGGCGGCGGCTATGATTTCGTCGTCCCCATGCTGCCCGGCGATCACGTCACCGACGAGGCCGGCACGGGTTTCGTGCACACCGCGCCGAGCCATGGCCGCGAGGACTTTGACGCGTGGATGGACGCGGCCAAGGAGCTTGCCGCGCGTGGCATCGACACCGACATCCCGTTCACCCTCGACGATGCCGGCTTCTTCACCAACGATGCGCCGGGCTTCGGCCCGGATCGTGAGGGTGGTGCCGCGCGCGTCATAGACGACAATGGCAAAAAGGGCGACGCCAACGAGACCGTCATCGAGGCGCTCATCGGGGCGAACATGCTGTTTGCCCGCGGGCGGCTGAAGCATCAGTATCCGCATTCGTGGCGCTCGAAGAAGCCGGTGATTCTCCGCAACACACCGCAATGGTTCGTCTACATGGACAAGGAGCTCGGCGACGGCACCACGCTGCGCAGCCGCGCGCTCAAGGCCATCGATGCCACCCGCTTCGTGCCGGCTGCCGGCCAGGCGCGTCTGCGTGCGATGATCGAGGACCGGCCCGACTGGGTGCTGTCGCGCCAGCGCGCCTGGGGTGTGCCGATCTGCGTCTTTGCCGACGCGAACGGCGAGGTGCTGAAGGACGAGACCGTCAACGCCCGCATTCTTGAGGCATTCGAGGCCGAGGGCGCGGACGCATGGTTCGCCGACGGCGCCAAAGAGCGCTTCCTTGCCAAAGTCCACGATCCGGCCGAGTGGGAGCAGGTCATGGACATCCTCGACGTCTGGTTCGATTCCGGCTCTACCCACACATACGCACTGGAAGATCGGCAGGATTTGAAATGGCCGGCCGATGTCTATCTGGAAGGCTCCGATCAGCATCGCGGCTGGTTTCACTCATCACTGCTCGAAAGCTGTGGCACGCGTGGACGCGCACCCTACGACTCTGTCATCACCCACGGCTTCACCGTGGATGAGGAGGGCCGCAAGATGTCGAAGTCGCTTGGTAACACGATCGCGCCGCAGGGTGTGATGAAGCAGTCCGGCGCCGATATCCTGCGGCTGTGGGTGATGACCACCGACTATCGGGAGGAACAGCGGCTGGGCAGGAACGTCATCCAGACCAATATCGACGCTTATCGCAAGCTCAGGAACACCATCCGCTGGATGCTGGGCACGCTCGCGCATGACGAGGGCGAGGATGTACCGCTTGCCCAGATGCCGGAGCTGGAGCGCCTGATGCTGCATCGCCTAGCCGAGCTCGCCGAGCTGGTGCGTAAGGGCTACGACGCCTTCGACTTCAACCACATCAGCCGCGCTCTGCTCGATTTCATGGTGGTGGAGCTGTCGGCATTCTACTTCGACATCCGCAAGGACGCGCTCTACTGCGACGCGCCATCCAGCACCCGTCGCAAGGCGGCAATCGAGGTCGTGCGCACCCTGTTCGACTGCGCGGTGAAGTGGCTCGCCCCAATGCTGCCCTTCACCATGGAAGAAGCCTGGCTCGACCGCAAGCGGGATGCGGTCTCAGTGCACCTCGAGCAGTTTCCAGAACTGCCAGAAGAATGGCGGAACGACGCATTGTCGCGGAAGTGGCGTAAAATCCGGCAGGTTCGCCGCGTCGTCACCGGTGCGTTGGAAATTGAGCGCAAGGAAAAGAGGATCGGGTCGTCGCTGGAGGCAGCTCCAGTGGTATATGTTGCCGACCCCGTCCTGGGGGCTGCGATCGAAGGCGTCAATATGGCCGAGATCTGCATCACCAGCGGCATCGACATCCGAGCCGAGGTAGCGCCGTCCGGCGCTTTCTCGCTGGAGGACGTCAAGGGTGTCGCCGTCGTCTCCGACAGAGCGAAGGGGAAAAGATGTGCCCGCTCTTGGCGCTATACCGACGATGTCGGGTCCGATCTAGAATTTCCGGATGTCACCGCGCGCGATGCGGCAGCCTTGCGGGAACTAAGGGAACTCGGGCGGCTGTAAATCAGCCCCTTGCAATTCGCTCGCGTAGCTTGAATGGATTGAGCACTGGCATTCCAGTCATCGAACAGTGTCTGACGTTATCATCCGTTTAGGGAACGACGTTCACGATACGGCGCGGCACGATGATCACCCTACGAGGCGGGGCACCGTTGAGTGCCTTGCGGACGAAATCGAGCGCTAGCGCCGCTTCTTCGACGACGACTTGGTCCGCATCGCGGGCAATTGTCACATCTCCGCACTTCTTGCCGTTGATCTGCACGGGCACCACGATTTCGTCGTCGACGACGAGCGCCGGATCGAAGTCCGGCCAGGGCAGATTCGCTACCAGACCATCACCGCCCAGCGCCGCCCAGCACTCCTCGGCCAGGTGCGGCACCATCGGCGCGATCATCCGCACCAGCGCTTCAACCGCCTCGCGCAGCGCCGCCCTGAGGGCGGCATCGGCACTGGATGCACCCGCCACCTGAGGTGACAGGACGTTGACCAGCTCGTAGAGGCGCGCGATCGCCTTGTTGAAGCCCAGTCGCTCGATATCCTCACCGACTGCCTTCACCGCCTTGTGCGTCGCTTTCGAGACCGTAGCCGCATCGCCGACGCGCGCAGGGGCTGGCCGAACGCCCGCCATCGCCGGCGCGATCTCCGAGACGAGCCGCCACACCCGCTGGACGAAGCGGTGCGCCCCGTCCACGCCGGCCCCGGTCCAGATGACGTCGCGCTCGGGCGGCGAATCCGACAGCATGAACCAGCGCGCTGTGTCGGCGCCGTAGCTTGCGATGATGTCGTCGGGATCGACGACATTCTTCTTCGATTTCGACATTTTCTCGATCGGGCCGATCGTGACTTCCTCGCCGGAGTTGATCATGTTGGCGCGTCGCCTGTCGTTGGCCTCCTCGACCTTGACTTCCGCCGGCGTGACCCAGGCACCGTTGCCCAGCCTGTAGGTCTCGTGGACGACAAGGCCTTGGGTGAACAGGCCCTGGAAGGGTTCCTCGACGCTGTTCAGGTGCCCGGTGACCTTCATCGCCCGCGCGAAGAAGCGCGAATAGAGCAGATGCAGGATCGCATGCTCGATGCCGCCGATATACTGGTTGACCGGCAGCCAGCCCTTCGGGCCGTCGACATAGGCAAGGTCGGTGGGCTGTGCCTCGTTCCACGGATCGGTGAAGCGCGCGAAATACCACGAGGAGTCCACGAACGTGTCCATCGTGTCGGTATCGCGCCGCGCATCCTTCCCGCAGTTCGGGCAGGCGACGTGCTTCCACGTCGGGTGGTGGTCGAGCGGGTTGCCCGGCCTGTCGAACGACACGTCATCGGGCAGCCGCACCGGCAACTGGTCGGCGGTGACCGCCACCGCCCCGCAATTGACGCAGTGGACCACCGGGATCGGGCACCCCCAGTAGCGCTGGCGCGAGATCAGCCAGTCGCGCAGGCGGAACTGCACCTTCCGGCTCGCCCGCGGCCTGCCGCCGATGGTCACGCCGGAAAGGCGCTGGGCTACTTCGTTGAACGCTTCCGCCGTCGTCATGCCATCGAGGAAACGCGAATTGATCATCACGCCGTCGTCGGTGAAGGCTTCCTCGGTGATCTGGAACGTCGCCCCGTCGGCGTCTTCCGGCATCACCACCGGCACCACCGGCAGGCCATATTTGTTGGCGAAGTCGAGGTCGCGCTGATCGCCGGACGGGCAGCCGAAGATCGCGCCGGTGCCGTAGTCCATCAACACGAAGTTGGCGACATAGACCGGCAGCGTCCAGTTCTGGTCGAAGGGATGCACCACGCGGATGCCGGTGTCGAAGCCCTTCTTCTCGGCGGTCTCGATTTCCGCCGCCGACGTGCCGGATCGCTTGATCTCATTGATGAAGGTCGCCAGTTGCGGGTTCTTTTCCGCCACCTTTTTCGCTAGCGGATGATCGGCGGCGATCGCCATGAACGACGCGCCGAAGATCGTGTCGGGCCGGGTGGTGTAGACCTCCAGCTCGCTCTCCCCATCAGGCGCGGAAGCCGGGTCCAGCTTCCACCGAATCTGCAGGCCCTCGGAACGGCCGATCCAGTTCGACTGCATCAGCTTGACCTTGTCCGGCCAGCGCGGCAGCGTCTCCAGCCCATCGAGCAGCTCCTGCGCCATCGAGGTGATCTTGAAGAACCACTGGGTCAGGTCGCGCTGCTCGACCGGCGCGCCCGAGCGCCAGCCGCGGCCGTCGATCACCTGCTCGTTCGCCAGCACGGTCATGTCGACCGGATCCCAGTTAACCTTGGCCTTGCGCCGCTCGACCAATCCGGCCTTCCAGAAGTCCAGGAACATCTTCTGCTGGTGGCGGTAGTAGGAGGGGTCGCAGGTCGCGAACTCGCGCGCCCAGTCGAGCGACAGGCCCATTGTCTTCAACTGACCCTTCATCGTCTCGATGTTGGCATAGGTCCAGTCGCGCGGATTGACGCGGTTGTCGCGCGCGGCGTTCTCGGCAGGAAGACCAAAGGCGTCCCAGCCCATCGGATGCAGCACGTTGAAGCCCTTGGCGCGCTTGTAGCGCGCGACCACGTCGCCCATCGCATAGTTGCGGACATGGCCCATGTGGATGCGGCCCGACGGATACGGGAACATCTCGAGCACGTAGTACTTCTCGCCCGGTGCGTCGTTCCTCGTCTCGAAGAGCTTCGCCTCGTCCCAGGCCGTCTGCCATTTGGGCTCGGATGTACGGGGGTTGTAGCGTTCGATTGTCATGTCCGATTTTCACTCGCTAGAGGCAAGAAAAACGCGACGGCGGGCCGGCGTTGGCTTGCCCATTGCGCCAGCCATGCAAAACTTCTTGCGCGAGATCCCTCGTTGCTCCGAACAAAGCAAACAGCAGGAGACGGAATCTTGGGTTCCGCAAACGCATCCGCACTCATGTCACGAACTCGTGGGATGATTTTTTGACTGCCCTACGGGTTCCGGCGACGGAGGCTCGGTATGACCGCCAAAGCCATGTCGCATCGCGGAAAGAACTTTCTCCGCGAAGGTATGATCCTTGCGCGAGCGAAACCGTGCGTAGAGTGCAGCCGTGATCACATCCGCCGAGACGGCCTCGTCGATCGCCGCGTTGACGGTCCAGCGGCCTTCGCCAGAATCATCGACGAATCCGGAATAGCTTTCCAGCGCTTCGCTCTTGGCAAGTGCCGATGCGGTCAGATCGAGCAGCCACGAGCTGATGACGCTTCCACGCCTCCACACTTCGGCGATGTCCGGGATGTTGAGATCGAACCGATGTCGTTCGGGCAGCGCGTTCATATTCGCATTCTTCAGGATATCGAACCCTTCCGCGTAAGCCTGCATCAGGCCATACTCGATGCCATTGTGGACCATCTTCACGAAATGGCCGGCGCCGCTTGGCCCGGCATGAAGGTAGCCTTGCTCGACTCGGGGGTCGCGACCATCACGGCCTTCAGTCTGCGGAATCTGGCCGATGCCGGGCGCTAGCGTCGCGAAGATCGGGTCCAGGCGGTCGATGATGGCCTTTTCGCCGCCGATCATCATGCAGTAGCCGCGCTCAAGCCCCCATACACCGCCGCTGGTTCCGACATCGATGTAGTGAATGCTCTTCTTGCGCAGTTCTGCGGCGCGACGGATATCGTCCTGCCAAAACGTGTTGCCGCCATCGATGATCGTGTCACCGCTACTAAGGAGATCGCCGAGCTCGGATACGTAATCCTCGGTGACCGGACCTGCCGGCAACATGAGCCAGATCGTCCGTGGCGGGGCAAGTTGGCCGACCAGGTCCTTCAGCGACGAGCCCGCCGTTGCCCCTTCTCGACGGAGGCCTTCGACCGCGTTGCCATTTCTTGCGTACACAACGACGTCGTGCCGACCACGGGCAATGAGCCTGCGAGCGATGTTGCCGCCCATGCGGCCCAATCCGATCAATCCAATCTGCATCCGACGGGTCTCTACGTGATAGTGTCGCGCAACATCGCACTGAGCTCCGACCATCCTTTGTCAAGAGTGCCGCCGATGCTCGATTTGCAATACCCATTGAAAGCAGCGCGGGACGAAATTTTCCAATAGCCGGTATGCATAGTTTCCATGGCAGCAGGAAATAGTGCTGCGCCCGTCACAGCCTTTCGTAAATCAAAGAAGACTGCGCACGCGACGGCATCACGCCGCGCGGCCAAACGCAATAACGATTGTCTATCGACTTAATGGCGAGAGGTGATTTCCCTTGCCGGCGTTTCAACGTCAGTTTCCAACGCATCGTCGTACCGAAATGTCGGTGCCGCGACCGACACGCGGAACATGATGTCAGATTGAAAAGTGAGGATTGTCGATATGCAAAAGCAAGAACGAGATCGGAGTCGTCACGCTTCCTGGTGGTGGGGTAAACGCCGTTATCTCATTGCCAGATGCGGCCATCGTTCTTGCGGGCACTACCATCCTTCGGCGAACGATATGAGTGCATCAAACCTGAAGGAGAGGTCAGAATGAGTATGGAAGACGCAAAAAGTCGACGCAAGGGACCATTGAACACGCCGAGCAATCTCGGCTCGAACGCCACGAAGGATATCGCCGCCGCACTCACAGCGCTTTTGGCAGACGTGTTCGCGCTTTATGTCAAGACCAAGAATTTCCACTGGCACATCTCAGGCCCGCATTTCCGGGATTATCACCTCCTCCTCGACGAGCAGGCAGCCCAGATCTTGGCGATGACGGACGACGTTGCGGAAAGAGCCCGCAAGATCGGTGGAACGACGATCCGCTCGATCGGCCATATCGCCAGGCTGCAGCACATCGAGGACAATGATGCGGATTTCGTCTCGCCCGGAGACATGCTGGCCGAACTCAAGGAAGACAATCTGGTGCTCGCCCAGTGCCTGTGGGAAACCCACAATGTCTGCGACGAGCATGGCGACGTCGCGACCGCCAGCCTGATCGAAAATTGGATCGACGAGGCAGAGCGCCGTATATGGTTCCTGTTCGAGTCGACCAGGAGAGCTTGATCCTCAGCGCACGACCGGGATCAAGCACGTAGAACAAGCGGACGGCGATGGCGCCGAGCGGGCGTGCCGGCTGCGTAGTCGCCGCCTCATAGCGAATTTCCGCGTGTGAACGCGCCAGCCGTGTGACCTCCGACGAGCAATCTGCCCCGAAAGTCCAAAACACGACGCCGCGAGTCCGAGGTTTCAGGGCTCGCGCTAGGAATCGAGACCGTTCGATTTCAGGGTGAAATCCGGATTCAACGGGCGCGCGATGGACGCTGCGCCCCGACAACACGATGGCCTGGATCATGCCAGGCCACGCGGAATGAATTGGATATTGACTTGAACGACATGGATTTGGTGCAGCCGACGTCAACCCATTCAGCCACGGCGGCCAGGGCTTCTGTGGTTCCGCATCAACCTGAGTTTGACGTCGACTTTTTCGTCATCGGGGGCGGATCGGGAGGGGTCCGCGCGGCGCGCGTGGCATCGAAACATGGCGCCAAAGTCATGCTCGCCGAAGAGTACCGGCTCGGAGGGACATGCGTCATTCGCGGTTGCGTGCCGAAGAAGCTGTTCGTCTACGCGGGGCGTTTCAGCGACAAGTTCGACGAGGCTGCGGCATTCGGCTGGCGTCTGTCGGTCCCGCGTTTCGACTGGCCTTCCCTGGTTGCGGCGAAGGACCATGAAATCGCGCGTCTCGAAGAGCTGTACAGCGCTGGGCAAGAGACTGCTGGCGTCGAGGTCGTGAGGTCCAGCGCCATACTTGAGGACGCCCATACGGTGCATCTTCTCGGTGATGGGCGACGGGTGCGTGCGCGCACGATCCTGATCGCGACTGGCGCACGACCCGAATTGGCTGCCTTTGAGGGGATTGAGCACGGCATTACGTCGAACGAGATCTTCGACTTGAAGACCTTCCCGAGAAAGCTCGTCGTCGGCGGCGCCGGGTACATTGCCATGGAGTTTGCAGGCCTGTTCGCCGCGCTGGGGAGCGACATCACAGTCGTTTGCCGTGGAAGCAATGTGCTCCGCGGCTTTGACGAGGACGCCCGCCAGGCGGTCGCCGCATCCTACACGAACCGCGGGATTAAGCTGATGCTCAGTGACAGCATCGTCCGCCTTGAGCGGAAGGCGGAAGGCGACAAAGCCGCACGAATCGACGTCACGACCGAGCAGGGTGGGCGGCTGATGGCCGACCAAGTGCTGCTCGCCTTCGGCCGCGCTCCGAACACGACGGCGCTTGGACTCGAGCGCGCTGGCGTCAAGACTGGGAGGGACGGCGCCATCGCGGTGGACGCGAACTCGCGCACGAACATCCCGAACATCTATGCAGTGGGCGACGTGACCAACCAGTTCAATCTCACGCCGGTCGCGATCCGTGAGGGACATGCCTTCGCCGACAGCGCTTTCGGCAACAAGGCCTGGCAGGTCGACTACTCCAATATCCCGACTGCGGTCTTTTCCAGCCCGGAAATTGGAACGGTTGGGCTGACCGAGCTGGAGGCCAGGGCGCAATACCCCGCTGTCGATATCTACAAAGTCCGTTTCCGCCCTTTGACTGCGGCGGTGACGGCCTGCGAAACCTCGCTGTTGAAGGTCGTCGTTGACGGCGAGTCGGAGAGGATCCTCGGGATACACATCTTCGCCGAGGAAGCCGGCGAGATGATCCAGGTGCTGGCCATCGCCATCGGCAGCGGAGCCACGATGAAGCGCTTCGCATCTGTCATGGCCGTGCACCCGACGATCGGCGAGGAGATCGTGGGAATGCTCACGCCGACGGTTCGATACGATGGGCGCGAGGCTTCGATGCCACTCGTCACAAGTGTCGCCCATTGACGCCGTCGTTCCGTGCTAAGAAGGGCTCGCCACTATGTAGAAAGGGAGTGTTGGATGGAGAGCGCTGAGTTCGAGGGCGCGCTAGCCGTGTTCCCCGAGGGTTACAGCGAAGGGATCTACGAGGATCGGCGATATGGTGTGACCCTTCGCCGATCCGGTGACGGACGACGCAACAGTCTGTTTGCGCGAGAATTGGCTGGAACCGACATCATCAGTTTCAACCTCTACCGCCTGGGAACGGATGACGCATCCCTCAAGCCATGCGAGATGTCCGCGGATAAGGTCAGAGACTTCGTATTAGGGTTCCGACGGGATTCGGGTGAGTTAGGGAAAGACGATCAAGACCAGTAGCCGCTGTCACTTTCAAGACACAGCAGCTCATTCGGAGAGTAGGTTTTCCATGGCGGAATCGACGGCAGCGAGACAGTCGGGAAGGCAGGCGGACGTCGCCGCGCCGGTCTTCGACAATAGCTACACACACCTGCCCGACCGGTTCTTCACGCGGCCCGGAGCCAATACCGTGTCGGCGCCGAAGTTGATCCGAATCAACCGTCCGCTGGCAGCGCAACTTGGGCTCAGCGCCGATTGGCTGGAGAGCTCCGACGGAATCGCCATGCTGGCCGGAAACAGTTTCCCGGCGGGTGCAGAGCCGGTCGCGCTGGCCTATGCCGGACATCAGTTCGGCAATTTCGTACCGCAGCTCGGTGATGGCCGGGCGTTGCTGGTCGGCGAAATCATAGACACATTAGGCAAGCGGCGCGACCTGCAGCTCAAGGGATCTGGGCGGACGCTGTTCTCGCGCGGCGGCGATGGGCGCGCCGCCGTCGGGCCGGTTCTGCGCGAATATGTCGTCAGCGAGGCCATGGCGGCGCTGGGGATCCCGACCACGCACACACTCGCCGCCGTTCTGACCGGCGAGACGGTCTATCGCGAGACGCCGCTGCCGGGCGCGGTGCTGACGCGCGTCGCCGCCAGCCACATCCGCATCGGCACATTTCAGTATTTCGCCGCCCGCGAAGACCTGGAGGCAATCAGGCTGCTGGCCGACCACGTCATCGGCCGCCATTTCCCCGACCTCGCCAAATGCGACCAGCCGTATCTCGCTCTTCTCGAGCAGGTGATTGCCGTCCAGGCCGATCTGGTCGCACGCTGGATGCTGGTCGGCTTCATCCACGGCGTCATGAACACGGACAACATGACGATCTCAGGCGAGACGATCGACTACGGCCCGTGCGCGTTCATGGACGAGTACGACCCGGCAAAGGTGTTCAGCTCGATCGACCGGCAGGGCCGCTACGCCTATGCCAACCAGCCAGGCATCGCCGTCTGGAATCTTGCGCGCTTCGCGGAAACCCTGTTGCCGATCATTCATGAGGATCAGGACGAGGCAATGCGGTTCGCTGAGGAGGCCCTCAAGAGGTTCCAGGCCACCCATGACGAGACATTCCACCGCGGCTGGCGGCGCAAGCTCGGTTTGCTCGCGGAGCAGGAAAGCGACCTGCAGCTCATCGGCGATCTACTGAGAATTATGGCGCGCAACCGGGCCGATTTCTCGCTGACCTTCCGGGGGCTGGCCAGAGAAATCGAGGGGCCGCCCGGCGACAGCGGCGTTCGCCGCCTCTTTGCGGATCCGAAGGAATTCGACGACTGGGCAACGCGCTGGCGGCTGCGATTAGCCGAAGAGTCGGCGTTTCCCGCCGAGCGCCGGCAGGTCATGCTGTCGACCAATCCAAGATACATCCCGCGCAACCACCGCATCGAAGCGGTGATCAAGGCGGCGGTCGAGGGCGCCGACTTCCGGCCGTTCGAAGAATTGCTGGACGTGGTCGTCAGGCCGTTCGACGAGCAGCCTGAGCGGTCAGACTACGCCTTGCCGCCGCGGGAGGACGAGCGGGTTTTGCAGACTTTTTGCGGGACGTAGAGCGTTAAACGGCCATCAGCGCGGCATCGCTGAGCTCCTCGTTATGGCCGAGCGGGGTATGGGGCACAGTTTATTAAACAGGTTCGAGCAGCGCCACGGCCCCTTGGCCACCATCGGCGCAGACGCTGATGACTGCCCGCGAGCCCACCGGTCGCGACCAAAGCTCCTTCACTGCCTGACTCAGGTCCCGCGCCCCCGTTGCGCCGAAGGGATGGCCGATCGCGACCGAGCCGTCATCCGGATTGACCCGATCCCAGGGGAAGGTGCCGAAATTCGCATCGCAGCGACATTCGCCAGCACCTGGGCCGCGAAGGCTTCGTGGATCTCCCGGAGAATCAACGTCTTCAAAGCCCAGGCCATGCCGCGCGAGCAGACGAGGAATGGCATAAGACGGCGCCATCAGCAGCCCCCTGTATGGAGATCGACCGCTATCGTAATCGACCAGGCGGAGATACGGCGTGTTCGCCGGCAGCCGCGCGAGGCCGGCTTCGCTGGCGATCCAGTGCGTTGTCCTCTGGCGTCACATTGTTTGCTTTCTGTGTGGTGAATGCGCGTGGGTACCATCAACCGCCATATCGTTCGGTCTTGATAGTCGAGGCGTCCATTCCCGCCATTAGCGCGCCATCGGCCGCGATATTGACGAAGGGGTTTGATCCGCAGACAAAAACGTGCTCCGGAATACGCGGAAGCCGGCCAATAACCTCAGCGACCATGGCGCTGTCGATGCGCCGGCCAAAATCAGTGGTGCTCTTTGGGCTCTCACGAGTAATCGCCAGTGCCAACTCGAAGTTGGGGTCGGCCGTCTCCAATGACAGTAGCTCATCGCCGAACAACACGTCACGCTCTGTCCGCGATGACAGAAGCAGCGCAGTCGGCACAGTCTGAGCCAGATCGCGGCGGTGTCGGAGCATGGCCATCAGCGGAACGATGCCGGAGCCGGCCCCAATCAACAGAATCGGTGCGGTTGGGCGTTCCGGCCACAGAAAATGGCCGCCGATCGGCCCGCGGAGTTCGATCTCGTCGCCCACGGCTGCAATATCATGGAAGAACGGCGAGACTTCACCATCCGGGAGGCGTTCGATCGCAAGCTCGATCATATGCGAGGCACTCGGTGCCGATGCGATCGAATAGCTACGCATTGCGACGTAGCCGTCCGGAGCAGTCAGTCGCACATCGGCGTGTTGACCCGCCATATATGTAAATGGCTTGCTCAGCCGCAGGAAGTAGCTCTTGATACTGGGCGTCTGCTCAACGATCTCGGTAATCGTGCATGTCTGCCAAACCGCCGACCGTGCGCTTCGCTCAGTCATTGGTATACCGCTGCTCACGCCACGGGTCGCCATATTTGTGGTATCCGCGCAATTCCCAGAAACCCAGCTCGTCGCGCTCTGTAAATTGAAGTCCGTTTATCCACTTGGCGGACTTCCAGAAATAAAGGTGCGGGACGAGGAGCCGGGCCGGGCCACCATGGTCGCGCGGCAGCGGCTGCCCTTCGTAGTTTAGAGCGACCATGGCCTTTCCAGACGCCAGATCTGCAAGGGGAACGTTCGTTGAGTAGCCATCGTAGCAATGCGCGAGCATGAAATCAGTGGGACGTTCCACCCTCGCATCGGCAAGAATGTCGTCGATGATCACGCCTTCCCAAGCCGTATTAAGTTTCGACCACGTCGTGACGCAGTGAATATCTCTTGTCATCTTGGTCTTGGGGAGTGCGTTGAATTCGCTCCAGTTCCAAACCTTGACGGGCCTCGGCCCGATCTTGAGCGTGAACTTCCAGTCGGCTGTCTCGATGCGCGGCGTTGGTCCCGCTGTGAGGACAGGCCAGTGTTCGACGAGGTGCTGGCCTGGTGGAATTCGATCGGCCTTCACACCTCCTGAATTTCGGCCGAAAAAGCCTCTGGTGACCATGTCGGACTCCTTTGTAGCGTGATGTGGATCAGCGGATTTGTCTGTCTTCGTGTCTGAGACTTGTGGCAAGGCAACTGACGGACAAGGTAGATTGCGGCACTGTTTGGATGGCGGGTTATGAGGCACCATCCAGTGGTTCGACGGCTCCGGCAAAATCCGAGCGGGGCGGTTCCCTGGATACTAGAAGCAGATCAGTGAGAGATTTAACGGCCTCGGACAGTCGCAGCACCTCTTGCTGTCGAAGCTCATCTATCTTCTCGTGCAGCAGCTCGATCTCAAGCTCCGCCTTGATGTTGATCTTGTAGTCATTCTCCGCCGCCATCCGGTCGATATCTTGTTGCCTGTTCTGGCTCATCACAATGATCGGCGCCGCGTAGGCGGCTTGAAATGAGAGCATCAGGTTCAGCAAAATGAACGGATAGGGGTCCCAGCTTTTTGCCACAGCGACAAGGTTGATCGAAACCCATCCCACGAGGATGACGCTCTGGAAAATGATAAATTTCCAGGAGCCCATGACGCTTGCGACCGAGTCTGCCACGCGTTGACCGACTGAAAGTGCCTCCATTGGATCAGGCATATCGTTCGGATTAAGACGCAATGAGCGACGGAGCCGTCGCAACTCAGCGAGCAACTCACGCTCGGTCGGCTCCATGTCGTCGATTTCAGGGTTCGCGACTTCCATGGGACTCTAGCCGTGGAGCTTGGCTGCAACCTCGGCGATCCTCCGACCCTGATAACGCGCTCCGGCAAGCTCGCTTTCGCTGACCTCGCGCTTGCCGTCCGGACCAGCAATGGTCGTCGCGCCATACGGAGCGCCGCCCGTGATCTCGTCGACTTTGCTTTGGCCTGCAAAACCGTAGTCGAGCCCTACGACCGTCATCCCCATGTGGAACAGGTTGGTGATGATCGCCAACAGTGTCAGTTCCTGGCCGCCGTGCTGCGTCGCAGATGAAGAGAAAGCGCCGCCCACTTTCCCATGCAGGGCACCGCTCGCCCACAAGCCGCCGGCTTGATCAAGGAAGCTTGCCATCTGGGACGAGATGCGCCCAAAGCGAGTACCCGTGCCCACGACGATAGCGTCGTAGTTCGGCAGATCCTCGATCTTAGCCACGGGCGCGATCTGATCGAGTTTGTATCCGGAAGCCTTGGCTACTTCCTCAGGCGCGAGTTCGGGGACGCGTTTGACGTCGACGCTCGCGCCTGCAGCAGTCGCCCCAGCCGCAATCTCATGCGCCAGCGTCTCGACGTGCCCGTGAGAAGAGTAATAAAGGACGAGTACCTTGGCCACGATTGAACTCCTATCGTTCGAATATTGTTCCACACAGCTGATTTCGTGCGCAGATCGGTCGCAAAACGGCGTAAGCGTCTGACACATTTGGATAAATCAGCGCCGTACCGAGCCCAGCCGGTAGTTTTGGAACGTAAATCCGGTGAACGTTCGGGTAAAGCTATCGTATCGATAAGCGGTAGGAATGCCGAAGAAGGTCACCTCGAAGCTTCTCAATCAGGAAGTCCGTGGACGCGCGTGCCGCTGGCTTGATGGTCTTCCCGATGAGGAACAATGCGTTGACTTCCATCGAGCCGAAGTCCCAGTCGGACAGAACGCGAACCAGGGCGCCGCTTTCCAACTCAGCTCTCGCGCTATTGAACGCCGTGGCGACAAACCCATCCCAGCCTCGGCAATCGCGCCCTCGTTGATTGTCACGGTCAACTGGCTTTTCAC
Organism: Mesorhizobium sp. M0166; assembly: GCF_040322255.1. NCBI lineage: Bacteria > Pseudomonadati > Pseudomonadota > Alphaproteobacteria > Hyphomicrobiales > Phyllobacteriaceae > Mesorhizobium > Mesorhizobium sp. M0166. The sequence continues at coordinate 9,593 of NZ_JAMYTD010000037.1, read as the reverse complement.
ACGAACGGATGCAACTCGCCCGTCCTTGCTGAGAATGTCGGTGAGAGATGACGCAACGATTGCGACTTCTGGATTGGGCGGCAAGGAATGAAGCTGGGTAATCGAAGACGACTACCTGAGCGAATTGCAGCTCAATGGTCGCGCCGCTCCGGCACTCGCCTCCCTGGATCGGAGCGGATGTGTCATTCACATCGGATCTTTCAGCAAAACCATCAGTCCAACTCTGCGTCTTGGTCTCCTCGTCGCACCTCCCGCGCTAGCGACCCGCTTTGCGGAAGTCGCGGCATGCCTCGCGCGTCGTGCCGTTCATTAAGCTGGCTCGACGGGGTGCCGGTCGTGCGGGTTCACCTTTCGACCGAATTCCCCTTCTGTCGTCGGCCAATTCCCAGTCGCTATGAAAACGATACCTGCCACTAAATTGAATACGGGGACCGATCCTGCAAGAGTGACAATCTCGCCTGGCCAATTCCGTCGAGCCACCTGTGCTTGGCATCCTGGGGTCGGCGGACGAGCGCCTGACAGACACCCATTCGAAAGGAGGAGGAGATGTCCCCTACAGAATCACCCGCTGTCAGCGACGGCGACCGTATCGACCCGGCCGGCATCGCCGCCGCACTGACGCGAGCACCCTTTACCTACGCCGACGGCGCGACGCAGGTGTTCACTCCCGACGGGCGCACCGTGTACACCGACAACGGGGCTCAGTCGTCTGGAGAATGGAAAGTAGACGATGACGGGCGGTTCCAGTCGTTCTGGCCGCCGTCGTATTACGCTACCTACGATGTTTCATGGATCGCGGGTCCTGACGGCGACGCCGTCGGGATCAGATTCGCCGACGCAAATCGAGGGACAACGTTCGACGGTCGATACACGCCGGGACTCGCCTGAACTCCCGGTCTAGCGTCAGCTACCCAAGGCGGTCACGCCTTCGCTATGATTTACCATTGTATCGAGGGCGATGTGAAGGTGCGGGCGCAGTTTCGCGCTCGACAACGAGCGTGCCATCGAGGTGCATGGGTTGACGAGGGGCGCTTCAGATATCTTGTTGCGTGTGCCTTCGCGGCTATGCGTCATGTCTCAGGCCTCGCTGGCGCCGGTATTCGAGGACGAGTTGGAACCCGGCACCCACGTTCAGTCGGACGCGGACATAGGCGAATGGGTAAAGCGTGTCGTGACAACGATGTGGCACCCGGTCGGAGGATCGCGGGGGAGGCGGCCGAGTTCGGCATCAAGTCGGATTCACGATCCCGATCAGGACAGGCTTCGGGCGCATTGCGCTCCTCTCCCTCGCCTCGGAAAGAACGGGCCCGACCGCGTAGCGATAAGGGACGAAACCCACGCAGCGACGCGATCGCTACCGGGGCCCGCGCTATGGTAGCTGGCCCAGACCGAGCGAAAGAAAATCGTCTTGTGCTTTGCCACCGTTGCCAGAAGCAACCGAGCTCGAGGCTGTGCTGCCGATCGAGATCAGCGTGGGGCGCATCCAGGCCGGAGCCTGGATGGCACTGGAGGCGAGCACCTTCTTGTCATTGGCCGACAGCCGGCGTGCGGCGACCTGGGCAACGTCGGCAGCACGCCCCGCACCCACGTGGCGAAGGGCCTGGACAACGGTGCAGGCTGGACTACCCGGTGCGATCAGGTGCTTGGGCGACGCGTGACGCAGATCGACCACGCGTTTGCCCAGCACGATCCGGCGCGAGGGTCCGTTGGTCAGAAGCGGCGATCCTAGAAACTGATCACTGAATCCACGACATATTCTCCCGATTGAATGATTTCCCTTGGCGCCCAGCATCGAAAAAGCCGCTGGCCAGGGCTGGTCTGGTTGACCTTCGGTGGGATTATGAATGTGCCGCCTATCCTGCGTGGTCAGCCACTCGGTCGTTCATGCCCCGGCTCTGGTAATCGGCGAGCGTGTCCGGCGAAATCCGGTGACATGAAGCATCGCAGATCTCCTGCCGCGCGCGGACCCCGGACGAACCGCCTCGTCTTATGCACCATCCGGATCACAGGCGGACGGTAGGATACAATGCCGCCGGCCGGTGCCATTTCCACGAGGAGGCGATCCGAAAGGCGATGAGCTCTATAGTGAGACCGGTCTGGCTGAACCAAGCGCTTCAAATGCATCCATGATCCGATCGCGCGTTTTCTTATCGGGCGAGACTTCCGACATGGCGAACAGGCTTGCCCTGGCCCCCGCAACATCGTTGAACGCCAACTGCAGACGCGCAAGCTTTTGCCAGGCATCAAGCACTCCCGGCGCGATCTGGGTAATCCGCTGATACACCGCAAGGGCTCGATGAGGGTCGTTGTCATTCTCCGCGCGAACAGCCTGGTTGTTCAATAAACGTGCCAGCACGTCACGATTGCTCATCCGCACGACGTTGAGTGCGGAAGCGTCGCCTTCTTCGCCAAGGTAAGCCCGGCAGATTGCCCTTATCTTCCCTTCTGACACCAGGCAGCCGCCTGCGAAGGGATCGATCACCACGGGGCTGTTTTCGCCGATCTGGACCAGCACATGGCCCGGCAGATTGAGCACATAGGCACTCCATCCAGCCCGGCGGGCCATTGCGACATAGAGGATTGACAGCGCAATCGGCAGGCCGCGCTTACGGTCGAGCACACAGCTAAAATCGCCGTTGACCGGCGCATCATAAGTTTCGGTATCGCCGACAAACCTGAACTCCCCATGCAGCACGCGCGAAAGCACGGCGGCGCGTTCTCTCGAAAGAACCGCGGTCCGCCCTTCATCGCACACCCGGTCCTCGATCTCTTCCAGCCGTTCGAGATAGGGCGCGATATCCGTACTCTCGTGATCCAGATGGCTCAGCGACAGCGATGCCAGGTCGAGCAGGATATCCTCATCCTCGATGAGGCCGATGGTGGCGACATCCATGATCACTTCTCCTTCCCGATAAGACCAAGCTGTGCCATCAGTGCCGGCCAGCTCTGGCGAATGTCGTGGCGATAGGTTTCATCCCCGCTCGACCGCTGCAACTTCGGATCGACAAGCCATGCGGATTGCTGTGGGCTGAGCAGGCCCGCGAGCCAACCGCGATAGGGCACGGCCAGGTTGATCCGCGTACGCTGGGCGGGGGTTAAAGGCAGATGACGGGCCGGCGACTTGCGCAGGTAGAACTGCGGCTCACGGTCAAACTCGAACCCGCCGCTTTCGGTCGGATTGAACCCTTCCGCGCGGGCATAAGCATCCAAATCAGGGCGCGAGACCTCGTGCGGATCGAAATGCACCTGCACCACTTCCTCGCCATGGACCCAACCGGCGTCGGTCGTGATTACCGCTGGATGCTGCGCGAGGCTCGTTTCGCCCGACCAGAAGCACGGAGTTGTGTAGGTGACGCATTTGCTGAGGCCATATTCGATCAGCAGGTCGCGCCCCAATAAGCGGAAATAGCCGGGGACATCATCGCCGAGCATTTCGAGAACGGCAGTGATCTGTTCGTGCAATCCCAGCCCATCGTTGCGATCGGCCAGCTTGGGTAGGAGCTCGGCTCCATCAGGCCCGAGAAACCGCACCACGGGGTTGTTCCAGGGTGGCTCGTCGTAGCGGCGCAGGATCTCGGCGTCTGCACCGGAATGGTTGTTGAAGATCGCCACCGGTACGAACCGCTCGGCGATCAGCTCCACCATCAACGGATGCGTCAGGACATCCTGCCCAAAGCCTACGCAAGTCGAACACCCGGGCACTTCCTGGAACAACAGCAGAACAGGTTTGCCCTGTTCGGCAGCCAGCGCCAAGCCGCGATCGTGATCGCGCAGCCACGCGACTTCGCCGAGCTCACGATGCTCGCGATAGGAAATTCCATTTTGTTGCATGGCAATAATATGGTGAAGCCAGTTTGCAATACAACAACGATGGCAGCTAACTGCATCGCTGATCGAGTAGACCCCATCTCACCTGAGGTCATGGGGCCCGACGGCCTTCCTCGGCGAACCTAATGTCGAGTTGCCCCGTGATGCCGACTAGACCGCCTACGACGACGATGAGAGGATTCCCCGGGGACCACTGCGTTGTATTCGCGGCGATCCTAGGATTTCCGTAACAACTCAACCGCGCGACGGTGGCGGGCGCTTCATAATCAACAGTTCCGTTACATCATGCAGGTCATCTGCCGATGAGATGGCAACTGTCAGCCATTTCCCGTCGATGTATGTTTTGGCTTCATCGTAGAGCTTGACCAATTGCGGGCGCCAGACATAACGCCGCTCCTCAAACTTCTCTCGTTCTGCTCCTCCCATGACCACCACGGTCGAAAAGAGCCGGTATTCGGGCACCAAGGTGCAGAACGCCCTGGTTTTCTTGTAGCGCAGGGACCAACCGCGGTTCTTGCCACCATAGAGCCAGTCCGGCGCGAAAACACCGGGGTAGAATTCCTCGATCCAGTTCCGCAGCTCGGCCCAATGCTCGAACGCCTCCGGTCCGATCCAGTCGCGGACGGCGCTGTCATCGGGCGGTGTTGATTTGTCGGTGATCCTGTCGCCGATCTGGGGAAGCGTCCCGCCATCAGCCGCTGTTGCTCTTGTAGGTAAAATCATCAAACGACCTCGTGTTCATGGTCCGGCGGGGCCGGAGGTTTATGGTGCGGATGAGCCAACGACTTGCGCTGGGCTCAGAAAGCTCCTGACGCGGCGCTCCCAGAACAGCGCGATCTTCGCGGCCGAAAATCGGTTGCGCGGCGAATCTCGTCCACTTGGACGTGACGATGCCAGCGACGACACCGCCGACCATTCTGAACCGTCCGGCCGAATCGGCGCGGTTCTCCAACTTCGACGCCGGAGCTGTCTGCGAATACCATGACGTCCTCCGGCACAAGGCTCTCGCGCCAGCCGGTGAAGGACAATTGGGAGCCTCTTTGATCTGCATGTTCGACCTTTTTATCCGGCGATCGTTCAACGGTGCACGATGTGGGTCGGGCACGAAAACGGGCGATGACGGATCGAAGCTTGGAGCTGTGACAGCGCAAAGAAAAATCACCTTTGGCCATGGAGTCGATAGCCGAACGTTATAAGAGGCGCTGAAGGTCTTCTCTCCGTGACCGCCAGTTTTCTCGCGGCGTGGGAACTACCCACGCCGATGTGTCGAGCAGCGTGAACCCGCCTGAGCAAATCCAGGCCGTTCTTACGCCTCGAAAAAACCTGGCCGGCAGGCTTGGTCGCTTGAGTGAAGGTTAGCGGATATGCTCGCGTCTCGACGCCCCACGAGGATCTGGCTAGCAGCGCCCTAGGCTTGACGCGGCAGGCTGTTGGCCGTGTTGGCCGACCAGCTCGCGCACGCAGGTCGTCCCATCGATCCGGAGAAAAAGCCCGTTGAGGAAATCGCCCGGCTGTTGTTTGTGCATCACGCGGCGCTTGAGGGCACTGCCGGGTAGCCATAGGCGCCTCGAAGCTCTCCTATATGACCGTCCGATCAATCTCCTCAAGGGCCCTGTCTCTCGCTAATGCGGTCTGGTCCCTGTCGAGGAACGCTGCGGCCTGAATGGGCAGGAATTGCAGGGCCTTCAGCCCAATGGAGCTAAATGCCAACGACAGATAAGGCATTAGAAAATCGGGCTGGTTGGCTCGGTCACCGGTAAAGACGCCACCGGAAGTGACACCGACGAATATCGGACGATCCCGCAGCATTCCCACCTTCGCGACCGGCGTCGACTTCATCGTGGCACCAACACGCAGGATTTGATCCATCCACGCCTTGAGAGTCGAGGGAAATGCTGAAGTTGTACATCGGAGTTCCGATAACAATCACCGGACCCTCGATTTCCCGGATAAGTGCTTCGGAAAGATCGAGGACGCCCTCCGGCGGAGCCGCTAACGTGGCTGGCATCGATAACGCAGCAGCGTATTCAGCCACGGTGTGCGGCAAGGGTTCGGCCCCCAAATCACGCCGGCTGATGCTCGCATCCGGCGCAACCTCGAGAAGCTTTTTGACGATCGCCGCCGAAAGCTCGCGGCTATGCGATTCTTGACGCGGACTGCAGTCAACATGGAGAATTTTCATGTGATCGATCCCAATGGCTTCAAGAAGTTGCGAACGGACAGAGCTCAGATTGAGCCGGCCGGCGCGACGGCGGGGAAGTCCTTGTCGTGATCGAACACGTTGTTGAAGAAATTCGTCAGGGAGTACATGGCCACCAATGCGACGATCTCGATGATGTTCGCATCGGTGTAGCCAACCTCGCGGACAGCTTTCAGATCGGCGTCACTGACGTGCCCCCGGGTCTCGATGACTTTACGCGCAAACTGGACAGCGGCGTCCCGTTTCGGGTCGCTGGCGTGGCCCTTCCGGGCGAGAATGATGTCATCAGCTGATAGCTTGGCCATATGTTCGGCCGTGAAGCTGTGAACCGTCAGGCAATAGTTGCAACCATTCACTTCGGAAACGGCGAGGCCGATACTGTCGCGTGTCCTCACGTCGAGCGCTTTGCTCAGAGAGCCGAGCAGGGCGGCCCACGAGTTAAACGCGATAGGGCTCTGCGCGAAGGCCGCCATCATGTTGGGGGTGAACCCGATGTTCTTGGTGAACGCATCGAGAGTCGGTTTCGATTCAGCCGGCACGTGTTCCGGTCTCAGAGCAGTAGTTCTTGGCATCGTAGTCTCCATAAGTTATTGGTTTGGTTGAGGATTATGCGAAGTCCAGCACATCGGCCACCGGCATGCGCGGCTTCTGCGGCCAGTTACCAGCTCGCTCCGGTCCTACGGTCAGCAGCATGACTGGGACTTCGTCTTCACGCAGGCCGAACTCGCTGTGCACGGCCTCTGCGTCGAAACCGATCATCGGCGTGGAACCCAGGCCAAGCGAGCGGGCCGCGTAGATGATCGCCGCGGTGCCGAAGGTCGCGGAGCGCACAGCCTCATCGCGCTGGCGCTGCGGTTGATCGTCATACAGTCCGCGAGCGGGGATTTCCCATTCCGGCACCAGGTGTGCCGGCATGATGCCGGCTTCCACCACCGACGCCAGGCGCTCGGGGACGGTGCTGGCATCGGCCAACTGGCCGATGATGATGAAGGTAACGGCGGCGTCGGTAATCGCAGGCTGGTCCCAGGCGATCGGGCGTAGTCGGGCCTTGGCTTCAGGCGAGCGTACGGCGATGAAGCGCCAGTTCTGCAGGTGGAAGGAGGTCGGCGCGGCGGTGCCGATGCGCACCAGGTCGCGGATCTGGTCGTCGCTCAGGGTGGCGGTAGCGTCGTAATACTTGGCGGCGCTACGGCTCAGGATAGTTTCGATGACGGCGTTCGTCGGGGTTGGTCGCGCGGTTGAAGGGGAGGGTTGAGGCGCGGTAGTGCTTCCGCTCTTTTCGGCCCGTGCGTAGATTTCCGCGATGGCGCCGGTTGCGGGCTCGGCGGCGGCTGTGGCGATGTAGTTCATTGGGTGGCTCCCTCATCAGTTGATTACGGAGCCCAATTTACGGCCGACAGTGCAAATTTCGAGACTGAATTTGCTCAAAAAGATGCGTGAAAGGATCAACCTGCGCGACATGGGTACTAGGCAGGGGCTGGATACTCGCCCTTGTGCGACAGCCGGCGCCATTCCCCCGGGGTCATCCCCATCCTTTCAGCGAACACACGCCGGAATGCGGAAACCGATTGATACCCGACCGTCTCGGCCACGGTCTCGGTGCTGATCGCCGGCTTCTTCAACTCGTTGGCAGCCAGACTCATCCGGAGATCGGTCAACAGGTCGAGGGCGGAGCAGCCTAGCCTGTCTTGAAAGTGCCGCATGAAGGTCGCGCGTGACATGCCGCACAAGTCCGCCAGATCAGGCAGTTTCCAAGACCGCGCAGGATCGGCGAACATCGCGGCGATTGCCGGAGCCAGCCGCGGATGGCCGGCCAGCGCCAACAAGCCTTCGGGGGCTTTCTCGGCTTCGCTCGCCGCTCGCAGCACCAGCGTGAACAGTGCCGAAGAAAGAGCGTTGAGAATTGCGCGTCCCCCCGCTCGGTCGCGGGCGGACTCCGTTCGCATCAGCCCCACCAGGCTGGCCAGTTGGTTGGTGGCGGACCCGATGCCCTCTTCTCCATGACCGTCCATAGCTCGCGCCACGAGATTGGCCGGCATGTAATTACGGATCAGCCGATCATGAGGTGGGGCAATGAAAAATCGCCCACACAACAGATCGAGTTGCTCGCCCTGGCCATCGTTCTCGCTCAGCATCCATCCGGCAGAGGCCCGGCTTTCGTGGGTACGGATTGGTGTTTGCCCGCTACCGTCGTGCAGCACATGCGCTGCACCGTGTGGCAGCAGAACGATATCTCCACTCAGCAGCTCTCGCGCTGTTCTCGTCTCCGGATCCTCGAGAATGGCTCGTCCCTTGACTATGACGTGGTAGGGAATTTCGTTCGCCGCAGCCTGGCTCCAGGCAACGCGCCACGGTGCACCGTAGACGCAGCGGACCTCGAGCTGACCGGTAACGGTTATGATTTGGAGGAGATGGCTTAACCAGTCGACTTCAGGCATGGGACCTCGAAACGCTGTAGTATCTTATCGTAATCGCACATTGGTTCACCAAGCTGCTGACCGATTGCTGACGGCAGGGGATCGGGCACTAGAGTGCTGCAAAGCCGGACGGCCGGCATCGCAATTCTTGCAACCCATCGCGGGCGAGATTACGCACATTGCGTTTCAAACGAGGGCAATGGTGTGACTGCGAGGATATTTCTGGCCGGGGCAACCGGTGTCATTGACCGTTCGCTGGTTCCCCTCCTTCGGTCGGCCGGTCATACTATTGTCGGCACGAGGCGAACGTCAAAAAGGCGGAGCATTTCTGAAAACCCAGGGCGTAAGCCCGGTTGTCGTGAATGTTTTCGCCTCGTGAGGCCATATCATCCTCATCGGCAAGTCTCAAACACCGCGCGCCTGCGAGAGTGGTGCCAGTTAAAATCAAACCTCATTGATTGAAAATTTTTTCGCGTCGGGGGGTGGCATCGATTCCATAGCCGAAGGTCATTGGACCATCGGTTTTCGCCGTTCTATTTTCGTTCACCTGTAAAGAAATTCCCAAAAATGACGACATCCCACGGCCCGAGAGGTGGAAGCTGAAAGCAATCGTCGTGACAAGACCAGGCTGCGGGAACGGCCGGGATGAAGCGCTACGGCTCCTCGCCTTCCCGCTGCGGACCATCCACTCCGTAGTCTTGGGGTGTATGGCCGATCCAGAGATCTCCCGGTTCCCCTACAAGGAGCTTCCGCACATGCCAGGGGTCTCAGACCACGGGATCGGAAGAGGCGCTCGCGAAGATCGCGCTTGTCCGTTTCGCCTTCTGCCAAATTAACGGGGTCGGCATCCGGAACGAATTCCCTTTCGTGGCTCAATGGCTGGCCTACGCGCACCCCTACCGACGCTCCGCCGACATCCTCGCGGACGCCTGCGCACGGCTCGCGGCCGATGTGGATCGCTGCTCCTTGCAAATCTCGGGTCAGCCATGCTTAGGCCGCTGCGCTTGCTACAGATCCAAGCGAACGCCATTGGAAAAGCCGCATGCACACGATACCCTCTCTAAGTGTCCGTTCCAAAAAGAGTTGAGTGATTTCAGCAGGTTGTGATTCTGTCGGATTTGCGAGATTCGATGGAGATCACGATGGCC
>NZ_JAMYTD010000036.1:0-54908 GCF_040322255.1 Mesorhizobium sp. M0166 | reverse complement strand
GTCCCCCCCGCCACCCGCGGCCCGCCCCGCCGAGCTCCCCGTCTCCCCCCCCGCCCCCCCCCGCCCGCCGCCCCCCCCCCCCCCCCCCCCCCCGCCCCCCCCCCCGCCCCCGCCGCCCCCCCGCCCCCCCCCCCGATGCCCAGTTCATATAACGGCTGGAGGCTGGGCCTAGGCCGGAATGCCCTCCCCCGGCGGCTAAGTAGACACCGCGAAGTAGCCGGCGTAACGCTCTGGGTCGGAACGATGACGTCTTGCACCGCAACATCGGTTTCTTCAAGGTAGGGCAACAACGGACATCGATGTCGTTGCTCGCCGATCTGACCGGAAGGTTAACAGCACGATGCTACGCATCACTCGACGATTGGGAGCCAGGGCCCTGGCGCGCCCGGCACGGCGTCTCGGAGACCTGACCGCGATGTTTGCCCTGATTGCCAGACCGCTCGTCTTTGGGATCGCCCTTTTGTTGGCTGCTCAGGCGCAGGCGCCAGCGACCGTCCCGCCTGAAAGGGTCAAACAGCTGTTCGAGCTTCTCGACGATCCGTCAGTGAAGGCCTGGGTGGCCGAACAGCGAAATCAGGATGCCGGGTCAACGGGAGCGCCCGCCAAGGAAGGAGCTTCGCCGACCAACGCATCGTCCGGCGCCGTGGCCGCACCCGGCCAGATGAATACGATGGCATCCTCGACGCTCGATGGGATCAGGCATCATATCGAAAGAATCATGCGAACTTTGCCCTTGCTGCCAGGCCAGTTCGCGCGCGTTCGGGCAGAGACGATGGAGGATATGTCCAGCAAGGGGTCTGCCGCCGTATTTGTGCTGATTGCGATGTTCATCGCCGCCGGCCTGGCGCTCACTTGGGCAACGTACAAGTTCACCCGTCCATTTCGTCTTTGGATTATCGCGCAACCGAAGGATACGCCCGTTGGGCGAGCCAAGAAGATTGGTGGTCGCATGCTTTATTCCAGCATGCTGATCGTCTCTTTCGCACTGGGCAGCGCCGGCGCGTTCATGTTGTTCGACTGGCCAATGCTTATCCGCGAGATTGTGCTGACATTTCTGATGGCGGCAGTCGTTACATGGGGTGTGCGCATGTACGTCATGGCCACGCTCGTCCCTTCCTTCATGAACGTCGAGAACGCCGTCGAGGTTCGTGCTCTGCCGATCACCAACGAAGCGGCTGACCATTGGTCCTATTGGCTACCCCGGATCGTCGGCGTCTTCGCCTTCTTCGGCGCCGCGTTTATCCTCTTGCCAGGTCTCGGCATCGATCAGGACGGAATGATGGTCCTGTCACTGGGCGCCGACTTCGTGCTGTTGGTGCTCCTGCTGCTCGCGATTTGGCGTCGGCCAAGAACGCAGCGAGACGGTGCGCGCCACATCGGTCACACGGAAGCGTCATGGCTATTGACTGCTTATTTTGTCGTCCTGTTCCTGCAGCGTATCGCCGGCCTTTATACATACTTCTGGTTCACCTTCGCCGCATTCTTCCTGCCTTTGGCAATCGTGATGACGCAGCGCGGGGTTAATTTCGTTCTGCGGCCAGGTTCGGAAGATGTCGGCCGGCCCACGATCCCGGCGGTGACGATCGCTGTCATCGATCGCGGAATCCGAATGATTTTCATGCTGGCGGCGGCTTACCTTCTCGCACGTATCTGGGGTCTGGACATGCAATCCATGCGGGACAGCGATACGACGACGACGTTCATATTGCGCGGCTTGATCAATGTCGTGGTCATTGCCCTCGCAGCCGATTTCGGCTGGTCGATCATCAAAGCTTTGATCGAACGAAAGCTGGGCATCGAAACGCCGCACCCTGTGATCAGCGACGAGGACGTCCCGATCCTCGATCCGCAGCAGGCGCGGCTGCACACGCTCTTGCCGATCCTTCAGAATATTCTACTCGCATCGATCATCGTGATGGCGGTGCTTATGATGCTCGCCTCGCTGGGTATCCAGATCGGCCCATTGATCGCCGGCGCTGGCGTCGTCGGCGTCGCCGTGGGCTTTGGGGCACAAACCATTGTCAAGGACGTCATTTCAGGCGTGTTTTTTCTGCTCGATGATGCGTTCCGTGTTGGCGAATACATTTCATCGGGCAATTACAAGGGTACTGTTGAAAGCTTTTCGCTGCGCTCGGTGAAGCTGCGCCACCATCGTGGTCCGCTGTTCACGATACCTTTCGGTGAACTCGGGGCAGTCCAGAACCAGAGCCGTGACTGGGTTATCGATAAATTCAACATCACCGTTGGTTATGACACCGATATCGACTTCGCTCGCAAGCTGATCAAGCGGATCGGGCTCGAACTGGCGGAAGATCCCGAGTTCAAACACTGGGTGCTCGACCCGATCAAGATGCAAGGCGTACAGGAGTTCGGCGAATACGGCATCGTATTGAGGGTCAAGGCCACAACCAAGCCGGGAGGCGCCTTCGGTATGAAACGCAAATTCTATGTACGCCTCCGCCAGGTCTTCAAGGAGCAGGGCATCGAACTGCCATTTCCGACCGTCCAGGTTCAGGGGCTACAGAACCCACATGGGGCAGAGAATGCACCGTTGGAGATCACGCCCGAATTGAAAATGGCCGTCGCGCAGTCGCACACTATTCGGCGCAGAAAAAAAGCGAGCACAACGGAGTAGGAAAGCTGCGACACCTGCCGGTCACAACCCGGCTTTCCGCGCATCGCCCATGGGAGGGATACTCTTCTGTCTTCGACCGTTAAGACGAAAAAATATCGTCACGAGCCTCACCGACCCTGATGGGCCACGGCCCCGCGAGAAGCGGAGCGTACGCGGCGAGCCTGCGGGATACGAACTCCGTGAAGAGCCGCACGCGCTTCGTCTTGCGTGTCTCCCCCTGTGTGAGAAGCCAGAGCGTTCCGTACATGTGCAGGTCGGTGCCCGGCACCCTCACCAGTAGGGGGTCGGCATCTCCGACAAAGCACGGCAGTGTCGTGATCCCGAGCCCTTGCCGTACAGCAACGATCTGCGCCTCGGCGTCCGTGGTCCTGAATGGAACCCCCGTGGTGCGAACCTCACCCTCGCTGGCCCATTCCGGAATCCCATGAATGCTTATGACGATCCACCGGATGGGATCAGGCGCGCCCGCACGCCACGCGGCAAGTCGATCGCAGGACATGTAGACGCCGCCGAACAGCTCCGGTCCCTTCAGGCCGTGAAGATTGAGCGGCAGGGTTTTTCGGTCGTAGACGACGCGGATCGCGACGTCGGCCTCTCGGTTGGTCAGATTTGCCAGCTCGCCGGACGACAAGATGTCCATCTCGATGTCGGGATGCAGACGCGCGAAATCGGCGAAGTCCGGCATGAGCAGGTGTGTCGCCAGGGTCGGAGCCAGCGTCACCCGCAGAAGCCCGCGCACGCCCTGGTCGCGCCCGAAGACGCGCGTCTCCAGCTGGTGCGACGACGCTTCCATCTGGTTCGCGAGTTCGAGGACCTCCTCGCCCGCAGCCGTCAGGCGGTAGCCCGAAGGCAGCTTTTCGAACATCTGCGCCCCGAGGCGTTCCTCGAGCTGGGCGATGCGTCGCAGCGCGGTCGAGTGATTCACCCCGAGGCGCTCGGCGGCGGCCCGCACGGAGCCTCCGCGCGCGACGGCAAGAAAGTAGCGAACGTCATCCCAGTCGATCATGGTGCAATCCCGCACCGCGCGGTGCGCCTTCCAAAGCCGGTATCTAACACATCGAACGGCAGTACGGGCGGTCATCGTCGCCTATGTCGACGGCGCGGCGTCCCAGAACGGCGGACACCGATCGTCGCGGCTGGCGTCCAGCCGGAGCGATTTTGCACCACCGATGTGCGCGCTTCCGCACTCAACAACTGACGCCGGCGGACCCATTTCGAGGTTCTCGGACGCAGATACCGTCCCGACAACACTAAAGGAGAAGTCATGGGAAAGCTTGAGGGTAAGATTGCAGTTATCACGGGTGGATCGAGCGGCATGGCGCTGGCGAGCGCCAGGCGGTTCGTTGAAGAAGGCGCCTATGTTTTCATCACGGGCCGGAGACAGGAAGTGCTGGACGAGGCCGTCAAGCTGATCGGCCGGAACGTGACCGGCGTGCGTGGCGACGCGGCCAATCTAGACGACCTCGACCGCCTGTTCGATACAGTCAAGCGGGAAAAGGGCAGGATCGACATCCTGTACGCGAGCGCCGGCACAGGCGAGGCCGCCCCACTGGGCGAGATTACCGAGCAGCACTTCGATGTGGCCTTCAACCTGAATGCGCGCGGCACGCTGTTTACGGTCCAGAAGGCGTTGCCGCTGTTCAACGATGGCGGATCGATCTTCATGACCGGGTCAGTTGCTTCGATCAAAGGTTTTCCGGGTTACAGCGTGTATGCGGCGAGCAAGGCGACGTTGCACGCATTCGCACGCGGCTGGCTCAACGAACTCAAGGGCCGGAATATCCGGGTGAACGTGCTGCACCCGGGGCCGATCGCCACACCGATGCAGGACCAAGTCCTCACCGAGGAGGCGAAGCAGATGTTCGAATCCCTGATCCCGCGGGGAAAGATGGGTCGCCCTGAGGAAATTGCGGCGGCCGCGCTGTTTCTTGCTTCAGACGATTCGAGCTTCGTGAATGGGGTGGAGTTGTCTGTCGACGGCGGCTTCTCGGCCATCTGAATTCACGCCGGATCGCCGGAAGCGGCTGACCGTCCGGCCGCGCCGAAGTCGTTCACGACGGGACGTCTACGCAAAGGACGCCGCACAGCAGAACGGATAACCCAGCGCCGTTGAGGGCCGGGCAATCAATATCAACACGGATCGGAGAAGTGTTATGAGCTACGCGATTGTAGGATTCGGTAAGATAGGCCAGGCCCTCGCCCGGGCCTTCGCCCGTAAAAACGTCGACGTGACCGTCGCGAGCCGCCGGCCGCCCGAGGCGTTGGCGCCGCAGGCTCGGGCGATTGGACCCACGGTCGTCGCCAAGTCGCTGCGGGATGCACTCGAGGCCGACACAATCATCTTGGCGGTCCCGTTCGGGGAGCATCGCGAGGTTGCGAAGGTCCTGCCGAGCTGGAAAGGCAAGACGGTCATCGACGCGATGAACGCGTTTCCAGTCCCTGAAGAGCTGGACGGTCTCCCGTCCTCCGCCTTCGTCGCGAAGGCGTTCACCGGCGCCAAGCTCGTGAAAGGGTTCAATCACCTGATTGCGGCCACCCTGGCTGCCGATCCGATCGTCGAGGGCGGGCACCGGGTCGTCTTTCTGTCGAGCGACGACGAGGACGCGATCGCTCCCGTGGCGGCCTTGGCCAAACAACTCGGGTTCGCACCCGTCAAGCTGGGAAAGCTCAACGAGGGTGGCGCGCTGGTGCACGCACGCGGCCGCACTTGGGGCCAGCTCATCTTCCAGGACCTGTTCAAGAAGGAGCAGTAATCGATGTATGACCATGTGATTTGGCCCGGGCGATATGATCCGAAAACGTCGGCCATCTACGCACTCAACGACATTGACGTGAAGGCGCCGCCTGAAGTGGTCTGGAAGCTGCTCGTCGATGCCGAGAATTGGTCGAGCTACTTTCCCGCCGAAGATCAGGTCAAGATCCTGACCGGCAAGCCGGAACTGGCGCTTGAAACCAGATACAGCCGGGTGACGGTTGGCTTTCCGATGAGTCTGGTCGTGAC
Source organism: Mesorhizobium sp. M0166 (assembly GCF_040322255.1). NCBI lineage: Bacteria > Pseudomonadati > Pseudomonadota > Alphaproteobacteria > Hyphomicrobiales > Phyllobacteriaceae > Mesorhizobium > Mesorhizobium sp. M0166. Next base: position 49,272 of record NZ_JAMYTD010000036.1, on the reverse strand, counting down.
GGAGTGTGAACCCTTCCGCAGGCTCGCGTGGGCGACGACCGTCGATGGCGACGAGACCGGCTCGAGCGCGTACCACGGCTGGGTCATCACTCCTACGGTCGATGGCTGCCATGTGCTGACCGAAGAAACGCAGCAGGGCCCTTGGTTCCTTGAGGAACTCGGGCGCAAGCATCCCGGTGCACTCTACCGCTATCACCAGGAATGGGTCGAAAGCCTCGCCCGCGCTGCGGAGGCGGAAGTGGTAAGCAAGGCAAGTTGATGCGCCTTCGTCCGAATATTGTCGGTACTCAACAGACGACGGGCGCTTCCAGCCTGGATCGGCAGATGATCACCCACCTACCATTGGAGATAAATGATATGAATATTGAACTCAGCGGCCGCAAGGCGATTGTCACCGGATCCACCGCCGGTATCGGCCGCGCGACGGCGGAGGGGTTGGCCCGTGCCGGCGCATCGGTCGTCGTCAACGGCCGTGGGAATACCCGGGTCGACGAGGCGGTGCGGCAGATGCGGCAGGCCTTTCCCGGAAGCGACATCTCGGGCATCGCCGCCGATCTTGCGACAGCGGAGGGTGCCGAGGCCTTGATCGCGCAGGCGCCGGACGCCGATATCCTTGTGAACAATGTTGGTACGGCTCACATCCGGAGCTACGGTGGCGTCGAGGACATCGCGAAGATCCCCGACGAGGACTGGCTTGGCCTCTTCCAGTTGAACGTAATGAGTGGCGTGCGCGTGACCCGTCATTACCTGCCGCGGATGGTGGCGAAAGGCTGGGGCCGCGTCGTGTTTGTGAGTAGCGAGTCCGCAGTCAACATCCCCAAGGAAATGCTCGACTACGGCATGACCAAGACCGCTCAACTCGCGGTCTCGCGCGGTCTCGCCGAGGCGGTCGCGGGCACGGGTGTCACAATCAACGCCGTCCTGCCGGGACCTACCCGCTCTGAGATCCTGGGCGACTTCATGGCGAAGCAGGCTGACGCAAACGGAATCACGCAGCAGGAGGCCGAACAGGGCTTCTTGAAGGCGATGCGTCCGACCACCCTCATCCAACGCTTCGCGACCACCGATGAGGTGGCCAACATGATCATCTACGCATGCTCGGAGCAGGCTTCGGCGACAACCGGCGCGGCTTTGCGGGTGGATGGCGGCGTGGTCCGCTTCGTCGCGTAGCTGCCGAGACGGTTATGGCGCCAATGGCGCCGACCAGCGGACGGTCGACGCCAGCGGCTGAGCGTCCCCTGAGTTTCACCTGCCCGGTGTCTTCAGGCCGAATGCTGGCCGTGACCTTCACCTGTTTCTCGACACACCCTGCAACAGGTCGAGGAAGGCGCGCACAGCGGGATTGGCGCGCCGGCTTTCCGGCCAGACCGCCGTGATATTGTGCCGCTCGACCGCATGGTTGGAAAGCACCGGCACCAATTCGCTGCGCGCGACATGGGGCGCCGCGATGAAGTTTAGCTCTTGATTTCAAAAGGAAATTTCCGCGATTTTCGAACCAACCGGGTTTCCGGCAACTATCGACATCAATCGGTCGATTTTTCGGAATCTCGCGCAATACGGCGCTCACCGGCTCAGCCGCGAAACACCATCACGGTGGATTTCGGCCAAGCGGAGCATCCCATTTCCGGGTCCACCCGACCGCCTCGTATTTGAAGCCTTGACTCATTAATCGCTATACAGCTATATAGCTTCATGGCAATTTACGAACCCACCCCTGACCGGCTGAACAGGGCCTTCTCGGCCCTCGCCGATCCCACGCGACGAGCGATCCTGGCCCGCCTTGCGACGGGCGAAGCCACGGTGTCGGAACTGCTGGCACCGTTCGAACTCAGTCAACCCACGATCTCCAAGCATCTTAAGGTGCTGGAGGATGCGGGTTTCATCGAACGCGGGCGTGATGCGCAGCGGCGACCGCGCAAGCTGGTGACAACGGCTCTCAAGGATGTTGCCGATTGGGTAGAGCCGTTTCGCAAGCAATGGGAAGACAGGCTCAACAATCTGGATCGCCACCTCGCAAAAATGGGCAAGAAGGAGAAGTAGCATGCTGGCAGGGATCGCGAACACCGATGTCATCCTCGACCGGGACACGCACACGATCATTCTGACGCGCGTGCTTGCTGCGCCCTGTGAACAGGTCTTTGAGGCATGGACGCGGCCCGAGCATGTGGCATGCTGGTGGGACCCATCAGGCGAACCGCTGGCACAATGCGAGATCGACCTGCGTCCGGGAGGAGCCTTCAGGTTCGTCAACGGGCATTCCCCTGGCCCCCACCAGTTCGCGGGCGTCTATCGCGAGATCGCACCGCCGCGTCATCTTATCTTCGAAGCAATGGGGGCGATCGGGCGCGTCATTCTCGAGGAAACTGGCGGCAAGACGCTTCTGACGGTGAGGATCGAATGCGGCTCGGCGGAGCGGTTCGAGCAATATCTGAAAATGGGAATCGACACCGGAACGGCCAAGACACTAGACAACCTCGTCGCATACGTCAGCGCAGTGGCGCAACGGACATCCAGTGCGTGGTCAACTGCTCCAAGCAGCGGCCAGTAATGTTACGATGCAACAATCAATCTGGACCGCGGCACATCCGGTTTTCGTGGCATACGGCATCACCTGCGTTGTTCTGTGCCTCAATCTTGTGATGCTCTGGGCTTCCAGCGGGGCGATCCGCGCCAAGGGTGGCCTGGCAATCAATCCGGAGGATGGCGCTCGCTATGGTGTACCTGTGTCAGAAATTGACCCGCCAACTGTCGCGCGGCTCCTGCGCGCACACCGCAATGCCGAGGCCACGATCTATCCATTTCTGCTGCTGGGCCTGCTCTTTGTTTTCACGGGAGGAAAGGCAGCAATTGCAATTCCCATTTTTGCAATTTTTGTAGTTGCCCGGATCGTACATTCGATCGTCTATCTGAAGGCCATGCAGCCTTGGCGCACGATTGCTTTTGCCGTCTCCCTCGTGGCAATCATTGTCTTGATGGGTGCCGTAGTCCACAATTTGCTTTTTGCCTGACCGGATCTGGCTTGGCACTGGCCAGCTCCGAGCGGCCCTCTCACTCCCACTCGATTCTCTCAACCATGGTAACGTGCTGTTTTAGAAGCACAAAGCTTTTCGGCCTTCGCCAAAAGACCGACTCCTCGATCCGTCAGAAATTTGCAGGGGAATTTCGATGGTTCGAAATCTAGTCGGTTCCAGCGACTACCGGCATGAATCGGTCGATTTCTCGTCTCATCGACCCCATAGCGCAGTTTGGCGTTAGTGAGAGAAGTACCGTCGCTACGCGAGATCAGTTGGGCCGAACCTAAGAAAATGCTGCCAGCCTGCGCGATAAGACAATTCAGATAGGTGCACAAATCGGATACGGCCTTGCCGCAGGTTCAGGCCTCAATGAACTTCTGTATGCGATCCGCCACGATCCGCCCTGCGCGGCTGTTCAAGTGCACGCCGTCAGTGTGAAATAGCCAACCATTTCTGCGGGCGACATCGTCCGGACGCTGCCGCAGCACCAGTATGCGAAATGCATCGCGGTAGAATGGAAGAAAGTTGAACGCCGTAAAGGCCCGGCCAGGCGAGGTGCGAACCGCCTCCGTGATCGCCTCATGGAGCGGGATATAGAAGCAGCGTTCCTCGTGCGCGACGGCCGCCACGATCGCAGAATATTCCTCGATTCGCCGGTTGAGCTCGCTCTGGAACGGATCGTCCGAATCAGGTGCTTCTCCTATCGGAGGGAGCGAGCAAAGGCCGATGTCCGCCGCCGTCTCGCGCTTCAGCCTGTGTGCTATCTCGGCCAGATTCTTGTGGAACCAATCGGGCGAAGGCGTGCGAGGGAGGCGCTTCCATAACGTAAAGAACTGCCGCACTTTGCGTGACACGAGCGCGAGAACGTCGTTACCGCCGACCCAGACGATGACCTTGCCGGGACGACAGGCGAGCACGTCCGGCAGCCGCTGCAACGCGTTATAGGCCAGGTCGCCGCCGACGCCGAAATTCCGGAACTCAAATTGCCCGTTGCCCGGCCGCCGGCTGAGTTCCGCGATCCAATCGAATGCCTGGCCCTTGCCCGCCGTGCTGCTCGATCCGATGCAGGCCACGATTTTTCGTTGAGGACTGACCATTGTAGCTCCGCCAAGCCAGAGCGAAAAATCGTCGCCTTATGCTCTTCCCAGAACGGCTGGCCCAGGCGTGAGCTTCAAGTCGGACTCCGAGGCGCTTCCAACGACCCACGGGCAGGCATAATAGTCTTCGATGCGGTCGATGACGCGACCGGCGACATGGACACGAACCGGCCACGCGACCTGCCACTGGTCGCCTCGCTGGAAAAGCACGAGCACGACAGGCTCTCCGTCGATCGCCCCGACCTCCATGATCCACGTCTCCGGGTTTCGTTCGTACTCGACGAAATAGGGAGAGCTTCTGAGCAAGCCGTCGTAGCAGTCGGCGACCCGCAACCGGGCATCGGCGCTGGTCAGGCCCCGCACGCCATCCCAGTCATGGCGGTTGAAAAGGTCGACATAGCGCTGCAAAAGCCGCGCGGTGTCGGGATCCAGCGGACGGCTCGGTTCACCGGCAGGTTCAGCGGGCAAGCCGGCGAGCTTCGCCCGTCCACGGGAGAGTGCAGATTTGACGCCGCCAATCGTCGAGCCCACGAGTGCTGCGGTCTCTTCCAGCGAATAGTCGAACACATCCTTTAGCAGGATACAGGCGCGCTCCTTGGGCGGCAGGTGGCCAACCAGCCGTTCGATGGCGCGATGTGCATCGGTCGTTGCCGGCTCGGCAGCAACGACGCCTATGTCGTCCGAATAGGTGCTCTCCGCGTGCTCGCGCGCAACCCGCCGCCTCAGAAAGTCGATGCAGCGATTATGAGCGATGCGAAACAACCAGGGTTTTAGCCTGCTGGCATCATCGAGGGTCTCGATCTTCGTATAGGCCTCGAACAGCGTCTCCTGCATGAGATCCTCACCGTCGAGCCGTGAGCCGGTCATGCGCGCGCAATAGCGATGCAGTTGGGCGCGGACGCCTGACACCGTCTCGAGGAAGGCTCGATAACGCGCGTCGAATAGGCCGATCGGTCGCTCGGGCATGTCCTTCACCTGCCACATCTTAGCGTCGTTTCAATTTGCCAGTCATGCGACCTCCTGACCTTTAGCGCGTGTTGCCGCGGTTGCGGTCAGACCGAGCTTGGGGCGAACCCATTGTGCAAACCGCTCGATCGCGTCGTCGGCTTCGGGAGCGCGGCCGGCCATCATCTGGAACGAGTGCAGCATTCCCGGAAATACGTCCAGGCGCACTTCGACGCCGGCGGCCTTCGCCCGGTCGGCGAGCACCCGGCTGTCGTCGACCAGGGTTTCGTCTCCACCCGCTTGCAGATAAATCGGCGGCAGGCCCTTGAGATCGGCAAAGATCGGGCTGGCGAATGGATCTCGAGCATCGACCCCGTCGAGGACTTGCGATGCCAGCATCTCAACGGCCGCCTTCTGGAAAAAGGCGTCCTTCTCGCGGTTGGTTTCGTAGGAGTGCCCACTCGCCGACAGATCATGCCAGCCAGAGATGCTGAGGATGGCGGCCGGCAGCGGCCGTCCGGCATCACGAAGTTTCAGCGCCGCCGCAACGATCAGGCCCGCGCCGGCGGAATCGCCTGCAGCTATGGTGTGCTTCGGCGCGATACCCTGCTCGGCCAGCCACTCGAACGCGGTCACGGCCTGCTCGATCTGGCGCGGGAATTTGCTCTGGAAAAGGTAGTCGTAAGGGGCGAGCAAAGCGTAACAGCCAATCGCCTTGGCAAGGTGTCCGACCATCTTGCGATGGGTCCAGATCGATCCGCCGACATAGCCACCGCCGTGCAGGTAAAGCATGACCCGATCTTTGGCCGCCGTTTTTGGCTGAACCCACAGCGCGGTCTTGTCGCCGAGTTCGGTCTCGATGTAATCGACGCCGCCCGGTTCTGCCGTCAAGGCAGACCACTCGGAGGCTTCTTGCGGCGATTCTCGACCGCTGCGCCAAGCCTCGGCGAGCGTTTCGTAGTGGATCTTGTTGGCCAGGCTCTGCTTGCTGTTCATTGTCACGCTCCAATTCGTTCAGGAGGGCGACGTTCAGGATGACCGCGCCCATCAACAGCTAAGACGGACGATCTGAGCGAAAGGATACGTCGCCGGCAGATGCGTCGATCTGCACCGGCCCGATCCCGGCGGCAATGGCAGCGCTGCCTTTGCCCCTTGCCGTCATTGGCCACAAATGAACATTTACCTTGTCGTTCTCTTCGTGCGGTATCGACAATGTCGGCACGGCAACCAAGGCGAGGCAGTTCGGGTTGCCCGTCCCTCAATTCCTGCGCCTCTCAAGCCGAGGAGTAAACGATGCGCATCTTCTCCATCATAGCCCACCCGCGTGCCAACAGCTTTTGCCACGCAATTTCCGCACGCGTTCGCAACGCGCTGGTCGGCGACGGGCACATTATCGAACATCATGATCTCTATGTGGAAGGCTTCGATCCGTGCCTAACCGCGGAAGAGGCCTACACGGTCGGCGACACACTGGAAAAAGCGCTTTCACGCGCCGAGGATCGCGTCTTGCTCCAGCACCGGACGCAAGTCGCGAATGCGGATGGTCTCCTGGTCGTCCACCCGAACTGGTGGGGGAAGCCGCCTGCAATTCTGGCGGGCTGGCTCGATCGCGTTCTGGTTCCTGGTGTCACCTATCGCCTGAAAACCGCGGACGGGTTGCCCGAAGGCCTGCTATCGATCAAGAAAGCCATTGTTTTCAATACTTCCGATACCGATGCGGCGCGAGAGTTGAACGACCTCGGCGACCCGCTCGGGCTGATCTGGGGACGATGCGTCCTCCCATATTGCGGGGTTCTGGAACACGAACGACATGTGTTCAGGCCGGTTGTCGGCAGTTCCGAGGCGCGACGGGAGAACTGGCTCGAGGAAGCCACTGCCAAATGCCGGACCATGTTCGGGGCAAAGTTGAATGCAAATACGTCCGCTCCGTCGGCAATTCTGTCATGACCGTGCTCGCCCGAATTTCGGCTCCCATCCACTTCGGGCCTATCCAAGCACGCGGCGCAGATCCTAATGCCGGCGACGTATCCTTTCGCTGGATTCGTCCGTCTTAGCTGGTTGATGGGCGATGATCTCCAAGATCAGCCTCCTGAACGAATTGGAACAGGATACACCACGAAAAGCTCGTGGAGGCTTGGCGCAGCTGTCGAGAATTGCCGCCGGAAGTCTCAGAGTGGACGGTTTTGACGGCAGAACCGGGCGGCATCGGGACAGCGAGGACAATCGCATTATGATCACCAGCAGATGACGCACGCACCTATCATGACCGCAACTTGCTCTTGCGGCGGCGTCGAACTCAAAGCGTTTGGCAGGCCGATCGTGAGCAGCGTCTGCTACTGCGACGACTGCCAGAAGGGAGCTGATCAGATCGAATCTTTGCCGGGTGCTGGCGCCATACGCGATCCCGATGGCGGCACCGCATACATCCTCTATCGAAAGGACCGCATCGAGTGCTCCAAGGGGGCCGAATTGCTCAGGAGCTACAAGCTTAAGGAGACATCGGTTACGAATAGGGTTGTCGCCACGTGCTGCTATTCGGCGATGTTCATGAACTTCGATAGAGGCCCGCACTGGGTCTCGGCATACAGAGCGCGGTTTCACGGAGAACTCCCGCCACTGCAATTACGGCTTTGCGCGAAGTTCAAGCCGGACAGCGATGTCCTTCCCGACGACGTGCCGAGCCACCGGGGCTATCCCCGGGGGTTAGTCGTTAAGCTTCTGGCATCGCGCGTGGCGATGTTGCTAGGTCGATAGACCGGACTCGCCTGATCAAGAAGGTCGCCGCATTTTCGGCCCCGAGAACTGATCGTGGGTGGGTTTCGAATCTGTCGAAGACGATCGATGACAAACGTTCGCCGTAGTACGCCGCAATATCCCGTGGCATCCAATGTTACTCCCCTTCACTCCCACTCGATGGTGCCCGGCGGTTTGCTCGTCACGTCGTAGACGACGCGGTTGATGCCGCGCACCTCGTTGATACCTTGATGGCGCTGGCCGGGCGGTTCGAACGTGCCCTCTACTGCGTCAATGCTCCGGCTTGCCACCGCCAAGGCACATCATGGTTTAGAAGCTTGGCTGAGACGCTCGAAAGTGAAGTACCCAACCCATACGTCACTCGTTTCTGGAGTTTGATCGTGGAGGGTAAAGGCCGCCGCTATTCCCGCTTTTTGCGCGCTTGCAACGAGCCTACAATGCCGGTTTGCAACGCCATGTAAGCAAAAGGCGCCCCGAAAGGCGCCTCTTAATCGCTTGATTCCCTTCAAGGAAACTGGAGCGGGTGAAGCGATTCGAACGCTCGACCCCAACCTTGGCAAGGTTGTGCTCTACCCCTGAGCTACACCCGCTCGCGCGGCTTTTTGGGCCGCAAGCCGCGCTTATATGGCTGAAGAGCGCGGCGATTGCAACAGGGAATTCGCAGGCTTTTTGCTTCGCCGGCAATGCGGACAAGCCCTGCCGCGAGACGTCGCAAGGCAATCACCCCCGCCTTGCGCGACGGGCTTGTCTCGGCGGCATCATTGGCCGTAAACGGCGTTAGCCGAACAAGCCGTTGAAAGCGGGCCATCAGAAGAAAGACCGATGCCGAAGACCGAAGCCGAACTTTTCGCCTTTCTCTCAGGACTCGGGATCGAGGTATCGACCCGGCGCCATCCGCCGCTGTTCACGGTCGCCGATTCGCAGGCGCTGCGCGGCGAGATTGCCGGTGGCCACACCAAGAACCTGTTCCTCAAGGACAAGAAGGACAATTTCTTCCTGGTCAGCGTCGACGAGGAGGCGGTGGTCGATCTCAAGCAGATCCACCATCTGATCGGCGCTGCCGGCCGCGTGTCCTTCGGCCGGCCGGAGATGCTGATGGAGCTTCTCGGCGTCGCCCCGGGCGCGGTCACGGTGTTCGGGCTGATCAACGACACCGAGCGAAGGGTCAAGGTCGTTTTGGACGAGGAGCTGATGAGCCATGCGGTGGTCAATGCCCACCCGCTGACCAACGAAGCGACGACTTCCATCGCTGCCGCGGACCTGGTCAAATTCGTCGAGGCAACCGGACATGATGCTGTTATCTTGAAAGTCTCGGCATGATCGCCACATGGGTGACTGAAACCGGGTTCTAAAGAAGGATGTTGCGCCCGTCCCTTGGCCGGCGGCGCGACCGAAAGGCGACGAGATGAGCGATAGCAACCCCTTTGGCGGCCCGTTTGGCAGCAATGGCGGCCAGTATGCCACCACCGTGCAATATGGCGGCACCGATGCCGCGCGTGAGAAGGTCGCACTTGCGGAGGCGCCGGCCGACGTCATCAAGGACACAACGACCGCTGGATTTGCCGCCGACGTCATCCAGGAATCGCGTCGCCAGCCGGTGCTGGTCGATTTCTGGGCGCCGTGGTGCGGCCCCTGCAAGCAATTGACGCCGCTGCTGGAGAAGGCGGTGAAGGCCGCCGGCGGCAAGGTCAAGCTGGTCAAGATGAATATCGACGACCATCCATCGATCGCGGGCCAGCTTGGCATCCAGTCGATACCGGCGGTCATTGCCTTCAAGGACGGCCAGCCGGTCGACGGCTTCATGGGCGCCATTCCCGAGAGCCAGATCACGCAATTCATCCAGAAGGTTGGCGGCAAGAACGGTGGCGCGCCGCAAGTGGCCGAGGCGCTGGCCGCGGCCGCCGAAGCGCGCGACGCCGGTGACGTGCAGACAGCGGCCGACATTTACGATGCCATCCTGGAACAGGCGCCGGAGACGATCGAGGCGATCGCCGGCTTGGGCGACCTGCTGTTCGAGGCCGGCGATGCCGAAGGTGCCGAGGCGGTGCTGGCGCGGGCGCCGGAAGCAAAGAAGGATGCGCCCCAGCTCGCCGCGCTGCGGGCCAAGATGGCGCTCGCCGCGCAAGCCGCGGCACTGGGCAATCCGGCGGAACTGGAACGGCGGCTGGCCGAAAATCCCGGGGATCACCAGGCACGGTTCGAGCTTGCCATGATCCAGAACGCCAAGGGTGATCGCATGGCGGCGGCCGACAATCTGCTGGCGATCATCAAGGCCGACCGCTCGTGGAACGACGACGGCGCCAGAACCCAGTTGCTGCAGCTCTTCGAGGCATGGGGCATGACCGACGAAGCAACGCTGTCGGCACGGCGCAAATTGTCCTCGCTGCTGTTTTCCTGAGCCGGCGCAGACTGTTTTGTCGCGCGGGCTTGCGGTGGGCCGCGGCTGCGCCAGATTAGGTTTTCGGACGGCGTTCGATTTCGGGTTTCCAGTGTTGCGCCTTGTGCCGGCCGGGAGGAGACGGATTTGGTGCGCTTCCTGACAAAGCGATCGGAGGATTGAGGTGCAGGCGGGAAACGCACATTACCGACTCGCTGCGGACTTACCGTCGACCATGCCGATCTTTCCGCTCGAGGGCGCATTGCTGCTGCCTGGAGGCCGCATGCCGCTCAACATCTTCGAGCCGCGCTATCTGCAGATGGTCGACGAAGCGATCGCCGGGCCGCGGCTGATCGGCATGATCCAGCCCAGCCTCGACGGTGCGCTGCGTTCAGACGGCGAGCCGGAGCTCTGCAATGTCGGCTGTGCCGGGCGTATCATTGCGCTGTCCGAGAGCGGCGACGGCCGTTACCTGATTTCGCTGCAGGGCGTGTGCCGGTTCCGCATTGTCCAGGAGCTCACGGTCAAAACACCGTTCCGCCAGTGCCGGCTGACACCTTTTCTCGCCGATCTCGACGAGGAGCAGGCAGACGCCGAGATCGACCGGCCGGCGCTGCTCAAAGCGTTTCGCGCCTATCTGCAGGCCAACGATCTGGAGGCCGACTGGGAAAGCGTCAGCCGCGCCGAAAACGCCATGCTGGTCAACGCACTGTCGATGATGGCGCCCTACGGGCCGGCCGAGAAACAGGCGCTGCTCGAAGCGGCCGATCTGAAGACACGCGCCGAGACGCTGATCGCCATCACCGAAATGGCGCTGGCGCGCGACAATGAGGATTTCGGTTCGAGTTTGCAGTAGGCTCTTGCCTTCTCCCCTTGTGGGAGAAGGTGGATCGGCGCGCAGCGCCGAGACGGTTGGGGGGTGCTGGACGGAGTGCCGCCGGTGCCAAGCTGGAACACCCCTCATCCGACCGAGCTTCGCTCGGTCACCTTCTCCCGCGAGGGGAGAAGGTGGGCCGCGCGCAAAAACCTGAAGCGGTCGCCTTGTGGAAGGATGGATCGGATGGCGGATGGACGTGACGGGAACAGGACTGTCGACCCCAAGCTGCTGGAACTCTTGGCCTGCCCGCTGACCAAGGGGCCGCTTGCCTGGGATCCGGAGCGCGGCGAGCTTATCTCGCGGGTGGCAAAGCTTGCCTATCCGGTGCGGGACGGCATTCCGATCATGCTGCCATCGGAGGCGCGTGTCATCACCATAGACGATGCCATGCCGCCGCCGCCGCGCCTGGGTGGAACGCCCTGAGTGCTGCGGTTCAGAACCGCTCCGTTGCGATCTTTCGCGCCTCTATTGAAAATTGCGCCCTTTGGGCATGACCTTCTCTGCCTTTCCCAATAATTCCGTTTGCGCGATGCTATCGGGCCGAACCTCGTCTGCACGGCTCGACAGTCTGTCCGCAGGCTTTGCCTCTTCCAGCAGAACCGACAGCCACGGCGTCAGATCCTCGACCTTCTCGGCGACGATATGGATGACGTCCGATTCCGATTGCAGTTTGCCGGTGACGCGGATGAGACGCGCGCCCATGACGATGGGGCGGAAGCGGTTGAAGGTCCTTTCCCAGAAAATGATGTTGGCGACCGCATTCTCGTCCTCCAGCGTCAGGAAAATCGCCTTGCCATTGCCCGGCCGCTGCCGCACCAGGACAAGGCCGGCGACCGAAACGCGCCGGCCGTCCCGCACCTGGCCGAGGCGCGCATTGGGCGTAACGCCGGACCGATCCAGCCTTTGACGCAGGAAGGCGACCGGGTGCGCCTTCAGCGACAGGCCGAGCGAGCGGTAATCGTGGACGACGTGCTCGCCGAGCGGCATTGTCGGGAGCCTGGTCTCTGGCTCGAGATCGCGCAAGCGGATCGCCGGCTGGTCGAACAGCGGCAGCTTTTCGGCGGCACTCTTGCCGTCGAGCGCGCGGACCGCCCATAGAGCGTCGCGCCGGTTCAATCCAAGCGAGCGGAAAGCGTCGGCCTGCGCCAGTTTTTCGATCTCGTCGACGTTGAGGCCCGAGCGCAGCCAGACGTCGCGCACGGATGCATAGCCGGCGCCGCGCCTCGACACAAACGCTTCCATGCGCTCCTTCGACAGGCCCTTGACCTGGCGAAAGCCAAGCCGGACGGCATGGCTGGTCCGGATGACGCCGCGCATCTGGGCATGGCGGTCAAGGATACGATCCGGATCGAAAGGCGATTGCTCCAAGGCGCAGTCCCAGCCGGAAAAATTGACGTCGACCTCGCGGATCTCGACGCCGTGGTCATGCGCGTCGCGGACAAGCTGGGCCGGCTGGTAAAACCCCATTGGCTGGGAATTCAGGATCGCGGCGCAGAACACGTCGGGATAGAAGGTCTTGAACCAGCAGGAGGCATAGACCAGCAGGGCGAAGGAGGCGGCGTGGCTTTCGGGAAAGCCGTATTCGCCAAAACCCTCGATCTGCTTGAAGCAGCGCTCGGCGAAGTCTTTTTCGTAGCCCTTGGCGACCATGCCGTCGACCATTCTCTTGCGGTAATTGCCGATCGTGCCGGTGCGCTTGAACGTCGCCATGGCGCGGCGCAGTTCATCGGCCTCGCCCGGCCTGAAGCCGCCGGCGACGATGGCGATCTTCATCGCCTGCTCCTGGAACAGCGGCACGCCCAGCGTCCTGCCGAGTATTTTTTCCAGTTCCGGCTTGGGATATTCGGGTTTTTCCTTGCCTTGCCGCCGGCGCAGATAGGGGTGGACCATGTCGCCCTGGATGGGGCCGGGCCGCACGATCGCCACCTCGATGACGAGGTCGTAGAAGCTTTTCGGCTTGAGCCGCGGCAGCATCGACATCTGCGCGCGCGATTCGATCTGGAAGACGCCGATCGTATCGGCGCGGCAGATCATGTCGTAGACATGTTTGTCCTCGGCCGGCAGAGTGGCCAACACATAGGGCCGGCCGTACGCGTCCCGCGCTTGCGGATAATGCTCCCGGAGCAGGGTGAAGGCGCGCTGCAGGCAGGTCAGCATGCCGAGCGCCAGTACGTCCACTTTAAGGATTTTCACCGCGTCGAGGTCGTCCTTGTCCCACTCGACCATCTTGCGCTCGTCCATCGCCGTCTTGACGATGGGCACGATCTCGTCGAGCCGGTCCCTGGTGATGACGAAACCACCGACATGCTGCGACAAATGACGGGGAAAGCCCATGATCTCGTTGGCGCATTCGATCACATGACTTGTCGATGGATCGGTCTGATCGAGGCCGCCGGCCTTTGTCTCCTTTTCGCCGAGCTCCGAGGTCGACCAGCCCCAGATCGAGCTGGACAGTGCGCCCCGGACGTCGTCCGACAGGCCCATCGCCTTGGCCACTTCGCGCATCGCCGAGCGGCCCCGGTAGCTGACGACGGCGGCGGCCAGCGCGGTACGCTTGGTGCTGTATTTGGAATAGATGTACTGGATGACCTCCTCGCGCTTTTCATGCTCGAAATCGACGTCGATGTCGGGCGGTTCGTTTCTTTCCTCGGAAATGAAGCGCTCGAAAAGCGTGTCGATCTTGTCCGGGCCGACTTCGGTGATGCCAATGCAGAAGCAGACGATCGAGTTGGCGGCGGAGCCGCGCCCCTGGCAGAGAATGTTCTGGCTGCGGGCGAATTTGACGATGTCGTGGACGGTCAGGAAATAGCGCGCGTAGTTCAGGCGTTCGATCAGAGCGAGTTCCTCCTCGATGCGCTGCGTCACAAAAGCGGGTACGCCCGAGGGGTAGCGGATGGCGGCTCCCTCCTTGGCCAGCCTTTCCAGCTCGGCCTGCGGCCCGAGACCCGATTCCGTCGGCTCGTCGGGATAATTGTATTGCAGGTCACTGAGCGAGAAGGTCAGCTCGCCGGCAAAACGCAGCGTTTCCGCCAGCGCTTGCGGATGCCTGCGGAAAAGCCGTGCCATCTCCACCGGCGGCTTTAAGTGACGCTCGGCATTGGCCGCCAACTCCAGCCCCACCTCGGCGACGGGCACATTGAGGCGGATCGCCGTCAGCACGTCCTGCAGCGGGCGCCGTTCCGCCGTATGGTAGAGAACATCGTTGGTCGCCATCAACGGGATGCCGGCCAGCTCGGCCATCGCCGCCGCCTGCTCGATCCGGAAGCGGTCGTTGCCGCGGTAATCCGGCGAAACCGCCAGCCGCAGGTTTTCGCCGAAGCGATCCTTGAGCCGGCTAAGCAGTGCGAGGCTGGTTTCCGCATCCGCCGATAGATCCGGCAGGATGGCCAGCGACAGGAGATCGCCCCATTCGAGAAGATCGCTCTGTTTGAGGAGCGTTGCCCCTTTTTCGTTTTCGTCACGCAGATTGGCCTGCGTCAGCATGCGGCAGAGATGACCCCAGCCCTTGCGGTCTTGCGGATAGGCGAGGATGTCCGGCGTGCCGTCGCAAAAAACCAGGCGGCAGCCGGGATGATAGGAAACACCCTCCACCTTGGCCTGTTGCCAGGCGCGCACCACGCCCGCCACCGTGTTGCGGTCGGCGAGACCGATCGCCGAAAACCCCAGGAATTTTGCCGCGACCACCAGCTCCTCCGGTTTCGAGGCGCCGCGCAAGAACGAGAAGTTCGACTGGATGCCGAATTCGGCATAGGGGATGGCCGTCAGCGCATTCATGCGAAGATCCCATGCATGAACCAGCGCGGCGAAGGCTGCGAGGCGCCGTAGAGGCCCTGGCGATAGAGCCAGTAACGGCGGCCATCGGCATCCTCGATGCGGAAATAATCCCGGGTTGGCTCATCTTCTCGTCCCGCCGCCCCTCGCCACCATTCAGGCGCGATGCGCTCCGGCCCTTCAGCGCGCGCGACCCGGTAGAGCGCGCGCCGCCAGCGGAAGTTCAAAGGCGGGCCTTCCGGCATTTCGGTGGCCGGCACCTCGATCGGCTCGGGCGAACGGAAAAGCCGGATCGGCCGTTCCGGCTGGAAGACGGTCGAGGGAGCGTCCTTCGCCTTGTCGGGCTGCTTCGGCGGCGAGCTTCTCTGCGGCGCCTCCGTAAAGGGAAGGGTGGCGACGGCGCGCTCCGGCAAATGGCTCTCGACGGCGACCGGCTTCAAGACCGCGCCTTCGCCGAGCCGGGCGCGAATGCGGTCGGCAAAAAGCGCGATATCGGCACCGTCGTCGTTCGTCTCGCCGGCAAGGTCGGCCTGCTGCATGTCGAAGGCGGCGACAGTCAGCACCGAAAGGCGCACGAGATCGAAGCCATAGCCGGCGTCGATGTCCTGTTCGAGCGCGGCAAGCCTTTCGTGGAACAATTTCTGGATCAGCCGCGGCTCGCGCAGAGGCCGCGAGGTGCCGACGGCGATGCGGCTGACGCCGCCATCGACGCGGAAGAGCAGCAGCGCCAGCCGCCTTGCGCCCTCGCCGCGACGCTCGAGGTCGCTCTTCAAGGTGGTCGCCAGCATGCCTGTCAGCCGCTCGATGTCCTCGGTCAGCATGATCGGTTCGGCAAGGTGACGCTCGACCGAAAGCGGTGCCACCGGCAGGCGCGGCGACACGGCCTCCTCGAGGCGGCCAAGCGCCTGGTCGAGGCGCAAGAGCAGCGATGCGCCGAAGCGGCGGGCCAGCGGCGCGCGCGGTGCTGCCATGACGGCGCCCGCCGTGCGCAGGCCGACGCTTTCGAGGCTGGCGCGGACCTCCGGGCCGATGCGCAGCGCCGCCAGCGGCAAGGGCGCGAGAAGCGCTTCCTCCTCGCCATCGGGAACGATGCGGTCGCCGGCAAACCGCGCCGCCGCCCAGGCAGCACCAGGCGTGGCGGCAAGCCCGGCGCGGACATCGAAGCCCTGATGGAAAAAACGCGACAGGATATCGTCCAGCATCGAGCGTTCGCCGCCGAAAAGATGGGTGCAGCCGGTGACGTCGAGATAGAGGCCGTCGGTCCCGTCGAGCGCCACCAGCGGGGTATAGCGGTCGCACCAGTCGGCGAGGCCTTCGAGCAGGCGCCGGTCGGCCTCCGGATCGGCCTCCACGATGTCGATCGAGGGATGCATGGCGCGCGCATCGGCTATGCCCATGCCGCGCTTCAGATTAAGCGCCTCGCCCCGCTCGTCGAGGGCGGCGATGCGCTGGGTGTTCCCTTGGCGATGGCTGACCACCAGCGGCAGGTGATCCGACGGCCGGGAACGCCAGGACCGCCCCAGACGCTGCCGCAGGATCCTCTCGGCGGCGAGATGCGGAAACCACAGGGACAGGATTCTTTGGCCGTTCTGGGGTCCATTCCTGAGACCTTCTTTCCTCGCCCCGTCTTTCTTCGAATATGCGTTCATCGGGGTTCCACTCCAGTGTGAATTTTCCGGGCAAGGCAGTGCGGCTCTTGCCGATGGTGACGGTGAAGGCGGGCCGGCCGATCGAGCCGGCGAGCGGGCCGGCAATCGTCTGGCGCGCTGCCGCCGGTGCCGGCGACAGGACGAGGCGGACCGGCGCTGCCGTCGGCTCGGGCTCGCCGGCCTGGCGCAGCAGGAACAGCGGTCGGCCCGCACTCTGCGCCCGGGCGTGCAGCCGCCGCGTCGCGGTGAGGTCAAGCCGCTGCGGGCTGCCGCGGATTTCGAGGATGACAGCGGCCAGCGCCGTCATCCGGGCAGCCTCCTCGGCGATCCACAGCGCATCGAGCAGCCTTGGCGCCTCGGAAAACAGCAATTGCTCCGGCTCGATGCCGAAGAAGGCGTGAAGCCCCCTGGCATAGGGAAAGCCGGCCTCACGGAAAACCTCGGATGTGCCGATCCACAGCACCGGCAGTCGCGGCCCCTGGCTGAGGATCAGGCTGACGAGCGACAAGGCAAAACCGGCGACGGCCCCGGCATCGCGGGTCGCGGCGCCATGAAACTCGCTCAGCGCCGCCTTCGGCAGGCCGCCGCTCAGCGCAGCATCGAGGCGCTCGGCGCCGGTGCGCAAAAACGCATCGGGCGGCGCCACGGCGAGGCCGCGGCGGACAATGGTCAGATTCCGAGCGGGTGCCGGATGCCGAGAGGGTGCCGGACTCTGACGAGGGACATCCGCGTCAAACGACGAACCGGCCGGCGCCTCCAGGCGTTCGGGCAAGGTCCCTTCGATCTTCGCGATCTGGCGGCGCAGGGCAAAAACAGTCTCCCGCGCCACGGCGCTTGTCGCCATGACGGTCAGCTTCCACTCACAATTGTTCCTGTTATGTTCCTATAGATTCCAGAGGCAGCCCGAAGAGTCAAGCGGAGTCATGGGGAATTTATTCCTGTAGTGGGGCATGACACGGGCCCTCCAGTCCGATCATTTGCCGAGTCCGGCCCGAAAGCCTATATGCCGGGATCAAAGGACAAAGCATGGCTCGCATCTACCAAACACGCATCTGGCACGACCAGCTTTCGCCAACGATGGAGGAAATCGAGCTCCTGGCGCTGGAGGCCTATGCCCATCTGCCGGAGGAGTTTCGCAAGCTGACCGGCGAGATCGTCATCCAGATCGCCGAATTCCCGACCGACGAGATCATGGACGACCTTTCGCTGGAAACGCCCTTCGACCTGCTCGGCCTGTTCGAGGGGCGCGGCATCGCCGAGCGCTGGAACCCGCAGACCGGCGAGGGGCCGAACCGCATCACGCTCTATCGCCGCGCCATCCTCGACTACTGGGCCGAGAACGAGGAAACGCTGGGCGACATCGTCACCCACGTGCTGATCCACGAGATCGGCCACCATTTCGGCCTGTCGGATGACGATATGGAGAAGATCGAGGAGGCAGCGGAGTGAGCGACCCCGCTCCTCGTCATCCTAGGGTACTCCGCGACGTCGCTTCGCGACTGCTTCGCCTTAGGATGACGAAGGACGAGCGCTTCAGCGAACCTCCCTACCAGTCGCTGAGCTTGGTGTCGGGGCCGTATTCCTGGCCCTCGATGTCCTTCACCACCGCCTGACCGCAGCGCATGGTCTTGGCCTCCTTGTCATAGGCATAGGTCGGCGAGCCGAACAGGTGCCAGCCCTTGTTCAGCGCCGCCGTCACCTTGTGGCAGAAGCTGGCATCGTCCGGGCCGGACAGAAAGCGGTAGAGTTTCATTCTTCAATCCTGTCGTCAGTTACCATTAGTCATGCGCGAACAACGGCGGCCTTCGCCAGCAGTTTTTCGGCCTGCGCCAGATGCAGCCGCTCGACCATCTTGCCGTTCAGCGCGATCACCGCCTTGCCGGTATTTTCAGCGCGCGCGAAGGCATCCTTGACGGCGCGCGCCTCGGCTATTGCTTCGGGCGACGGTGCAAAGGCGCGGTTCGCGGCCTCGATCTGGGCCGGATGGATCAGCGACTTGCCGTCAAAACCCATGGCGGCCGCTTCCGTGCACTCGCGCGCAAAGCCGTCCATATCGCTAAAATCATTGAAGACGCCATCGAGCAGGTCAAGGCCGCCGGCGCGCGCGGCGAGCACCATCTGCATCAGCCATGGCACGAGATAGCGCCGGTCGGGCGTGGCGAGAATGCCTGTGTCCTTGACCAGATCATTCGTTCCGGCAACGAAACAAACCAGTCTAGAGGCCGGGTCGCGGCCGAGCTCAGCGATCGGCCCGATGTTGAGCAGCGCTTTGGGCGTCTCGATCATCGCCCACAGCTTGACCTCGTCCGGGATAAAATTGTCGTCGAGCACGTCGCCGGCCTCGAGGATGTCGCGCGGCGTATCGACCTTGGGCAGCAAGATGGCGTCGGGCGTGCATTTTGCCGCGGCCAGCAGGTCGGCGCCGCCCCACTCGCTCGACAGCGCGTTGATGCGCACGACCATCTCGCAGCGCCGGTTGGAAAGGCCGGCGAAAATCGCCGCCAGCTTTTCACGCGCGGAAGGCTTGTCGACCGGGGCGACGGCGTCCTCGAGATCGATGACGACGGCATCGCAGGCCAGCGACGGGATTTTTGCCAGCGCCTTGTCGTTCGAGGCCGGGACGTAAAGCACCGAGCGGCGCGGGCGATAGCTTTCGGTGGTCATCTCCGATCTATGCCGCCTGCAGCTGGCCGAGGCAAGCCGTGCATAAAAACTGCACGCAATTTCGGAAAATCTCCTCGTCTCCGCCCCGCTTGCCACCCGACAGAATGCGACAAGGGCGGCATGCAAGAGCAAACGAACTCCCGTTGGTCCCTGCCGTACCGGCTTCGCCGCGAAAGCTGGTGGCTCGTCGATCCGCCCCAGACTTTGGCAGCCCTCCTCCCTTTCGTCCGCAAATCCCTGCCCACCGGCCGCATCAAAGCCGCCGAGAAAGCCCGATCATGACAGTATTCCTCTCGGCGGCGCCGAGCTATTGCAGCCGCTTCGGCGTTGCCGTCCTGCTCGTCGCGCTGGCCGATTTTTTCTTCTATGGCCAGCCGGCCGGCATCACGCTTTTCCTGTTCGGCGTTGCGATTGCAGCGGCGAGCATGGCTCTCCATCCTCTCAGCGTCTTCAACGATGGCAGGTTCTGGTTCAAGCCGGTTGCGCTGCTTATGGCGCTGCTGCCGCTTGTGGAAAATGTCAGCGCACTGTCCGTCTCTATCGCGCTGGCGGCGACGGCCATCTTCGCGCTGTCACTGGCCGGACGGTTGCGGCGCGGCCTAGCCCGCGTCGCCCGCCAACTCTCGCTGTTCCTGCTTGCAACGCCATTTCGGCTCGTCCTGGATTTCCTCCGCTGGCGCAAGGCGACGCGGCGGCTTGGCCGGCGGCGCGTGCGGCTTGCGACGATCGCCGTCTGGGTCATGCCGCTGAGCCTCGGCGCGGTGTTCCTCGCGCTGTTCGGCGCCGCCAATCCGGTCATCGAATACTGGTTCTCGCTGATTGATCTCTTCGCTTTGCTTAACCTCATCCAGCTGCCACGTCTCGCCTTCTGGCTGTTCGTGCTTGCCGGCATCTGGGCCTTTCTGCGGCCGCGGCTGCCGCGCTTTTTCCGCCGCCGCAAAGTGTCGCCAGCCAGCGTACCGGCGACGCCGGCCACCAGGACCACCATCGAAGACACCGTCTTCGGCAAGGCCGCTATCCTCCGCGCGCTCGTCGTCTTCAACGTCCTGTTCGCGGTGCAGAGCGCACTCGACGCCACCTATCTGTGGGGCGGTATCGCGCTTCCCGACGGGCTGACCTATGCCGCCTACGCGCATCGCGGCGCCTACCCGCTGATCGTCACGGCCCTATTGGCCGCCGGCTTCGTGCTGGCAGCGCTGAGGCCGGGAAGTGCGACCTCCGGCGATCCGCTCATCCGCCGGCTGGTTTATGTCTGGGTGGCGCAGAACATCCTCCTGGTGATCTCGTCGATCCTGCGGCTTGATCTCTATGTCGGCATTTATGCGCTGACCTATTGGCGTGTCGCCGCCTTCGTCTGGATGGGGCTGGTGGCGGCGGGCCTTGTCCTGATCATCGCCCGCACCGCGCGCGAAAAGTCCAACGAATGGCTGCTTTCCGCCAATCTTCTGACGCTATCGGCGACGCTCTATGCCTGCTCGTTCATCAACTTTGCCGCGCTGATCGCCAACTACAATGTCGACCATTCCTTCGAAATGACCGGTCAAGGCACCCAGCTCGACGTTTGGTACCTGCGCTCGCTCGGGCCCGGCGCCTTGCCGGCGCTCGATCGCTTCGTCCAGCACCAGAGCAGGACGGTTTCTACGGAGGATGCCTCCATCGGCGAACTCGCCCGCTGGTATGCACAGGACGAAGCACGCTTCCGCGCCAGCCAGGAAAACTGGCGCGGCTGGAGCTTTCGTGACTGGCGGCTCAACCGCGTCCTCGACAGGCGTGGCCCGTTTGTGGTTCCTCCGATGTCCGAACCCTTCATGCCGGGCCGCTGATTTGATGCCGCACCACATACTGGTCGCCGACGACGATCCGCACATTCGCGAAATCATCTGCTTCGCACTGGAAAAGGCCGGCATGAAAACGCTGGCGGTGCCGGACGGCGCGGCTGCCTTGCAGGCGATCGAACGCCGTGCGCCCGATCTCGTCGTGCTCGACATCGGCATGCCGGAAATGGATGGGCTGGAAGTGTGCCGGCGGCTGCGCCACACATCCGATGTGCCGGTGCTGTTCCTGTCCGCGCGGGATGAAGAGATCGACCGCGTCCTGGGGCTGGAGATGGGCGGCGACGATTATGTCACCAAGCCGTTCAGCCCGCGCGAGCTGGTCGCCCGCGTCAACGTCATCCTGCGCCGCGCCCGGCTCGCGCCGGAACCAGCTGACGACCGGCAATTCTCGCATGGCAGACTGTTGCTGGTTCCGGCAAGCCATACAGCCAGCTTCGACGGCAAGCGACTGGCGCTGACCTCGATCGAATTCGCGATCCTGAAAGGATTTCTGTCGCGGCCGGCGCATGTGCTCGGCCGCGACATGGTGATGGCCAACGCCTATGCCGCCAACATCCATGTCGCAGACCGCACCGTCGATAGCCATATCCGCAACATCCGCGCCAAGCTGGCGGCAGTCGGCTGCCTTGATGCAATCGAGACCGTGCACGGCGTCGGCTTCCGGCTGGGTAAATGCGGGAGTTGAGCGCCCAAAAATGGGTTGACAGCAAATGGCGGCCTCGGCTCGCCACGGTCGTCATTGCCATCCTGATCATGGTGATGGCGTTGCCGCTGGCCGGGCTGTTCTTCTTCCGGCTCTACGAGAACCAGCTGATCCGCCAGACCGAGGCCGAGCTGATCGCACAAGGTGCCGCCCTTGCCGCGATCTATGCGCAAGAGGTCCGTGAGGCCGGCCTTGCCCCGGAAAAGCTCGGCACACCCATGCCTCCACCCGATACCGGCGATCGGGCTTCTCGCTACCTGCCGATCGAACCGCGCCTCGATCTCGCGTCGGACAGGATCCTGCCGACCCGGCCCGCGGCCACCGCGGCCAGCGTCGATCCTGCCTTCGTGGCGATCGGCGCGCGGCTGTCGGGCATTCTTGCCGAGACGCAGAAGACCACGCTTGCCGGCTTCCGGCTGCTCGATCCCAGAGGCGTGGTCATCGCCGGCCGTGAAGAGGCCGGCCTGTCGCTCGCGGCTGTCGAAGAAGTTCGCGCAGCGCTTGCCGGCCGCTACGCCAGCGCGCTCAGGCTGCGGGTTCCCGACCAACCGTCGCCGCCGCTCTATTCGGTCAGCCGCGGCACCAAGGTTCGCGTCTTCGTCGCCATGCCGGTTGCCGTCGAAGGCAAGATCGCCGGCGTCGTCTATCTGTCGCGGACGCCGAACAACATCGTCAAGCATCTCTATGGCGAGCGCGGCAAGGTGGCGCTGGCCGCAATCGCCATCATCGGCGGCACGCTGCTGATCGGGCTGGTCTTCCTGCGCACCGTCAGCCGGCCGATTTATGCGCTGATGGAACGCACGAAACGCATCGCCGCCGGCGACCGCGAGGCGATCAGGCCGCTCGATCACCACGGCACGCGCGAAATGGCTGCGCTCTCCGCTGCTTTCCTCGACATGGCCGAAAAGCTGCACGCTCGCTCCGACGGCATCCAGACCTTTGCCACCCACGTCTCGCACGAGCTCAAATCGCCGCTGACGGCGATCCAGGGGGCCGCCGAACTGCTGCGCGATTCGGGCGGCGCGATGGATGAGGCCGAGCGGCAGCGGTTTTCGGACAATATTGTCACCGATGCCGGCCGGCTCAACCTTCTGGTGCGCCGCCTGCTCGACCTGGCGCGCGCCGAAAATCTCGAGCCGAGCGGCGAAAACACGTCGCTCGGTGCGGCACTGGCGCTGCTGCCGGCCGACGACAGGCTGGCGGTGCGCCTCGAGGCGGGCACCGAGATCGGCCTGCGCATCTCGGCCGAAAACGCTGCGATCGTGCTCGCCAACCTCATCGACAATTCGGCGCGGCACGGCGCGACGCTGGTTTCGGTCACGGCAGCAAGCGCGGACGGCAAGGCCACCATTGTGGTGGACGATGACGGCGCCGGCATTTCGCCCAGCAACCGAGGCCGCATCTTCGAGCCGTTCTTCACCACGCGCCGCGATTCCGGTGGCACCGGCATCGGCCTCGGCATCGTGCTGGCCCTCCTGAAACCGCATGATGGCACGATCCGGCTGGTTGACTCGGCGAGCGGCACGCGCTTCGAGATCCTCCTGCCGGCGGCGTGACTCGGCGGTTCAGATCGGAAGGGCGAAAAGGTGCATTACGACATCGTCATCATCGGCGGAGCCATCGTCGGCTCCTCGGTCGCCTATTATCTGCGCGAGGAAGGATTTTCGGGCTCGATCGCGCTTGTCGAGCGCGACCCGCAATTTTCCCATGCGGCGACCACGCTGTCCTGCGCCTCCATTCGCCAGCAGTTCTCGATCCCGGAAAACATCCGGCTGTCGCAGTTCACGCTGAAACTATTCCGGCGGTTGAAGGACGAGTTTGGCGCGGACGCCGATATCGGCTTTCGCGAAGGCGGCTATCTCATCCTTGCCGGCGAGAACAGCCTGTCGATCCTGCGGGCCAATCACGAGGCGCAGATGGCCGAGGGCGCCGACATCGTGCTCGAGGATGCCGAGGCGCTCGTCCGCCGCTTTCCGTGGCTGTCGGTCGAGGGCATCTCCGCTGGCGCCTATGGCCGCAGCGGCGAAGGCTGGTTCGACGCGCATGCGATGCTGATGCTGTTCCGCAAGGCACTGCGAACGAAGAACATCGACTTTATCACGGCGTCGGTGACCGGTATCGAGCGGCAGGGCGAGCGCGTCACCGGCGTGATCCTCGACAATGGCGAACGGCTCGGGGCCGGCACCGTCGTCAACGCCGCCGGGCCGAATGCCGGCAAGGTGGCGGCAATGGCCGGGCTGGCGCTGCCGGTGGAGCCGCGCAAGCGCAACGTCTTCGTCTTCGAGGCGCGCGAAAAATATGACGACATGCCGCTGCTGGTCGACCCGAGCGGCATCTATGTCCGGCCGGAAGGCTCGGTCTACATCACCGGCGGCGCCGAGCCGGAAGATGGCGAAGGACCAGCCGATCCCGCCGACTTCGACCCCGACTGGCCGCTGTTCGAAGAGGTGATCTGGCCGGTATTGGCGACCCGCATTCCAGCCTTCGAGGCGATCAAGCCGACGCGCGCCTGGGTCGGCCATTACGACTACAACACACTCGACCAGAACGCGGTGATCGGCCCGCACCCCGAGGTCGGTAATTTCCTCTTCGCCAACGGTTTTTCCGGTCACGGCCTGCAGCAGGCGCCGGCGGTCGGCAAGGCGCTGGCCGAGTTTCTGGTGCATGGCGGCTATCGCACGGTGGATTGCTCGGCGTTCGGGTATAGCCGTGTCGCTGAGGGGCGGGCGTTCAGGGAGTTGAATGTGATTTAAAGCTGGCGCGAAGGTCTGTTGCTTGGTGGATTAAGCCGCCACCAAGCCGCCCGCACCAAGATACGCCTGAAGCCAGCCCAGCACCCTGCCCCACCCTTCCGCATGCTCGGTTGCGGCGTGACGCGCGTGCCGCCGGCGATTGGCTCCAGCAACCAGGCGACTTTGGTTTCGCGGCGGCCAAGCGTCGGATGATCCCAGTCGTATCTGCGCGTCTGCACGATCCGGCGCGGCTCCTCGATCTCCAGGAATTCACCGCTGGCGGGCAGGTGGCTGCCGGCCGCCGTCTCGACGGTGACGCTCCAGCGGCCGCCGACGCTGAGGTCGGCCGCCCATCCGGTCATCCGGTAGGTCTTGGCGGAGCCCCACCAGCGCTCGACCTCGCGTGTAACGAGCGCGTCAAAGATCCGCTCGGGCGGCGCGCAAACATCGGCGCTCGCCATCACGGTCTCGCCATTTGTCATGCTGTGCACCGCGGAACCGTGCATCACCTGTCCTCCGGAAACGTTTCGCCGCCGAAATGACTTCAAGCCTTCGACGCCGGGCGCGACAGCCCTTTGCCGGTTTCGAGCAGGCTCTTCAGACTGGACAGGATGAGCGGCCAGCCGTTCGCCACATGGCCGAGCAGCTTGTGCGGCCCATCGGCTTCGTGTGTGACGGCGAGTTTCATCATCTCGCCCTCCTGCTCGATGGCGAAGGTGCAGCGTGTGTAGCCGTCCGCCTTGACCTCGGGCATGAACTCGTTGCGCCATTTGAGCACGATGCGCCTGGGTGGATCGATCTCGAGCACCTCGCCGCTGTCGGTGATGCGGCCGTCGGTGTAAACCATCTTCCACGCCGAACCTTGTTTCCAGTCGCTCAGCATCTGGGCGCCGAGGAAATATTGCCGCTGGAACTCCGGCTCGGTCAGTGCTTGCCAGAGTTTTTCGGGCGAAGTGCGGATGTAGGTGACATAAACGAAAATGTTGCTCATCAGTCTTCCCTTTCGAGACGTTTCTTCAAATCGCTGAGGGCGCCCAGTCGCCCCCGCTCGAATTTGCCGATCCAGCGTTCGGCGATCTCGTTGATGGGAACGGGATTCAGATAATGTTGCTTCTCGCGTCCCTTGCGGATGGTGGTGACGAGGTTTGCTTCTTCCAGGATCGCCAGATGCTTGGTCACCGCCTGGCGCGTCATGTCCATCTCACCGCACAGCGCGTTCAGCGTCTGTCCGTTCCTGGCATGAAGGCTGTCCAGCAATCGCCGGCGTGTCGGGTCGGCCAAGGCGCGAAAGACGGCATCCATGCTCATGGCTCTAATATGCAACCATTTGGTTGCATGTCAAGAGGCAGAACCCTAGCCAATGCGCGGGTTGAGGTCGCTGGGAGTGGATTTCAGCGCTTGCGGCCGAACCAGAATGCGTTGGGCATGCGCTCCATGCCGATACGCTTATAGAAGCCGACGGCGTCGGGCATGGAGATCAGGCTGATGGCAACGGAAGGTCCGAGTTGCCGGCGTGCCTCATCCATCAGGCCCTTGCCGATACCCAGCCCTTGCGCCGATGCAGAAACCGCGAGCTCGGAGATATAGCAGACCCAGGAAAAGTCGGTGATGCCGCGAGCGACACCAACCAGCGGCTTGCCCGGTGCATCGATGCGCGCGGTGAGCACCAGGTCGGCACTCGTGAGCATCGCCTTCAAACGGGCATGATCATCGACGGGCCGTGTCTCGCCGAGGCCGGATTCCACCAGCACGCGGCGGAACTCGGCGGTGCCGAGGCCCGGTTCGCTGGCGTAGAGGACCTTGGATCGCGTTGTCATGTCGATAAAAGTGCACCATGGGCCGGTGATTTTGAAGCTGTTTTGTACCGATCTTGTGTTTTCGATCGACGACGGAAGTCCAAAAACAGCCGTCTTTTATTTGCCCGCGGCATTGTGTAAACCGGGCGCCAGCAATTCCCCGCAATGAGAAGAAGACGGGCAAGAACCATGGAAAAATTCACCAAGCTCACCGGTGTCGCCGCGCCGATGCCGATCGTCAATGTCGACACCGACATGATCATCCCCAAGGATTATCTCAAGACGATCAAGCGCACCGGGCTCGGCACCGGCTTGTTCGCCGAAATGCGCTACAAGGACGACGGTTCGGAAAACCCGGACTTCGTGCTCAACAAGCCAGCCTACCGCAAGGCGCAGGTCCTGGTCGCCGGCGACAATTTCGGCTGCGGTTCGAGCCGGGAACACGCGCCGTGGGCGCTGCTCGATTTCGGCATCCGCTGCGTCATCTCGACCTCGTTCGCCGACATTTTCTACAACAACTGCTTCAAGAACGGCATCTTGCCGATCACCGTCAGCCCGGAAGATCTGGAGAAGCTGATGGACGACGCCTCGCGCGGTTCCAACGCGACGCTGTCGGTCGATCTCGAGGCCAAGGAAATCCGCGGGCCGGACGGCGGCGTGGTCAAGTTCGATCTCGACGAGTTCAAGCGCCACTGCCTCTTGAACGGCCTCGACGATATCGGCCTGACCATGGAGAAGGCCGGCGCCATCGCTTCGTTCGAGAAGAAGAACGCCGAGCTGCGGCCCTGGGCCTGAGCGGTACGATGACCCGGCCGCGACAGGCCGGGTTCGTGGAGGCTGAACGGAGGGACAGTCATGACACGTTCGCTTCTTGCCGGCGCCTGCGCGCTGGCGTGGATTCTGATGACGATGGCTGGCGCGCATGCACAGACCGACACGGTGCTCGTGCCGGCTGACGATGCGCCCGGCACGGCCGCCGACCAGGGCGCGTTGAGCAATGCGGCCCTAGCCGACGATGACAAGCAGGCGCCGATCCCGTTCGAGGGCGGCCAGCTGACCATCACCCAGGAGGAAGAGTACGGGGAACGCGTGCTCGCCTTCGACGGCAGGGAACTGGCGCGCAATTACGACGTCTTCTTCGACAAGATCGTCGAGGTCGGCGGCGCCAAGGTGGCGCTGGTCGATGTCGGCGACGGCGGCAACCAGTGCGGTCCGGCCAAGGTGATCGTGTGGAAGCCGGAAGGCGGCACGATCCAGACGGTCACGGTCGAGCAGGACGAATGCGGCGCGCCGCCGGCCGCGATCTCCGACAGCGCCATCTATTTCGTGCCCTATCTGCTGCCGGGTGATTCCAAGCCGGCGCTGCAATGGTCGCCGACGGACGGACTGACGATGTCCGGTAATCTGACCTACATGCCGGAGCCGGGCACCGACTGGAAAGACGTCGATCCGTCGAAATACGACAACATCATCGACGCCTTCCACAATGAAGCGGTCTACAAACTAGCCGAGACGCTGCTCGGCAAGGACATGCCCGACATGGCGACCAGCCTTCTGGTCGGCGGCGGCACCGAGAAAACCGCCTCGGGCGCCTTCTTTGCCAGCGGCTGCGTGCCGCATGATTGCGGCGGCAATGACGGCTTCATGGCCGTCGACCCGGTCAACCATAAGCTCTATTTCGCCAGGCGCGGCGACAAGCCCGAGCCGGACGCGTGGCCAGCGGTGAGTACATGGCCGGCCGACGTCAAGGAAGCGCTGGACAAGGCGCTGGGGTCGCCGAATTAGAAATCGTTCTGCCGCGATCCTTCGCGCCCCCCTCTGTCCTGCCGGACATCTCCCCCACTTGGGGGGAGATCGGCCGTCATCGCCGCTTTCACCAAACGGCCCACGCTGAAAAAAGGAGGACACCATGCGAAAACTGATCTCCACCGGTTCGCCCTTCGAGAAGACCGCCGGCTATTCGCGCGCCGTGGTGCAGGGCGACTGGTGTTTCGTGTCCGGAACGACCGGCTACGATTATGCGACCATGTCGATGCCGGAGACCGTCGAGGCACAAACGCGCAATTGCCTGGCGACGATCGCCAAGGCGTTGCGAGATGGCGGCTTCGAAATGGCTGACGTGGTGCGGGCACATTACTATATCACCGATGCGGCTTTCGTGGATGTGGTGTTCCCGATCCTCGGCGAGGCGTTTGGCGAGATCCGGCCGGCGGCAACGATGATCGTGTGCCAGCTCAACAAGCCGGAAATGAAGATCGAGATCGAGGTGACGGCGCTGCGGCGCACAGCCTGATGCCTGTCACGGTTGCGACAACGACACGGTTAGAACGAGGATCGGCCCATGGTGAAGGTCAGACGCATCGTTGCAAACATAGACACGCAGGATATCGCGGCGGCAAAACCCTTCTATCAGGATGTGCTCGGTCTTGACGTGCTGATGGATCAAGGCTG
This sequence comes from Mesorhizobium sp. M0166, assembly GCF_040322255.1. Classification (NCBI taxonomy): domain Bacteria; kingdom Pseudomonadati; phylum Pseudomonadota; class Alphaproteobacteria; order Hyphomicrobiales; family Phyllobacteriaceae; genus Mesorhizobium; species Mesorhizobium sp. M0166. Next base: position 20,607 of record NZ_JAMYTD010000036.1, on the reverse strand, counting down.
GATTACGACCTACGGCTCGCAAGAAACAATGACCGTACAGGTCAGCTTCATGGCCCAAGGTGGCTCCGGCACGCCGGTGCCTGACCTGTCGATCGAGGTCGACGATGTCGATGCGGCGCTGGAAGCGATGAAGGCCACCGGCTTCGTCATCGAATACGGGCCGGCGGACGAACCCTGGGGTGTGCGGCGCTTCTTCGTACGCGACCCGTTCGGCAGGCTGGTCAATATCCTCTCGCATCTGTAGGCGATTTGTCTTGAGCACCGGATTTTCCCAAAACCGGTTTCCGCTTTTGGGTCCGATGCTCTGAACCGCAGGCTTGCGCGCCGGCCGCTTGGCGTTTAGCAAGGCCGCGTTCATGCGCTAAAACAATCGGGACGGTTCTCATGGCTTCGAAAAATCTTCTCCTGCTTGCCGGCGACGGCATCGGCCCCGAGGCGATGGCCGAGGTGAAGAAATTGATCGCCGCCATGAACGACAGGTTCGGCAGCGATTTCGTCACCGACGACGGGCTGGTCGGCGGCTGCGCCTATGACGCGCACGGCGCGGCGATCTCCGATGCCGACATGGCCAAGGCGATGGCCGCGGACGCGGTGCTGTTCGGCGCCGTCGGCGGGCCGAAATGGGATGCGGTGCCTTACGAGGTGCGCCCGGAGGCGGGTCTGCTGCGGCTGCGCAAGGACATGGAACTGTTCGCCAATCTTCGACCCGCCATTTGCTACCCGGCGCTGGCGGCGTCCTCCTCGCTCAAGCAGGAGGTGGTCGAGGGGCTCGATATCCTGATCGTGCGCGAGCTCACCGGCGGCGTCTATTTCGGCGAGCCGAAGCAGATCATCGACCTCGGCAACGGCCAGAAGCGCGGCATCGACACCCAAGTCTACGATACGTTCGAGATCGAGCGCATTTCGGGCGTTGCCTTCGAATTGGCGCGCACGCGCAAGAACCATGTCACCTCGATGGAAAAGCGCAATGTGATGAAATCAGGCGTGCTGTGGAATGAGGTCGTCACCCAGACGCACAAGGCCAGGTATGCCGACGTCAAGCTCGATCACATGTTGGCCGATGCCGGCGGCATGCAGCTGGTGCGCTGGCCGAAGCAGTTCGACGTCATCGTCACCGACAATCTGTTCGGCGACATGCTGTCCGACATCGCCGCCATGCTGACCGGCTCGATCGGCATGCTACCGTCGGCCTCGCTCGGCGCGCCGGATGCGAAGACAAAAAAGCGCAAGGCGCTCTACGAGCCGGTGCACGGCTCGGCGCCCGACATTGCCGGCAAGGGCATCGCCAATCCGATCGCCATGATCGCCTCCTTCGCCATGTGCATGCGCTATTCCTTCGGCATGGTCGAAGAGGCCGACCGGCTGGAAGGCGCGATCGCCGCGGTGCTCGACCAGGGCTTGCGCACCAGGGATATTCATTCGCCGGGGATGACCGAGGTCGGCACCACCGAGATGGGCGACGCGATCATCGCCAAGTTCCTGGGCTGATCCTGTGGCGGTCGACGTCCGCTGGGCGGCGACCGGGGATGCCGCGGCACTCGCCGCCATGCTTTGCGAAATGGCGGTGCATTACCGGCAGCCGCCACTCGACGCCAGCCAGGCTTTGTCGGCGGCGCAGAAATGGCTTGGCGACGAAAGCCCGGCCTATCCGCATTTTGCGCTCGCCTTGGTCGATGGTGAAGTTTGCGGGCTGGCCTCAGTTGCGATTGCGCATCCCGGCATCGATCTCGAACGGCTGCTGTTCCTCAAGGACCTATTCGTACGCGATGATGCCCGCAATGGCGGTGTCGGTCGAGCGCTGATGGCATTCCTCGCCGGCCATTGCCTGCGCGCTGGCATCGGCCGCATCGACCTGACCACCGAGGACTGGAACGAGCGTGCGCTGCGCTTCTACGACGGACTCGGCGCCGAGCGGCATGGCCAGAAAGTCTTCCTCAGGCTTTCGAGCGAGGCGCTGAAGGCGGTCGCGGCTGGTTCCTCGACACGATCTTGGAAGCCCTAAATTTGGAGATTGGCCGAAACATCTCCCTCTTCGTCATCCTAGGGCGAAGCAAAGAGCGAAGCGACGCGGCGCAGACCCCAGGATCCATGCCGTTACCCGGCGGCAAGTGCTCGGCCGACCAGACCGAGTGCTTCTTCGTGGTGGATATGAGCGCCATTCTGAACCGCTGCGTTCCTCGGCTTATGTCGCGGCATGGATCCCAGGGTCTGCGCTCCGCTTCGCGTCGCTCCGCCCTAGGATGACGAAGGCGTGGCGGCTGGCGACCCAATCGCGGAGGTACTAAGTCCCGACACCCGCCGGCACCGGACCCCACTGGTTTTCGCGCGGCTGGGTCGGGATCAACGCAAAGATCAGGATGATCACGGTGCCGAAGGTCGGGATCAGGAAAAGCAGGAAGAGCCAGCCGGTCAGGCCGATATCGTGCAGGCGACGCACGTTGAGCCCGAACCACGGCAGGGCTGTCGCCAGCAGGAAGAGGCCGGAGAGGCCGACCGTCACCGCCGGCAGTTCAGCGGTATTGCCCATGGCGTCGTCGATAAAGACACCGATGCCTATGACCACGAGCAGCGCGATCGTCCAGAACAGGCAATAGCCCCAATATTCCTTGCGGCGGGCACGGCCGGCGAAGTTGAAGTAATTCTCGGTCAGACCCAGCCAGAAATAGTTCCACAGGCCGGCGGATTCGGCCGGACCGGTTTCAGCGGAACGGCCGAAATGTTGCGGCTGACCTGCCGCTTGCGTATTGCCGGCCTGAGATGGCGCGGCGGCTGCAGGGGAGGCGTCGGCGGGCGCACTGGCAGGTTGGGCGCGGACCGAAAAAACATTGCGCGCCCGTCCGCCAGCCGGCTGGAATTCGACGGTCGTGCCTCCGGCAACCGATGCTTCGCGGCGCAAATCTTCGCGCGCCAAAATGTAGCGGTTGCCGTCCGCTCCGGTGATGAAACCGAAACCCTGGTCTTCGTCGTAATGAAGAACTTCGCCGCGCATGCCTTGCCCCCGATTGCCCCGACCCAGACTGTGCAAAGTTCCGGCAGACCGCAAGGGGGGCGTGCGGACATGGAGAGTGCCGGCTATCTACCCCGGCCGTTTCTTCGATTTCTTGTGTTTCGCCGGTCCGCCTTCGAACTTCGCCTTGGCCGGTTTCCCGGCCCAGGGCTTTGCCTCGAATGCCGGGCGCTGGTCGGCCGGTGCGCGCTTCTCGAATTTGGGCGCGTTCTGATCGAAGGTGCGCTTGCCGCGGTGCGGCTTCTTGTCGGGCCGTGGTTCCTGATAGCCGGCCCGCGACAGATCCGGTGTGCCGTCCAGCCGCTTGACCGCAATGTTGCCCTGCAGCTTGTGGTCGGGACCGATCGCAGCGAGGAAGCGCTCGGCCCAGTCCGCCGCGATCTGCACGAAGGTTTCCTCCGGCTGCATCTTGATGGCGCCGATCTCGCGCTTGGAAATGCCGGCTGTCCGGCACAGCATCGGGATCAGCCAGCGCGGCTCGGCATTCTGCCGGCGTCCGACCGACAGCGAGAACCAGACGCTGTCGCCGAAATCGTCGCGGCGGCTCGGTGCCTCGTCCCGGCGCGCAAATTTTTCGCCCGACGGCGTGAACGGCGCCACGTCGAGAAGGTCCTCCGGCGCCGAGCGGCTGGAGCGGCACATCCGCACGAAGGCGGCGGCGACCTGTTCGGGTCCGTGCTGATCGAGAAGCGCCTCAACGAAGCCGCGCTCCTCATCCTTCACAGGCTCGCTGAAGACTGGATCAGCGAGAATGCGCTCGTCGTCGCGCCGTATCACGTCGTCGGCCGAGGGCGGGCTTGCCCAGGTCGCCGCAAGGCCGGCACTTTGCAGTAGCCGCTCGGTGCGCTTGCGGGCATTATTGGGCACGATCAGCGCGCTGACGCCCTTGCGTCCCGCCCGTCCCGTTCGTCCGCTTCGGTGCAGGAGCGTCTCCGGGTTGGTCGGCAGGTCAGCGTGGATGACCAGCTCGAGGTTGGGCAGGTCGATGCCGCGCGCCGCGACGTCGGTGGCGATGCAGACCTTGGCGCGGCCGTCACGCATCGCCTGCAGCGCGTGGCTGCGCTCGTTCTGGCTAAGCTCGCCGGACAGCGCCACGACGGAAAAGTTGCGGTTGTTGAAGCGCGCCGTCAAATGGTTGACGGCGGCGCGCGTGTTGCAGAACACCAGCGCGTTCTTGGCTTCGTAAAAGCGCAGCACGTTGATGATGGCGTTTTCGCGGTCCGCCTGAGCGACGCTCAGCGCCCGGTATTCGATGTCGAGATGCTGCTTTTCCTCGCCGGAGGCCGAGATGCGCACAGCATCGTGCTGGTAGCCCTTGGCCAGCGTGGCGATGGAGCGCGGCACAGTGGCGGAAAACATCAGCGTGCGGCGATCGGCGGGTGCCGCGTCGAGGATGAATTCCAGATCCTCGCGAAAGCCGAGATCGAGCATCTCGTCGGCCTCGTCGAGCACCACTGCCTTGAGCGCCGACATGTCGAGCGAATTGCGGGTGATGTGGTCGCGCAGGCGGCCGGGCGTGCCGACGACGATATGGGCGCCACGCTCCAGCGCGCGCCGTTCGGTGCGCATGTCCATGCCGCCGACGCAGGACGCCACCGTGGCGCCGGTCAGTTCGTAGAGCCATTCCAGCTCGCGCGTTACCTGCAGGGCCAGCTCCCGCGTCGGCGCCACGGCCAGCGCCAAAGGTGCCGCGGCATGGGAAAAGCGCTCCGCGCCATCGAGAAGGGTCGGCGCCAAGGCCAGACCGAAGGCGACGGTCTTGCCGGAGCCGGTCTGGGCCGAAACCAGCGCATCGGCCTGGCCAAGCTCGAGAACCGCCTTCTGCACCGGCGTCAGCTCGACATAGCCGCGTTTTTCCAGCGCCTTTGCCAGCGCGGGAACAATAGCTTCGAAATTGGACATCTTGCTCTTTCGAAATTCGGATTCTGAATACCCGGCGACGGGTCAAATGTCGGCAAGCGCCACGGACGGGCGCCACGAGCCAGACGATGCTCGTTCGTACTTCGTTCCGCCGCCATTGTACAGGGCGGGCGGGTCGGCCTGGTTGCGATTGACTCTGGACGCAAACCGCGTAAAAGCCGGCACCGAACGGGATAGTTTTCGATGCGCGGCCTTCTGATGGCGCTCCTTGCATTCGACATCTCCGGCCCCAATGCGAACCATTGGGCCGGGCGCGTCGCTGCGTCTCCTCGTTCCAGCAAAATCACGTTGTTGCTCAAAAAAACCGGCAAAACGACCACCAAAACGGTCTGATTCCCTTGGCCTAACCACCCTCTCCCGGGTCCGGCCCGGGGGTTGAAACCCGCATCGGCCGGCGGGTTTTCTCCAGAAAACGAGCGGAGAGGGACAGGAGATTTCGATGAGTTTCAAGGTTGCGATCGTCGGCGCCACGGGCAATGTGGGCCGGGAAATGCTCAACATACTGGAAGAGCGCGGCTTTCCGGTGAGCGAGGTGGTGGCGCTGGCCTCGCGGCGCAGCCAGGGCACGGAAGTGTCGTTCGGCGACCGCACGCTGAAGGTCAGGGCGCTCGACCAATATGATTTTTCCGACACCGACATCTGCATCATGTCGGCCGGCGGCAACGTCTCCAAGGAATGGTCGCCGAAGATCGGCAAGCAGGGCTGCGTCGTCATCGATAATTCGTCGGCCTTCCGTTACGACCAGGATGTGCCGCTGATCGTTCCGGAAGTGAACCCGGATGCGATCTCGCTGTTCACGCGCAAGAACATCATTGCCAACCCGAACTGCTCGACGGCGCAGCTGGTCGTGGCGCTGAAGCCGCTGCATGACGCGGCCACCATCAAGCGCGTCGTCGTCGCCACCTACCAGTCCGTCTCCGGCGCCGGCAAGGAAGGCATGGACGAATTGTTCACGCAGACGCGCGCGGTGTTCGTCGCCGACCAGGTCGACGTCAAGAAGTTCACCAAGCGTATCGCCTTCAACGTCATCCCGCATATCGACGTCTTCCTCGACGACGGCTTCACCAAGGAAGAGTGGAAGATGGTGGCCGAGACCAAGAAAATGCTCGACCCCAAGATCAAGCTGACGGCGACCTGCGTGCGCGTGCCGGTGTTCATCGGCCATTCGGAAGCGGTCAACATCGAGTTCGAAAAGCCGATCACCGCCGATGAGGCGCGTGAGATCCTGCGCGAGGCGCCGGGCTGCCAGGTCATCGACAAGCGCGAGGACGGCGGCTACATCACGCCGCTGGAATCGGCCGGCGAGGACGCCACCTTCATCTCGCGCATCCGCGAGGACTCGACCATCGACAACGGCCTGTCGATGTGGATCGTCTCCGACAATCTGCGCAAGGGCGCGGCACTCAATGCGGTTCAGATCGCCGAGCTGCTGGTCGAGCGCGGGCTGATCCAGCCGAAGAAGAAGGCGGCATAACTTTTCGCTCACGGGCCGCATCGCCGCTTCGCGGCTGGCCCTCCGCGGGGCGCCGGATAACCGGCGGCCCGCGGTCGCGGGCTCGGCTTTCGGCCGTTCGCGCCCTTCTCCCCGTTCGCGGGGAGAAGGTGCCGGCAGGCGGATGAGGGGCAGCGCCGGCGTCTCAAATAGGCAGCAAGGCGCCGGCGTCACAGCCGGTTCTCCTCCACCAGGTCCAGCAGCAACCCCAGCGCCTCCTCCGCCCGGTCGGCGGGCACGAACAGGTGATCGTGGTAGAAGGCCGAGACCGGATTGACGCCGATGCCGGCCGCGGCCAGTCGCGCGGTGATGGCGGCGAGGAAGCCGACCGCTTCCAGCGACGAATGGACGTTCAGCGTCAGCATCCGGCAGCGGAACACGGTTTTCAGGCCAGCGGCCTTAGCCTGCTCTTCAAGCACGATCAGCGTCATGCCCTCGCGCTCGCGAAATAGCATCACCGGGTGGAGCCTGTCGGGAACGGGCGCATCGGGTGGCAACGTGGTGAAGACATGAACGCCGGCAAGCAATTCCGGCGTCATCGCCGCCAGCAACTGTTTCAGGTCGGTCTCTCCGGCCATCGGTTGCTTTCGTTGTACGATCAGGCGGCGGCTGCCGTCGAGCGCTCGGAAGATTCCCTTGCGGATTTCCAATAACGCTCTCCACCTCACGCCGCAAGGTGGACTTGGCCAGGTTCGTTGCCGGCGGAACTTGCATTTCCGAGGTCGCCGTCCCCCGGAGTGAAAAAGAACTGGAGGCATGTCGGATCGCCGTTATGGGCCGCGTCCTTGGTTCGAGCTGGCGAAGGACCCAGTGCTCACAACGACCGGAGGGAACATCAATGACCATGTCTCAGGCAGCACCCGTCTCACCGCGTGCCCTGTGGGCCGGCCGCGTGCTCAGCGCCGTCATCGTGCTGTTCATGATCTTCGACGGCGTCATCAAGCTGCCGCCGCTCGAAATCGTCACCCAGACCATGATGCAGCTCGGCTGGCCAGCCGATGCCAATGTCTCGCGCATGCTCGGCGTCATTGGATTGGTCTCGACCGTGCTTTACGCGCTGCCGCGCACCTCGGTGCTCGGCGCCATCCTGCTCACCGCCTATCTCGGCGGCGCCGTCGCCACGCATGTGCGTATCGGCAGCCCTTTGTTCTCGCACATACTGTTCGGCGTCTATCTCGGCGCCATCCTCTGGGGTGGCCTGTATCTGCGCGATCCAAGGGTGCGCGCGTTATTCCCGTTCAGCCAATAGCGGCGATTTCGAAAGCCGTTCGATGGTGGCCACGCCGCCAGAGCGGGCGCGATCCGCAGCCGATCTTCTTCTTTGGATCAAATCGCCCGGTTGTGAGTTAGGGGGTGCAGCGGCGAGGACGGCACCCTGTTGGAGAGGAACGACAATGAAAAAGCTGATGATCTTGATGGCCTTGCTGGTGCCGCTCGGTGCCTGCTCCCGTACTGAGCAAGGCGCGGCAGTTGGTGGCCTGGGCGGTGCGGCGATCGGCGCTGCGGTGGCCGGCAACCCAACCAAGGGCGCGGTGATCGGCGGTGCGGCCGGCGCTTTGGCCGGTGCGCTGATCGGCCGTGCCAGCGAAAGCGGCCAGTGCCGTTATCGCGATCGTAATGGTCGTGTGTACGTTGCGAGCTGCCCAGAGGGCTATTGATCGGGCCGCAATCATGCGGATGAACAGCAAAACGGCGGGCAAGGCCCGCCGTTTCGTGTTGTGGAGATGCTTTATTCGGCGCTGGCGGCTTCCGCCTCGGCCGGCGCGGCTGCAGCGGCGGCAACGGCCGCAGCGGCATCTTCCTGCGCCTTCTTCAGCAAGGCTGCGCGCTCCTGCGCCTTCTTGCCGGGCTCGGCCTTCTTCGGGTTGGAGCGGGCGTCGCGCTTGGCGATGCCGGCTTCATCGAGGAAGCGCAGCACGCGGTCGGTCGGCTGAGCGCCATGCGCCAGCCAATGCTTGACGCGCGCGGCGTCGACCTTGACGCGTTCGCCGTCCTTGGGCAGCAGCGGATTCCACGAGCCGAGCGACTCGATGAAACGGCCGTCGCGCGGCGAACGCGCGTCGGCGACGACGACATGGTAATAGGGACGCTTCTTCGAGCCCGCACGGGCCAATCGGATCTTCAGTGGCATTTCTTTTCTCCTAAAAGGTCTAACTTGGTTGATCGGTTGGTGGCTGGTCCTCAGCCGGTTTTTGTCACGCCGTTGGATGCGGCGATCTGCTCGTGATGGCGGATCACTTCGCGGACGACGAAGTTCAGGAATTTCTCCGCGAAATCCGGGTCGAGATGGGCGTCCTTGGCCAGTTGGCGAAGACGGGCGATCTGCTGCTGCTCGCGCGCCGGGTCGGCAGGCGGCAGGCCATGTTCCGCCTTCAGCACGCCGACTGCCTTGGTGCAGCGGAAGCGCTCGGCCAGCATGTGGATCAGCGCAGCGTCGATATTGTCGATCGAGGCGCGATAATTGGCCAGCGCCGCACGCGCATCCGCCATGTCCTTCTCTTCGTTCATGGCGCCCTCACTTCTTCTTGCCGAGGCCAGGCAGCCCGCCACCGCCCGGCAGGCCGGGAAGTTTCATGCCGCCGGGCAGCCCAGGCAGGCCACCGCCACCGGGAAGACCACCGGGCAGGCCCTTCATGCCGCCGAGCCCGGCCGCCTGCGCCTGCTTCTGCAAGGCTTCGAGCTGCTTGGGGTCCATCTTGGAGAGATCCGGCATGCCGCCGCCCATCATGCCGCCTCCGGGACCGCCTGGGCCGCCAGGCATCATGCCGCCGAGCCCCATCTTGGAAGCGAGCCCGCCCATCATGCCGCGCATCAGGCCGCCGCCTTTGCCCTTGCCGCCCATCGCCTTCATCATGTCGGCCATGCCGCGATGCATCTTCAACAGTTTGTTGATTTCGGCAGCGTCGGTGCCCGAGCCGGCGGCGATGCGCTTCTTGCGCGAGTGCTTCAGAATATCGGGGTTGGCGCGCTCGGCCTTGGTCATCGACGAGATGATGGCGAGCTGGCGGCCGAACATCTTGTCGTCGAGACCGGCGGCGGCCATCTGGTCCTTCATCTTGCCCATACCGGGCATCATGCCCATGATGCCGCCCATGCCGCCCATTTTCGACATTTGCTGAAGCTGGCCGGCGAGGTCGTTCAGGTCGAACTTGCCCGATTGCATCTTCCTGGCCATCGCCGCCGCCTGTTCGGCGTCGATGTTCTCGGCTGCTTTTTCGACGAGGCTGACGATGTCGCCCATGCCGAGGATGCGGTCGGCGATGCGCTTGGGGTGGAATTCCTCCAGCGCGTCCATTTTTTCGCCGGTGCCGATCAGCTTGATCGGCTTGCCGGTGACGGCGCGCATCGAGAGCGCCGCACCACCGCGGCCGTCGCCGTCCATGCGGGTCAGCACGAGGCCGGTGATGCCGACGCGCTCGTCGAAGCTTTTTGCCAGATTGACGGCGTCCTGGCCGGTCAGCGAATCGGCGACCAGCAGGATCTCGTGCGGCGACGACATCTTCTTGATGTCGGCCATCTCGACCATCAAGGGCTCGTCGATATGAGTGCGGCCGGCGGTGTCGAGGATGACGACGTCATGGCCGCCAAGCTTGGCCGCCTGCACGGCGCGGCGGGCGATATCGGCCGGCGTCTGGCCGGCGACGATCGGCAATGTCGCGACCTTGACCTGCTCGCCGAGCTGGCGGAGCTGCTCTTGCGCGGCGGGACGCCGCGTGTCGAGCGAGGCCATCAAAACCTTCTTGTTTTGACGATCGGTGAGGCGCCTGGCGATCTTGGCCGAGGTCGTCGTCTTGCCGGAACCTTGCAGGCCGACCATCATGATGACGACCGGCGCCGGTGCATTGAGGTCGATGGCGACGCCCTCGGCGCCGAGCATCTCGACCAGCTCGTCATGGACGATCTTGACGACCATCTGGCCGGGCTTGATCGACTTGACCACGGCGGCGCCGACGGCCTTCTCGCGCACCTTGTCGGTGAACGAACGCACCACTTCCAGCGCCACGTCGGCCTCGAGCAACGCACGGCGGACCTCGCGCAGCGCCGCCGAGACATCAGCCTCCGACAAGGCGCCGCGGCCGGTGAGGCCGTTCAGGATGGAGCCAAGGCGCTCTTGTAGGGACTCAAACATTGGTCAACCCGCCGCGCGACAGCGCCTTGGATTCATTTTGATCCCTGTCGGGCCGATGGCCCTCCACGCCTCTTGTGCGTTCCTGTAGCGATTCAAACATTCTTTTTCCTTTTCCCTGGCACCCGGATGATGCCCGAGAGGTAATGCGTTCGCGCCGACTGTCCAAGCAAAAGCCGGTCCGGGCAAAGCCCAAAGCCAAAAAGCACCCGGGGGCGCACAGCGCTGCCGGGTGTTGGCCTCCGGGATCGATTTACAGCACTTCACCTCAAAGAGGTTTCGGCGTCCCGGTCGGTTTGCTCGGAGGAATACTCGTCGCGGAATTCGCGGCGTGTAGACAGGAAATCGGCCGCAGAGTCAAGCTTTGGTCAGCTTTGCGCCAAATATGCCCAGGACGACCAGGCAAGACGCATCAGCGCACGCCGCCGCCGCGCGCCATATCCGGCTCGACCTTCAGTGGTGAACGCGGATGCAAAAGCAGCAGAACGGTCAACAGGCTGCTGACGATCCCTATCGCAGCGATGAGGGCGGCATCTAAAGTCGTCCAGCCGGCGGCTTCCAGCGGCTTGGCGTTGAACAGGGCGAAGGAATTATAGCTTTGCTGGTGCGAAATCAGCAGGAAGCCGGTCAGATTGTTGCCGAGATGGGCCCCGAAGCCGGCACCGAGATTGCCGGTTGCATAGACCAGAAGCGTCAGCAACAGCGCAAAGGCGGCGATCGAGGCCAGCACGCAGGCATTGATCGCAGCGCTCGAACCTGGGCTCCAGTGCAGGGAGGTGAACAGCAATCCCGGCAGCAGCGCCCAGATGAAAGGGTTCTGGAACCGGCTGGCCAAGCCCCTGAGTAGATAACCGCGAAACAGCATCTCCTCCGACGAGGTCTGAAGAAAGGTCAGGGCGGCGATCGGGATCAGGAACAAAAGCCACGAAGACAAGCCGATCGCGCCGCGCGCGATGTCGGGCTGCAAACCATAAAGCAGGATCTCGGAAAGCAGCGAGGTGATCAGCACCGCGGCCAGCCCTTTCAGGAACCCCGACCACGAAATGCGCCGGCTGACGCCAATCAGGGCGGTCAGCTTCTCGCGATGGATCCAGCGCATGGCAGCCCAAAGACCGAGCCAGATTCCGGCAAATGAAGCCAACGCCGCGAGGATGCCCGCCGGAGAGGCCATGAAATCCTGCACCGCTCCTCCACCTGGCGGGGCGGTGCCAGATGATGCCTGCCAAACGGCAAAGGCATAGGTGCCGCCGAACAGCACGGCGGCAGTGGTTCCGAGCCAGAACAAGATGACGACCGCCGTTCCAAGCAGAAGCCGCGGCAAAGTGGTCTTGTTGTTGGCGGTGTGCCGGTACTGTTGGAAGGCGGTTGGGTCGATCGTCACGCGGGCTCGCTGGCGGGTGCTTCGGCTCGCAAGGTCTAGAACATCGGTCCCAATGTGGAAACCGGTATTGCAGCGGCAACACCGGTCTGTGGCAATGTCGGGAGTGCGAGCGGCCGCCATTACAGGGCGACCGCCCTGTTTGTATCGTCAGCGCACGACGTACACGATACGCCGGCTGCCCGGATCGACCAGTGCCGGCTGGCCGTTCACATAGACGTAGCGGTAATCATAGTCCGGAATCTCGCGCAGCTCGACGGTGTCAGGCAAGGTCGCGCCCGTCACCACCTCGCCCTCGAGATAGACCGGATCGAGCCGATGCGTACGGACATAGGTACGGATCTCGGCCGGCGGTCTCCGGATAGGCTCGATCGCCTCGCCGGCGACGATCGCTCCGGTATAGCTGTCGGAATATTCGACGCTATCGGCGGGCGGCGTCACGATGGCAATGTCGGCGCTGGCCGGACGCTGTGTCAGGACCACACGGCTGCCGCCGAAATCGGCCGTCACATAGTCGGAATAGACCCAGCCCTGGCCGTTGGCCTCGGCGATGGTGCACCATTTGCTGTTGGCGATGCAGCCGTCGAGCGTCGCCGACTGGCCGGCCGCGAGCACGCCGATCACCGGATATTGCGGGCCGGGGCCGGCGCGTACATTGAGATCAGTGATGGCCGAGACGGCGGTGTCGGCCAAAGCAGAGCCCGACATCGCCATGAGCGCTCCGGCCACCGCCGGAAACAATTTGCGTTTCATGGTCTTCTCTCCGTTTCACAGTCCCTTGGGACGGAAAACGAAGCAAAGCCGCATGCGTTCCGGCTAAAAGGCTTCCGCCGGCTCACGATTTGTTCCAGTCGTTTTCGGCAGGTCGGTCAAAAGCTGGTGAACAAAAGCAAGTTTTTGCGCCGCCACGTCCGAGATGACGAAGGGATAGAGATCGGGCAGGCCCATGCAGCGGTTGATCGAGTTGGACGCCTCCGACAGCACCAGCCAGCGGTCGAGAATCCTTTCGAAAGGCTCCGGCCTGGCGGCGGGTTCCGATGGTGCCGGCTGCAGCTTGCCGCCGGTATCGGTGCGCGGCAGCTCGTTGGTTTCAACGGTTTCCAGCCGGCCGAGCGGGAAATTCAGGGCATGCACCATCTCCAGCGTGTCGGTGATGTGCATGTGATGCGCCCATGTCTCGGCCCAGTCCTCCCATGGGTGCGACGTCGCATAGGCCGAGATATGGCGCTGCTGCCAGTCGGGCGGCGCGCCATCGGCATAATAGGTCTTGAGCGCCTGTTCGTAGTCGGCGCGCTCGTCGCCGAACAAGGCGCGAAAACCGGCAAGCTTTTGCGGATCGCCGCGTATCAGGCGGTCCCAATAGTAATGGCCGAGCTCGTGGCGGAAATGGCCGAGCAGCGTGCGGTAGTTCTCGCCCATCTCGACGCGCCGCCGCTCGCGCTCAGCCGAATCCGCCTCGGCGACGTTGAGCGTGATCCGGCCGTTGTCGTGGCCGGTCAGGATACGCTCGCCGCCGGGACCGCCGCCGATCGGATCGGCAAGAAAATCGAAAGCGAGGCCGATCTCGTCGCCAACGTCCTGCTTGGGTGCGATCGGCAGGCCGAAGGCGAGCAGCGAATACACGGCACGCTTCTTTGCCGCCTCGACACGGATCCAGCGGCGGCGGTTGCCGTCGACCGACAGATCCGGGATCAGTTGGTTCAGCGCACAGGCGCGGCAGAAGGCGTGGCCGGGCTCCGCCATCCAGTTGCAGGCGCATTCGTCGGCATTGGTGCAATGGAAGACGTCTGCGCCGGACAGCGCGAAGCGCGCATGCTCGGGATCGTAGAGCACGAGGCTGGCGCAGTTCAGGCATTGCGCGTTCTCGAAATAGAGACGGTGGCCGCAATGCGGGCAGTCGAAAAGCTTCATTGGCGTCTCAAATCATTCGAAATGCGGAGGACGATACGAGCAGGAGAAGGCCAAACGCCTGTCAGCTGCCCACGTTCCTGCCGGCAGATGCTATTTTGCCGCAAGGTGGGCGACGACCTCCTTGGCCACTGCCTCGCCCGACAATCTGGCGCCGCCGCAGGTCTGCATCAGCGGACCGGCCAAATGCTCGCCGGCGAAGAAGATCTTTTCCGCCACCGGCTGCATCAAAGTGGCGCGCGCTTGCGAGCGGCCGGGACGCGCCGCCGCATAGGCGCCGCGCACGAACCGCTCAGCGCCCCAATTGGTCATCATTGCGCGTCCGACATGCTTTCGTATGTCGCCGCCAAAGATGCCGCAGAGCCGGTCGACGACGAAGTCGATGCCGGCCGCCTCGCCCGCCGCCGATATCTCCCAAGCGAAATCGCCGCCGACGAAACCGACCATCAGATCGAGGTCGAAAGGAAAGCAGAGGAAGTAGATGTCGTGCCGGGCCAACCGCTCGATCAGCAAATCGTCGAACGGCTCCAGGCCGAGCCTGGTACCGGATATTTCCACCGGCAGCTTGGTCAGCATGCCCATCGGCAGGTCGAAGAAGGCAGCGAAATGCGCATCGGGGAGTGCAGGCGAGAACGCGATCTCCTCGAAGGCGAGCACTGCCGGCGAGGCGGTGACGATGGCCGCATTGGCGCGGATGGTACCGCGATCGGTGACGCAGGCCACGCCCGGCTCATCCCAGACGATCTTGCGCACAGGCGTCGACAGTTCCACCGGCACATCGGCACCGAAGCGGGCAACCAGCGTACCGAAGCCTTCCCTGGTGAAATAGTTCGGATCGAGATCGGCGGCGGCCTGAAAGTCGCGGATCGATATCTCGTCTCCGTCGGCGCCGAAATCCATCGGCCCGGCGAAGGTTGCGGCGGCGCGCGGCGCCTGTCCCTTGGCGAGCAATGCCGAAAGACGGTCGTCGTCGCCTTCCCTCACCTGATGTGCCGCCACGGGCTCGAACAGCCTTGCGTCGGCCACCTTCATCGCGGCCTCTTCGGCTTCGCTTGCCTTTCGCTCGCGGTAATAGAGATGATCGACATTCATGTCGTGGTGATGAAGCGTCCAGGCGGCGGCCTTCGCCTCGGGAAAGTAGGGATTGCGGTCCGCGGCATGCAGCCAGGCGCAGCCGATGTCGAACGGCACGCCGAAATGCTGGTCGCTGGTCCAGGCGCGGCCGCCAATGCGGTTCATCGCTTCCAACAATTTGAAGGAAAAACCGGCGGCGCGCAGGGTCTTGGCAGCCGAAAGCCCGGCTGAACCGGCGCCGATGATCACGACATCAACGTCTTCCATGCTTATTCTGTCCCCGCCACAATAATTACTTGATCGCAGGCAAATTCCCGGGCGTCCGCCAGTGTGGTGGATTTGAAGTTCCTGCTGTATTGAGTGCATCGGCGCAGCGCCGGGACAGTGACAAGCAGGTGTTTCGCTGGCAAATTCGCAATTGGGAACATGATTCAGGCAACCAGGAGAGCAGCATGGCATTTCTTGCCAAGGGGAAGATGTTTGTAGTGGCCACGGTGGTGGCGGTGCTTGCGCTGGCGACGAGCGCGCAGGCGGCGGCCAGTTGCGGCAAAAACGGCGCCGGCTTCGAGGCGTGGAAACCGGAGTTTGCCGCGGAGGCGAAGGCCGACGGTGTCGGCTCGAAGGGTCTGGCCGCTCTGGCTCGCGCAACCTACGCGACAAAGACGATCTCCGTCGACCGCGCCATCCATAAGGCTTTCAGCGGCTCGGTGGAAGCTTTCATGAAGCGCCGTGGCGCGTCCGCGATCATTGCCAGGGGCCGTGCGCTGAAGAAGGCCAATGCCGCGCTGTTCGACAAGATCGAACAGAATTACGGCGTGTCGCCGGGTGTGTTGCTCGCCATCTGGGGCATGGAGACCGGCTTCGGTTCCGCCATGGGCAACCAGAATACGGTCTCCGCCATTTTAACGCTGGCCTATGACTGCCGCCGTCCGGAATTCTTCTACCCTCATGCCATTGCAGCCCTGAAGCTGGTTGATCGCGGAGCGCTGAGCGCCTCGTCGGTCGGTGCCGCGCATGGCGAGATTGGCCACACGCAGTTCCTGCCCGGAAATGTTTTGACATATGGCGTAGGCAACAAAAATCTGCGCGACAAGGCCACTGCGTTGGCTTCTACCGCCAACTTCCTCAAGGGTCATGGTTGGCGGCCGGGTGCCAGCGCGCAGGCGAATATCGGCGCAATTGCCGGCTGGAATTCGGCGAGCGTCTATCAACAGGCCATCGCCCGCATGGCCACGGCGATCGATGCCGACTGACAGGGACCTCCAGAGCTTTGTCTTAACGCAATTCCGGACGGAAAACCGTTTCACACTTTTCCTGGAATTGCTCTATTCGACAGAAAGCCCGGCCAAGCGCCGGGCTTTCTATTTCACGTGGAGCGCGTAGGAGCAGCCGGCGAGCACCTTGCCGGGACGTGAATCAACGGTTGAGACATTGAGCGTGACGCGCGTGCGCCGCGTCGCTTCGCTCCTTGCTCCGCCCTGGGATGACGAAGTGAGAGGTGGCCTGTGGCTAATCGCCAGCGTGGAGAGGGCGGATGCCAGTCAAAGAGCCAAATCCCTCGGTGCGGAGGAACAGGCTAGCCTTTACGACTACGCGCCGCCAGCGTGCGCAGCCTGAGCGCGTTGAGGCGGATGAAGCCTTCGGCGTCCTTCTGATCGTAGGCGCCGCGGTCGTCCTCGAAAGTGACCAGCGCATCGGAATAGAGCGTCTTCCTCGACTTGCGGCCGGTGACAATTACGTTGCCCTTGTAGAGCTTCAGCCGCACGGTGCCTTCGACGTCTTCCTGGCTCTTGTCGATCATCGCCTGCAGCATCAGCCGCTCGGGCGCGAACCAGAAGCCGTTATAGATCAGCTCGGCGTAGCGCGGCATGAACTCGTCCTTGAGATGGGCGGCTCCGCGGTCGAGCGTGATCGATTCGATCGCCCGGTGGGCTGATATCAGGATGGTGCCGCCGGGGGTCTCGTAGACGCCGCGCGATTTCATGCCGACGAAACGGTTCTCGACCAGATCGAGCCTGCCAATGCCGTTGTCGCGGCCGAGATCGTTCAGCGCCGCCAGCATCGTTGCAGGCGACAGTTTCTTGCCGTTGAGCGCAACCGGGTCGCCCTTGAGGAATTCGATCTCGATCTCGGTGACCTCATCGGGCGCATCCATCGGCGAGATGGTGCGCTGGTGGACGAATTCGGGCGGCTCGCTCCACGGGTCTTCCAGCACCTTGCCCTCGGAGGAGGAGTGCAGCAGGTTGGCATCGACCGAGAAAGGCGCATCGCCCTTCTTGTCCTTCGGCACCGGGATCTGGTGCTGCTCGGCGAAATTGATGAGATCGGTGCGCGACTTGAACGACCAATCGCGCCAGGGCGCGATGACCTTGATGTCGGGATTGAGTGCATAGGCCGACAGCTCGAAACGCACCTGGTCGTTGCCCTTGCCGGTGGCGCCATGGGCGATCGCATCGGCGCCGGTCTCCCTGGCGATCTCGACAAGATGTTTCGAGATCAGTGGCCGGGCGATCGAGGTGCCGAGCAGATACGTGCCTTCATAGACAGCGTTGGCGCGGAACATCGGGAAGACGAAATCGGATACGAACTCCTCGCGGACATCGACGATGCGGATATCCTTGATGCCCATCATCTCGGCCTTGCGCCTGGCCGGCTCCAGTTCGCCACCCTGGCCGAGATCGGCGGTGAAGGTGACGACCTCGGCGCCGAGCTCGGTCTGCAGCCATTTCAGGATGATCGAGGTATCAAGGCCGCCGGAATAGGCGAGCACGACTTTCTTGACGGCTTTTGCTTTCGACATGGTGGGCGGTTCCGCGACAGGGGTTCTTCGCGGGCGAGGTATCACGGCGTTTTAGGCCAGCGCAAGGGACGAACGATGCCTGGACCAGATGCTGTATCGCCCAGAGGCTGGCG
Source organism: Mesorhizobium sp. M0166 (assembly GCF_040322255.1). Lineage (NCBI taxonomy): Bacteria > Pseudomonadati > Pseudomonadota > Alphaproteobacteria > Hyphomicrobiales > Phyllobacteriaceae > Mesorhizobium > Mesorhizobium sp. M0166. The sequence goes on along the minus strand of NZ_JAMYTD010000036.1, from coordinate 2,789 downwards.
AGAATACGGCTCTTGCGGTATGGCTGCGCCGTCTTTTTGCCGCACCGAGACGAGCCATGTCCTTCATCCCCGACAGTACGACGCTTATCCAGTTCTCCATCGCCACCTTCATCCTGGCGATCACGCCTGGGCCTGATATGACGCTGTTCGTGTCGCGCACGCTGAGCCAGGGCCGCGCCACCGGCTTTGCCTCAATGGCCGGCGCCTTGTGCGGCACGCTGATCCACACCACGCTGGTGGTGGTCGGCGTCTCGGCGCTGATCGTCGCCTCGCCGATGGCGTTCTTCGTGCTGAAAATTTTCGGCGCCGGGTACCTGGTCTTCCTGGCATGGCAGGCGATCACAAAAGGGTCGGCGTTTTCGCCGGAGAAGAAGAGCGGGCCGAGAATCTCGCTGTTCCGCAGCTGGGCGGCTGGGCTCGGGGTCAATCTCCTCAACCCGAAGATCATCCTGTTTTTCATGACCTTCCTGCCGCAATTCGTCTCCGCGCATGATCCCAACGCGCCGGGAAAGCTGTTCTTCCTCGGCGCGATGTTCGTCGTGCTGGCGATCCCGGTGACGGCGCCGATGGTGCTGGCGGCGGAAAAGTTCTCGGCCGCGATGAAATCCAGCCCGCGCGTGACGCGCGTCGTCGACTATCTCTTTGCCGGAGTTTTTTCGGCCTTCGCGCTCAAGATCCTGTCGGCCCAGGCGAAATAGGGCGCATTCCTGCTTGACCATGCTCTTTTCCGAAAAACCGGCCTCCACTTTTCGGGATCATGGTCCAATCTGACGCCAGCTTCCGGCCGAGCGCCCGGCGCTCAGCCAGTAGAAAATGCCGCCGACCATGCCGCAGCCGATCACCGCCAGCATGACGCTGGTATTGGTAACCTCGAAATTGGCATCGGCCGTCTGGTGGACGAAGCCGAGGAAGACCGCCGAGACCACAGCACCCGCCAGCGCATAGAACAGCCAGTCACGCCGGCCAAGAATCTCGGAGACGAGGATGGCGATGGCGGCCGGCATGAAGGCGAAATAGGCGACGAACAGCGCGACGAAGGGGATTGAAAACCACAGCGACGCCTGCGCCGCCGGTTGCGCCTCGTCCGTCATCAACCCAAGAGACGCCAGGAACATGATGTTAAGGAAGGCGCTTGCCGCCAGCGAAGCAACGCCATAGCCGACAAGGATGACGGCGAAGCGGATCAGATAGGCGACGACGCGATTCACGCCTCGCCATGCCCTGCGATCATCATCGCTTCCAGCGCCAGCCGGTCGACTTTGCGCATGCGCTCGGAGTCCGACTTGAGCTGGCCGCAGGCGGCGAGGATGTCGCGGCCGCGCGGCGTGCGGATCGGCGAGGCATAGCCGGCATTGTTGATGTAGTCGGCGAATTTCTCGATCGTCTCCCAGTCCGAGCACTGGTAGTTGGTGCCCGGCCACGGATTGAACGGGATCAGATTGATCTTGGCCGGAATGCCCTTGAGCAACTTGACCAGCGCCTTGGCGTCTTCGATGGAATCGTTGACGTCCTTCAGCATCACATATTCGAAGGTGATCCGCTTGGCGTTGGACAGGCCGGGATAGGCACGGCAGGCAGCGATCAGCTCGTTCAGCGGATACTTCTTGTTGATCGGAACCAAAAGGTCGCGCAGATCGTCATTGGTGGCGTGCAGCGAGATCGCCAGCATGACGCCGATCTCCTCGCCGGTGCGGAAGATCTCGGGCACGACGCCCGATGTCGAGAGCGTGATGCGTCTCTTCGAAAGGGAAAGCCCGTCGCCGTCGGATGCGATCAGCAGCGCCTTCTTCACCGCCTCGAAATTGTAGAGCGGCTCGCCCATGCCCATCATGACGACGTTGGACACTTTCCGGCCCTCGGCCGGCACGATGGCCCCGTCGGGCGTATCGCGGTCGGGGAAATCGCCGAGCCGATCGCGGGCGGTCAAAAGCTGGGCAAGGATTTCCTCGGCGGTCAGGTTGCGCACCAGTTTCTGCGTGCCGGTGTGGCAGAAGGAGCAGGTCAGGGTGCAGCCGACCTGCGAAGAGATGCAGAGGGTGCCGCGGCCTTCTTCGGGAATGTAGACGGTCTCGATCTCGACCGGCCGGCCGGCGCCGCGCGGCGGAAAGCGGAACAGCCATTTGCGCGTGCCGTCGGAGGAAATCTGCTCCTCGACGATCTCGGGCCTGACAACGGTGAAATGCCTGTCGAGCGCGGCGCGCAGATCCTTGGAAATGTTGAACATGCCGGCAAAATCGGAAACGCCGCGCACATAGATCCAATGCCAGAGCTGCTGGGCGCGCATTTTCGCCTGGCGCTCCGGCACGATGCCGGCAGCGACAAGGGCGGCCCCAAGTTCGGCGCGCGTCAAGCCGATCAGCGAGGGCTTTTCAGGCGCCGTGCGGGTGCGCAACGCGTCACGCGCGCCTTCGGCGGTAAGATCGAATGAAAGGGTCATTGTTGCACTGATATAAGCGATTTGCGGCCGAATACAGCATCGTGCCCGAAATGAAGCGCGGCGCATAGCACAGGTTAGCGGCGGAGTCATGCCGGGTGCGCAAGCAAGGGCAGGGCTTCAGAAAAGGCTGGCGTCCAATTTTGCGTTGGAGACAACCAAATTGGCGACCTCGGCGCTGCCCTCATCCGGCGGCGACGTCAGCGCCATTCCCGCAGCGCTGGCAATCAGCGAAAACTTCTATGCGGCGCTCTTTCTCCCCGTCACCATACCTATCGGATTCACACATTTTGCAGATTGAGTTTGGTTCCGTACTTGATGGCGTGGAATTCGGCGAGGCCGATGCGCATGACCT
>NZ_JAMYTD010000035.1:0-55750 GCF_040322255.1 Mesorhizobium sp. M0166 | reverse complement strand
TCATTCAACCCTCCTTCGGCTTTTCCGGCCGAAATAGAATCGAGCTTCGCCGCAAAGCGCAACCCAGATGTGTGAATGCGATAGCACTTTCGTGGGGGCGAGGAACCCAAGCTGGAGTGAAGCCGCAACACTTTCCCTCTGCCGGGCCGAGGCAGATCGGCAAATTCGTCGAGGGCGCCACATTTTGTTCTTGCTTTGTGCCGGCAGCTATGCTACTAATTTGGGTATGGTGCCAGTTGGCTCCAACGACCCGCCCGCCGAGGCGGGTTTTTTATTTCTAGCCCTGGACCCTCCCCAACGTTGCCTGCCGACGCCGCCTTTCACATTAAGGCCGGAATTCAGCCTATAAGCGGTCGCACAGGGACATGCCAGACCGGAGCCGCCCGTCCGGTCGACAATCAAGGACCCGCCATGCCTCGTTCTTTCCTTCATGCCCTGATCGCGCTGTTGGCCGTCGCGCTGCCGACAACGGCTTCGGCCGCAGAACCGCAATCCTTCACGGGCGAGTATTCGGTGTCGTTCCTCGGCCTCTCCGTGGCCAAAGCGAAATTCTCCAGCCATTACGAGGGCGACACCTATTCTATCGAGGGCAGCGTTTCCGCCGCCGGGCTCGCCACTTTGTTCGACGATACGAAAGGCACGATCTCGTCGAAGGGCAAGATTTCGGGCAAGCAGTTGCAGCCGCAAGCGTTCCACGCCGACTACACGTCCGGCAAGAAGGCATCGATGATCGACATCCAGTTTGCCAACGGCGTCGTCACCTCGACCAAGGTCGTGCCTGAGCCGAAGAAGCGCAATCCCGAGAATTGGATACCGCTGGCCGGCAGCCATCTCGTATCGGTCCTCGATCCGATGGCCGCGACCGTTATCCATGCCGACAGCCTCGACCAGGTCTGCGGGCGCACGGTGAAGCTCTATGACGGCGAAATGCGTGCCGATCTGAAACTGACCTACGAGTCCAAAGGCTCGATCTCGGTGACCGGCTACAAGGGCGATACGGTCACCTGCAGGCTGGGCTTCGAGCCGGTGGCCGGCTACCGCAAGAACCGCAAGGCGCTGAACTACCTGAAGAAACGCAGCCGCATCATGGTGACGTTTGCACCAGTCGGCCAAAGCGGCGTATATGCGCCGATCCGCGCCACGGTCAGCACGCAAATCGGTCCGTTGACGATCAGCGCGGAGCGGTTCGAAGCGAACGAATAGGCGTGATGGTGCGCCGCCAACGGGCATGGGGGCGACGGGTATGGCGCGCGCAACACTGATCGGCTTCTCCGCGGTCGCCATGTGGGCGCTGCTGGCGCTGCTTACGGATGCTTCGGGCGCCGTGCCGCCGTTCCTGCTTTCGGCAATCACCTTTACGATCGGCACCTGCGTCGGGCTGGTTGCCCGGCTGTTCATGCCGGCAGCCGGCGGCGCCGCGAAGATACCACGCAAAGTCTGGGTGATCGGCATTGCCGGCCTGTTCGGCTACCACTTCTTCTACTTCACCGCGCTGCGCAATGCGCCGGCCGTCGAGGCCAGCCTGATCGCCTATCTGTGGCCGCTGCTGATCGTGCTGGGATCGGCGCTGATGCCTGGCGAGCGGCTGGCCTGGAACCACGTCGCCGGCGCGCTGCTCGGCCTTGCCGGCACGGTCCTGATCGTCACCAAGGGCGGCGGGCTTGCCTTCGACGCGCGTTATGCCTTCGGCTACGCCATGGCCGGCGTCTGTGCGGTGCTGTGGTCGTCCTATTCGCTGTTGTCGCGGCGTTTCCCGTCGGTGCCGACCAGCATCGTCACCTGGTTCTGCGCCGCCACCGCGGCCCTTTCGCTGGTCTGCCATCTGTTGCTTGAACAGACGGTGCTGCCCGCCGGCGCCGGCCAGTGGCTGGCCGTGCTCGGCCTCGGTCTGATGCCGGTGGGGGCGGCGTTCTATGCCTGGGACATCGGCGTCAAGCGCGGCAACATCCAGGTGCTGGGCGCGGCGAGCTACGCCGCGCCGCTGCTATCGACGCTCGTGCTGATTGCCGCGGGCTTCGCCGAGCCGTCATGGCGCATCCTCGCCGCCTGCGTGCTGATCACCGGCGGCGCGGCACTGGCGGCGAAATCGCTGTTCCTGGGCAAGAGGGCCACGAGCGAGGCAAACGCATGATGCCGTTTCCCGGCGGCATCGATGCCAGTGCCAATGCGACGCTGGTGTTTTCGCTGGCGGCGGCGGTGATTTACGCGTTCAGCCTCGGCATGCCGCCGCGCCTTTCGCGATCGGCTGCAAGGACATTGGCGGTTGCGATGTTGGCGGTGCTGGTCGTGCAACAGGGCGGCCCATGGCTGCTCGTCGCCGCGCTGGGCGTCAGCGCCGTCGGCGACGCCTTCCTGTCGCGCGACGGCGAGAAGGCATTTCTTGGCGGCACGGCCAGTTTTCTTGCCGCGCATGTGCTTTATGTCGTGCTGTTCCTGCGTGCCGGCGGCGGCCTCGGGCTGCTTTCGGCCGAGCCGTGGCGGGTAGCGATCGTGCTGGCGATGATCGTGTCGGTGCTGGCCATGCTTTTCGCGCTCCGGCGCCGCGTCGGCCCGGGCTTGCGTTTGCCGATCGGTGTGCATGCCGCGGCACTGCTTGCCATGGGCATTGCGGCGCTCAGCCTGAACAGCGTCTGGGTCGTCGGCGGCGTCGTCCTGCTCATGCTGTCCGACGGGCTGCACGCCGCGGAAAAGTTCCTGCTGCCGGCAATCTCGCCGCACCGCATCTGGGTGCGCCATGCGGTCTGGGCGCTGTATTACGTCGGCCAGCTAGCGATCACGCTGGGTTTCCTGCTGGGCTAGGTGCCTAGGGCGTTCCCGGCAGCCAGCCTGGTTCGGCCAATTCGAAGGCCGCGAAATCGAACCCCGGCGCCACGGTGCAGCCGACCAGGGTCCATTCGCCGAGGCTGCGTGCCGACTGCCACCAGCCTGCCGGCACGACGATCTGCGGCCGCTCGCCTGCGGCAAGCGCCGTACCGAGGATCTCCTCGATGACGGGACCGCCTTCTCGATGTATCGACAGCGCCAGCGGCGCACCGTCATAGAAATGCCAGACCTCGGCCGCGTCCTTGACCCGGTGCCAGGCCGACAATTGGTCCTTCTCGAGGAGGAAATAGATCGCCGTCGAATGGCCGCGCGTGCCTGTCGCGCCGTCGCGAAAGGTCTCGGCATACCAGCCGCCTTCCGGATGCGGCTTCAGGCCGAGCAGGGCGATGATTTCGGCGGAACTGGTCATGACCCTAGCTCCTGGCGCCGCTCAGAAATTGTCCTTGCGCTTGCGGATCTCGGCGAACACTTCGGCGTCGGAGGCCTTCTCCAGGCCGAGATGCCTGCGGATCGCCGGATCGTGCCAGCGCAGGAACGGATTGGTCGACAGTTCCTCGCCGATCGTCGTTGGCAGCGTCGGTTTGCCGTCGGCGCGCAGCGCCTCGATTTTCGCGGCGCGCTCTTTCAGCGCCGAATTGGTCGGGTCGACGGTGAGCGCGAAACGGGCGTTGGCCAGCGTATACTCATGGCCGCAATAGACGACCGTCTCGGCCGGCAGCGCCGCGAGCTTCTTCAGGGATTCGTACATCACCGGCGGCTTGCATTCGAGCAGCCGCCCGCAGCCGAGCGCAAACAGAGTGTCGGCGGCGAATGCCACTTTCGACGCCGGCAGATGATAGGTGACATGGCCGGCCGTGTGGCCGGGTGTGGCGATGACCTCGATCCGCTCGTCGCCGAGGTGGACGACCGAGCCTTGCTCGACAGTTTCGTCAATGCCGGGAATCTTTGCCTTTTCGGCTTCCGGCCCGACAATGCGCAGCTTGAAGCGCTCCTTCAGCGCCAGATTGGCCTCGACATGGTCGAGATGGTGGTGAGTGGTCAGGATCATCGTCGGGGTCCAGCCGGTGCGCTTGATCGCCGCCAGGATCGGCGCCTCCTCGGGCGCGTCGATGAGCGCCGTCTCACCGCTTTTCGGGTCATGCACCAGCACGCCGAAATTGTCGCTGCGGCACATGAATTGTTCGATCTCGACGGGCATCGTATCTCTCCCTTTATTGCCGCAGACATAGGGCGCCTGCCAGCCGATGTCATCTGCCTTTGTTGAACTTGGACTGCTTCGAAGCTACCGTTCCGCCCATGCATTCTGACATTGTCGATCTCCGTTCGTTTTATTCGACCACGCTCGGCCGCCTGGCCGAACGCTCGATCACCATGGCGCTGTCCTCGATATGGGCCGTCGTGCCCAACGAGCGGCTGGTCGGCCTCGGCTACACCTTGCCGTGGCTGGAGCGCTTCGGCAGCGATGCCGAGCGTGTCTTTGCCTTCATGCCGGCAACGCAGGGCGCGGTGGTCTGGCCGGCGACCGGGCCGACGGCGACCGCCCTGGTCTTCGACGAGGAACTGCCGCTGGTCGATTCCTGCATCGACCGCATGCTCCTCGTCCATTCGCTCGAACATGTCGAGAACCCGCGCGAGACGCTGAACGAGATCTGGCGGGTGCTGTCGCCGGCCGGCCGTGTCGTCATCGTCGTGCCCAACCGGCGCGGCGTCTGGGCGCGCTTCGAGCACACGCCTTTCGGCAATGGCCGGCCGTTCTCGCGCGGCCAGCTCACCGAATTGCTGCGCGAAGCGAATTTCACGCCGGCGGCGTGGTCCGATGCGCTGTTCTTCCCGCCGTCGCCGCGACGTTTCATGATGCAGTTTCACAATGTGCTGGAACGCGCCGGCCGGCGCTTCTGGCCGATCTTTTCGGGCGTTATCGTCGTCGAGGCGCAGAAGCGGCTCTATCAAGGCGTGCCGGTTGCCCAGCGCGCGTCCCGCCGTGTCTTCGTGCCGGTTCTCTCGCCGCATGGCGCGCCGACGCTTGGCCGGCTGTCGCGGACCGAACGTCTGGCGCCGCCAAGATGACGCGTTCGTGATCCGACGCAGGCTTTTTCTCACCTATCTGTCGCGGACAGGTTGGCTGCCCGATTGAAGGCATACGCGGTCGATTCTATGACCGGGTTTCAGCACCGCTTCCGAATGCAAGGATCCACTCATGGCTGATCTTCCGGATGTCGAGGCCAGTGCCCAGAAGCTTGCCACGTCGATTGAAGCCAGCAGCCTGCGTGAGCAGCTGGCAACAATCAAATTGGCGCTGACCACCTCGCCAGTGCGAAAGCAATTGTTTTGGGCCGCGATCGGCATCGTCGCAGTCATCGTGGCGAGCTCGATCGGGCAGATTCTGCTCAATCGCTGGAACCAGCCTTTCTACGACGCGCTGGCGCGGCGCGACATGCCGGCTTTCCTGCATCAGCTTCTGGTCTTTGCCGGCATCGCCGGCGGGCTTGTGGTGCTCAATGTCGGCCAGACCTGGCTCGACCAGATGCTCCGCCTGAAGCTGCGCGAGGCGCTGACGCTCGACCTGATCGACGAATGGATGCGGCCGGCGCGTGCCTTCCGGCTGACCCATGCCGGCGCCATCGGCGTCAATCCCGACCAGCGCCTGCAGCAGGATGCCGGGCATCTCTCCGATCTTTCCACCGGCCTCGGCATCGGCCTGCTGCAGTCCTGCATCCTGCTTGCCTCCTTTGTTGGGGTTCTGTGGTCGCTGTCTTCCGGCTTCGTCTTCCACATAGGAGGCCATTCGCTGGCCATACCCGGCTACATGGTCTGGGCGGCGATCCTTTATGCTGGCACCGCCTCCTGGTTGAGCTGGCTGGTCGGACGGCCGCTGATCCGCTTCAACAACGATCGCTATACGCGTGAAGCGGAGCTGCGCTCCTCGGTGGTTCGCGTCAACGAGAACGTCGATGCCATCGCGCTGGCGCATGGCGAGGCCGATGCCAGGCGCCGGCTCGAATTCGATCTCGGCATGGTGCTGGGCGCCATGCGGCGCATCTACAGCGCCCAGATCAATCTTTCCTGGGTTACCGACACCTATGGCTGGATCACTGTCGTCGCGCCGATCCTTGTCGCCTCACCGGTCTATTTTGCCGGCGATATCAGCTTTGGCGGCTTGATGATGGCAGTCGGCGCTTTCAACCAGGTCCATTCCTCGCTGCGCTGGTTCATCAACAATATCGGCGGCATCGCCGATTGGCGCGCTACGCTGATGCGGGTCGCCGACTTCCGCATCGCGCTTGGCGACACCGACGCGCTGCACCATACGGAAAGGCGCATTTCGTTCGGCGAAAACCCGGACGGCAGCCTGACCTTCGAGAAACTCGAGATCGCCTCGCCGGAGGGATGCACCAAGCTTGCCGAGCCGCATGTCGAAATCCGCGCCGGCGACCGGGTCATGCTCACCGGAGATCCGGGCGCCGGCAAGACGCTGTTCTTCCGGGCCATTGCCGGTCTGTGGCCATGGGGCAGCGGACGGATCGGCATGCCGGCCGGAGAAGCGCCGATCTTTGTTCCGCGTACCCCCTATTTCCCGCTAGGCAAGCTGCGCGAGGTGCTCAACCATTCAGACGGCGCTGCGGAGGCGAGCGATGCCGAGATCTCGGAGGTGCTGGCCGATGTCGGGCTGCAACGCCTGTCGTCCTCGCTCGATCGCTCGGCGCGCTGGGAGCGTGAGCTCAGCGACGACGAGCAGCGTCTGCTGGCCTTTGCCAGGCTGGCCTTGCGACGGCCGAAATGGGTGATCATCGACGAGGCGCTGGACGCGTTCGACGGCCCAACGCTGAGGCAAGTGCTGTCGATGCTGGAGAAGCGCCTTCCCGACGCCGGGATCCTCAATATCGGCCGCGGCCAGCACTATGCCCGCTTCTTCCGCCGGGCGTTGACCATCGTCAAGGATGCCGGCCAACCGCCACTCAAGCCGGCCCGTATCAGGGCAGGTGCCATCGAACCGCCCCCGGCTATCGCCTCGGCCGGCCGAAAGAAATAGAAGGCAAGCTTTATTTCGCCGCGATCGCGGCGAAAAACTGTCGCGATCGTTTCAGATGGGAACGTTCCGATCGGCCATGCTTGACGCTCTCGCCCTGCTCGCCTGCCTTGCCTGCACCCCGGCGGCACCTGCGGCCGCGCCGGCCAATGCAATTGTCGTCGATGTCGAGCTGGTGCTGGCCGTCGACATCTCGCAGTCGATGGATGAAAGGGAGTTTGCCCTGCAGCGCGCTGGCTATGTCGCGGCGCTGCGCCACCCCGACTTCATCAACGCCGTGCGTGCCGGCACCTCCGGCCGCATCGCCATCGCCTATTTCGAATGGGCTGGCACCATCCGCGACGATGGGGTCATTGCCTGGCAGGTCGTCGACAGCAAGGAGAGCGCCAACGCTTTCGCCGACAAGATCGCGGCCCGCCCGTTCAGGAGCTTTCGCGGCACCTCGATCTCCGGTGCAGTGGCTTTCGGCGCCGAGCTTTTCGACGGCACGGCCTTCGCCGGCAAGCGCCGCGTCATCGACGTCTCGGGCGACGGCCCAAACAACACCGGCCTGCCGGTCACAACGGCACGCGATGCGGCGCTGGCGAAGGGCATCGTCATAAATGGGCTGCCGATCCTGATCAGCCCGTCACCCACCTTCAGCCATCTCGACCGGTATTATGCCGAATGCGTTACCGGCGGGCCGGGCTCGTTCGTGCTGCCGATCTATGCTGCTTCCGAATTTTCCACCGCCACTCGCCGCAAACTGATCCTCGAGGTCAGCGGCATCGAGTATCCCAAGGTGGATCCGAGGACGATCCGCATCGACGCACCGATCGACTGCCTGCAAGGCGAGCGCGACCGGCGGTTTTTCTCGGACCCATATTTCCCGGAACTTGACCGGTAAGGCTGGCCCAGGCGTAGGCTAGGCTGGCGGCAGGCCGAAGGCCGGGAACAGAGATGGCCCGAGCGGCCCTATGAAGATCGTCAAGGAAGCGATCCCGCCCTCGGCCGCGTCGAACACATGCAGGGAATGGCCCCGCCATTCAGGGCCATCGTGGCTGCGGGAATAAACCCCGACCGCCGGCTGGGCATTGGCGCGGGTGGCCAGTGTGCGGAAGCCGCCAAACCTCGGCCAGACGGTCTCGAAGAAACCGCGGATCGCTTCGCGGCCTTGATACCATTCGCGCCAGGGCGGCATTGTATAGATGGCGTCCTCGCGCAGCAGCTCGATCAAGCTGTCGAGATTGGCGGCCTGCCAGGCCTGCATGTAGCGTTCGAGCAGCAGGCCTTCTTCGGGGCTGGGCCGTGATCGGCTGGCCGGCCGTCCCTGAGGATAGCGCGCCGCCAGCGTTGCGCGGGCGCGCTGCAACGCGCTGTTGATCGAAGCCGTCGATCCTCCCAGCAAACGCGCCGTCTCGACAGCCGACCATCCGAGGACGTCGGCAAGCAGCAGCGCGGCGCGCTGCCTGGGCGGCAAATCCTGGATGGCGGCGACGAAGGCGAGCTGGACGGCCTCGCGGCTCTCGTAACGGGCTTCCGGACCTGGCTCGCTGCCGGCAATGTCTGGAAGCTCGGCGTCGGGGTAGGGCTCCAGCCAGGCGATGTCGGCTACCGGCCCGCCTATGGCCGCTCCGTGCGAGGGCGGCCGTCCGGGTTCCCGGAGAATGCGGTGCGCCCTCGACCTCGCCTTGATGGCGTTGAGGCAAGCGTTGGTCGCGATCATGTAGAGCCAACCGCGAACCGAACCTCGCCCGTCGAACTCCGACCTGGCGCGCCAGGCGCGAAGCAACGTGTCCTGGACGAGGTCGTCGGCCTCGTGCAACGAACCCATCATGCGATAGCAATGCAGCTTGAGCTCGCGGCGATGGGCGGCCGTGACCTTCTCGAAGGCCAGCCGATCGAGGATCGGCTGGCCTGCTGGTTCCAGAGGTGGTTGAGCGTCTGTCATGCTACTTTCGGGCTGCATCCGGATTCCGGGTCAGGTTCGCATTACGCGCGCCTCAGGCGGCCGGGGCAAGCCCGCTACCGCTCACCATGAAGGAACTGCCTTGCGGCTGACCGGTGGCCAGCGCGACCACCGCCCGTCCGACATCGGCCGGCGTTTGCATGTCGGTCATGGCGGCGATGAAGTCCGCCGGCTGGATGCCCATATAGGCCGCGATGCTGTCGACGCCGGCCTTGCCCACGCCGGTCTCCGGCATGATGCGCATCGGCGCGAGCGCCATGAAGCGCAGGCCGAGGCCAAGTCGATCGGCCTCCTTCTGGCTATGACCGGCCAGGAACATCTGCATGCGTTTTGCGCCGGCATAGCCGCCGGCGTTCGGTGGTCCGCCGGTCAAGGCCGCGCCGCTGGAGATCAAGACGATCCGGCTCCCCGGCTTGAGCGGACGCCGCAGAGCGGCCCGGCAAAACAGGAACGACGCCTTGACGTCCGTGTCCCAGTTTGCCGAGAACGCCTTCCAGTTCTGTTCGCGCACCGGCGCGGAAGGCGCCAGCGCGCCTGCGCAGATCACCAGCACGTCCGGCTCCAGCGCGCCGAATACCTTGTCGGGGGCGGAGTCCACCGTCGCATCGACCGCGAGCGTCTTCACGCCCGAGACCTCCCAGGCAAATTGCGCCAGGGCCTGTTTTCCGCGGGCGACGGCCAGCACCGTCGCTCTCTCCTTGAGGGCGGCCTCCGCGATCGAGCGGCCGACACCACGGCTGCCTCCGACGACGACGACATTCTGATTTTGCAACGATCCCATGGATCACCTCTCTGTTCCCGGCCGCCGGACCATCCAGGCGCGCTCATCGATAAGGACAGCGCAGGCGCGCCAAAATCATCGGTGCCAGGCAGAAATATCTTCAGGTGACGGCAGCGGCGCGCCGGTTTTGTATTCAGTGTCATTACCTCTGGGGTAATCGACCAGCGCACTAGGTCTCGGCAAACTGCTCCCATCAAGCCGGTTGTCCGGCTTTCGACCATCAGGGAGTTACGCCATGACCGCCTACGCCGTCGCCCATATGCGCCAGGTCACGCCGGGGCCGCAGATCGTCGAGTACCTGCACAAGATCGATGCCACGCTGGAGCCGTTTGGCGGGCGTTTCGTGGTGCACGGAGGCGAGGTGGAAGTCGTTGAAAACACCTGGCCGGGTTACCTCATAATCATCGAGTTCCCCGACAGGCAGCAGGCGCGCGCATGGTACGACTCGCCCGCCTATCAGGAGATATTGCCGCTGCGCACCGGCAATTCCCAATCCGACGTGGTCTTGGTCGACGGCGTCCAGCACCCGCACAAGGCCACCGACGTTCTCGAATAAGGGGGCGATTTGCTACGGTTGGCTTTTATCGTTTCAACAGGAACACCGCCTGCTGGCCGAAAAAGTTCCAGAACCACCACGGCATCGAGAAGCCGATCCGCTGACCGTTGGCGTCGAGCGCGGTTGCCTTTTCCACCGTCGCGCCAAGCTCGTCGCACAGATTGACGAAATCGCGAATGGTGCAGAAATGGATGTTGGGCGTGTCGTACCAGGAATAGGGCAGGTCCTTGGTCACCGGCATGCGGCCGTTGAAGAGCAGCGAAAAGCGCACCCGCCAATGGCCGAAATTGGGGAAGGAGACGATGGCGCGATTGCCGATCCGGAGTAACTCGTCGAGCACCAGCTTCGGATTGCGGGTCGCCTGCAAGGTCTGCGACAAGACGACGAAATCAAAACCCTTGTCGGGATAGAATTGGAGATCCTTGTCGGCATCGCCCTGGATGACCGACAGGCCCCGCGCCACGCATTCGTTGACGCCGCGCTGCGACAGTTCCAGCCCGCGGCCGTCGACCTTCTTGGTCTCCTGCAGCAATTCGAGCAGCAGGCCGTCGCCGGAACCGACGTCCAGCACCCGCGACTGCGGCGGGATGAGATCGGCGACGACTTCGAGGTCGACGCGCTGGGCGCGGTTGACGCTCATGCGTTCGGCTCTTGCCTGGCGCATGGTCCTGATCCGAAAAGTCTGCAACTTTTCGGGGTCATGCGCCAAGCCCTCTCGCGCGCGCGGCCGAGGCGATGAAGCCTCTGATGGCGGCGAACAGTTCCGGCTCGTCGAGCAGGAAGGCGTCGTGGCCGCGGTCGGTCTCGATCTCGACGAACGAGACCGAGGCGCCGGCCGCGTTCAGCGCGTGCACGACCGAGCGGCTCTCCTCGGTCGGGAACAGCCAGTCGCTGGTGAACGAAACCAGGCAGAAGCGCGTCTTGGTGCCGGCGAAGGCATCGGCCAGACGGCCGCCATGGTCGGCGGCGAGATCGAAATAGTCCATCGCCCGGGTCATGTAGAGATAGGAGTTGGCATCGAAGCGGTCGACGAAGGTCATGCCCTGATGGCGCAGATAGCTCTCGATCTGGAAGTCGGCATCGAAGCCGAAGGTCAGCGCTTCGCGGTCCTGCAGGTTGCGGCCGAACTTGCGGTGCAGCGCTGCTTCCGACAGATAGGTGATGTGGGCGGCCATGCGCGCCACAGCCAGCCCCTTTTCCGGCCGCTTGCCATGCTCGAAATACTTGCCGCCATGCCAGTCGGGGTCGGCCATCACCGCTTGCCTGCCGACCTCGTGGAAGGCGATGTTCTGCGAGGAATGGCGGGCGCCGGTGGCGATCGGCAGCGCCGAGAAAACGCGCTCGGGATAGCTGGACGCCCATTGCAGCACCTGCATGCCGCCCATCGAGCCGCCCAGCACGCTGAACAGCTGTTCGATCCCGAAATGCTCGACCAGCATCAACTGCGCCCGCACCATGTCGCGGATGGTGATGATCGGCAGGTCGAGCCCGTAAGGCTTGGCGGTGGCGGGATTGGTCGAGGCGGGGCCGGTGGAGCCGAGGCAGCCGCCGATGACGTTGGACGAGATGACGAAGAAACGGTCGGTGTCGATGATCTTGCCGGGGCCGATCAGCACTTCCCACCAGCCCGGCTTGCCGGTCACCGGATTGGTGTTGGCGACGTGCTGGTCGCCGGTCAGCGCATGGCAGACGAGGATTGCATTGGAGCGGGCGTCGTTGAGCGTGCCATAGGTCTGGTAGGCGATCTGGAACGGCGACAGCAGCGTGCCGGCGTCGAGCTTGAGCGGCTTGTCGGCGCCGAAACGCAACACCGGGCTCGACGGCTGGTCGGCCTCGTTGTTGGTTTTTCGCGCGCGCAAAGCGACCATCACATCTCCTTGCCCGGCCTTCAGCTGTCCACCGGTCTGGGCAACAGCCAGCCAGGGCAACAAAAAACCGGCCATGCCTTCGCAAAGCCGGTTACAGGATGCAAACGGCCCTTTAGCAAGTTGTTTAACGTGGCTGCAAGCCGACCGGCCAAATCACCACGGAACTTTCGCTGCTCTTCTAGGACTGACGCATGGCTTCGTCAACGGCAAGTTCTTGATCCCGAATTGCCGCCCCTCGACATTCCGGGCCACGGCTTGTATTTCCGCTGCGGCCTCCGGATGGAGGCACTCTCGACGGATTTCATGGAATGAGCCAGACACCGGATCAGACACGTCCAAGGCCCCGCGCCGGCATCATGGAGATCGAAGCCTATGTGCCCGGCAAGAGCGCGGCGCCTGAAGGTGTCGCCAAGGTCCACAAATTGTCGGCGAACGAAAACCCGCTCGGCCCTTCGCCAAAGGCGATAGAGGCCGCGCGCGCGGTCGCCGACAAGCTCGCGGTCTATCCCGACGGCAGCGCCAGGCGCCTGAGGGAAGCGATCGCGGAGGTGCACGGGCTCAACCCGGCGAACATCGTCTGCTCCAACGGCTCCGACGAGATTCTGGGCCTGCTTGCGCAGACCTACCTCGCGCCCGGCGATGAAGCCATCATCACCGAACACGGCTTCATGGTCTACAAGATCTACATACAGTCGGCCGGTGCCGTCCCGGTAACGGTCAAGGAGACCGATGAACGCGCCGACATCGATGCGATCCTAGCCGCGGTGACGCCGCGCACCAGGATCATCTTCCTTGCCAATCCAAACAATCCAACCGGCACCTACGTGCCGTTCCAGGAGGTGCGCCGCCTGCATGCCGGCCTGCCGCGAAACGTGCTTCTGGTGCTGGATGCCGCTTACGCCGAATACGTCCGGCGCAACGACTATGAAGCCGGCGTCGAGTTGGTGGGCAGCGCGGAAAACGTGGTCATGACCCGCACCTTCTCCAAATTGGGCCTGGGCGGCGCGCGGATCGGCTGGATGTATGCTCCAATGCACGTCATCGACGCGATCAACCGCGTGCGCGGGCCTTTCAACGTCAATGCGACGGCGATCGAGGCCGGCATCGCGGCGATCCGCGACCGCGCGCACATCGAACGCAGCGTCGCGCATAACGAGACCTGGCTGGCCTGGCTGAGCGAGCAATTGGCGGGGCTTGGGCTGCGGGTGACGCCGAGCGTCGGCAATTTCATCCTCATCCACTTTCCCGAGGACAAAAAGCATTCGGCGGCGGCCGCCGACGACTACCTCAGCCAGCGCGGCTACATATTGCGGCGCGTTTCCGGCTACGGTTTTCCCAACGCGCTGCGCATGAGCATCGGCACCGAAGAGGCCAATCGCGGCGTTGTCGCAGCACTCGCGACATTCCTGAAAAGCTAGAGCACCATGACTTCACCGATGTTCGAAAAGATCGCGCTGGTCGGCATCGGCCTGATCGGCTCGTCACTGGCCCGCGTCATCCGCCGCGAGGGGCTCGCCGGCCAAGTCGCGATTTCGACGCGCAGCGACGCGACGCTGGCAAGGGCGAGCCAACTCGGCCTTGGCGACACCTACACGACGGATGCCAAAGAGGCGGTTCGCGACGCCGATCTGGTTATCGTTTCGGTGCCGGTCGGCTCTTCAGGTACGGTCGCCGAGGAGATCGCGCCGGCGCTGAAGAAGGGCGCCATCCTCACCGATGTCGGCTCGACCAAGGCCTCGGTCATCGCGCAGATGCAGCCGCATGTGCCTGATGGCGTGCACTTCATCCCCGGCCATCCTTTGGCCGGCACCGAAAAATCGGGACCGGATGCCGGTTTTGCCGAACTGTTCGAGAACCGCTGGTGCATCTTCACGCCGCTGCCCGGCACCGATCCTGCGGCACTGGAAAAGCTCTCGGAATTCTGGCGCCGCTGCGGCTCCAACATCGACACGATGGACCCGCAGCATCACGACATGACGCTGGCCATCGTTTCGCACCTGCCGCACATCATCGCCTATAACATCGTTGGTACCGCCGATGATCTGGAGTCGGTGACCAAGTCCGAGGTCATCAAATACTCGGCTTCCGGCTTTCGCGACTTCACCCGTCTTGCGGCGTCCGACCCGACCATGTGGCGCGACGTCTGCCTGCACAACAAGGACGCCATTCTCGAAATGCTGGCGCGGTTTTCCGAGGATCTTTCCTCGCTGCAGCGGGCCATCCGCTGGGGCGACGGCGAAAAGCTGTTCGACCTGTTCACCCGCACCCGCGCCGTCCGCCGCTCGATCATCGAGGCCGGCCAGGATATCGACGTACCCGATTTCGGCCGCCAGGCAGTCGAACACCCGCCGAAGGGATAAGCCGCTGCAGGCCGGTTGCAGGCCAGACCTCTAGTCGAGCGGCTTGATCTTGCCGAGCGGGATGAAGCCGAGCGAGGCCTTGCCCCTGACGATCTTCAGCGGCATCGACGGCTGGTTGCCGAGCAGCGCCAGTCCGGCAAAGCCGGTTTGGATCTCTTTCTTCTGCTCGGGGATGGCGGTGGCGAGGATCGCCGCCACGGCCTTTGGATCATTGAGCCTGATCGTCAAGTCGGCATTTATGAGACCGTCGTCATCGACCGACAGGGGTCCGGAAACGGTGATGCGCGCAGTTCCGGACGACAGATCGAGCTCGTGGATTTCGGCCGCCTGGCCGCGCAGGCTCTTCGGATTTGCCTTGATCAGCGTCACGCCGTTCTTCAGCGTCACGTCGCCGCTGCCGTCGAGCGGCGGCAAGACGCGCCCGTCGATGGCCGCCGCGTCGATTTCGAGATCGGTGAAATTGCCGGCATAGTCGATGTCCGGGCCGTTTGGGCGCAATTGCCCGATGGCAGTTCCGGCGCTGAACAGCGAGACGGGATCGGTGTCGTCTGCCGGATCGGTCTGGCCGGACAGGCCTTCTGCCTGCAGCGAGAGGCGTCTCGGCAGCGGCCAGGAGAGCTTCATGTCGGCCCGCAGATTATCCCAGTCGATCCAGAGCGGGGTCATGCCGGGAACAGAGGTCCTGAGCGGCCCCCTGAGCTCGGCGGCAGGCGACAAAAGCCGGGTGATCTGCGTGGCGGCGTTGATCTTGCCTGTCGATGCCGCGACGTTGCGGCTGTCGTCCTCGTAAGCCAGGCTGTCGCAGGAAAGGGTGAAGCTGAAGGGATAGCCGCTGACCGCGAGATTGGCGCAGTCGGCCTTGATGCCGTTGCCGTCGAGATCGGCGACCGCCTTGTCGGTTGCACTCTCGACCAGGTCCGCCAGGTAGAACCAGCCGGCGCTGTAGATGCCGAACAGCACGAGGATGAAAGCAGCAAGCCACAACAAGCGGCGACGTTGGCTGGGCGGCGGGCGCTCGTCACTTGACGTCATGCTGCGGCTTTCGTTAACGCGGGTGGCACGGGCGGGCTGTCGCTTGCGGCAACAACAGGTAGACGGACTGAAACACCACCGGTGGAGTGGTTCGTCACAATCAGGCTTGGCGATATGGGCGATTTTTGGGTTTTTGGCTACGGCTCACTGATCTGGCGGCCCGGATTCGCGCATGTCGAGACGCGGCGTGCCCGCCTGCATGGCTACCGCCGTTCGCTCTGCGTTTATTCTTTCGTGCATCGCGGCACGCGCGAACGGCCGGGCCTGGTGCTCGGGCTCGACCGCGGCGGCTCCTGCATCGGGCTGGCGTTCCGGGTCCCAGGCGAGCTGCGCAACGAGGTCATCTCCTATCTGCGCGAGCGTGAACTGGTCACCAACGTCTATCTCGAACGTGTGCTCAGCGTTCGCCTCGACAAGAGTGAAACGGATGGGAGCGAGACGGTCGAAGCCGTTGCCTATGTCGTGGACCGCAGCCATGAGCAATATGCCGGTGCGCTCGACCCGGCCGAGGCGGCGGCCGTCGTTCGCGGCGCCGTCGGCCAGTCGGGCAGGAATGAGGATTACGTGCTCAGCACGCTGGAGCACCTCGAAGCACTGGGTATAAGCGATCACTGGCTGGAAGACGTGACGAGACGGATCGCGTCGTAGCTTCGGTGTCGTGACGCGGGCTACATCCTGAAAATCTGTTTGCCAAGATCGGCGCGATCCAGGCTGTTTGCCACGGCAAGCTTGAACCCGGTCAGCGCGTGGAGACCGCCGACAGGAATGTGGAAGCCCGGCTGGCCGAAGATGTCGATGATCTCGCGTAGGACAGGCCGGTCGGCTTCGGCCGGCGGCGAAAAGAAATAGCGATAGATATTCGCCCTGATCTCGACGCCGCTCAGCAAGACATCGAAATTGTGCAGTTCGAAGCGCTCGGCACTCATGCCGCCATTGATCACCATCTGTCCGCCAAGCGCCAGGGTGCGGATCAATTCGCCGCTGACAGGTCCGCCGACATTGTCGATAATCCCGTTCAATCCGGCGCCACCGGTGATATCCATCACCGCTTCCCGGATACTTGCCTTCAAGTCCGAAAGGTCAAGAATGGCGGCGACGCCAAGCGTTTTCAGGTCGAAGCTTTGGTGCGAGCGCCGCACAAGTGCGATGACGTTGATGCCGCGTCGTTGGGCGAACTGCATCACCATTGTCGAAATCGACGAATAGCCGGCCGTGACAGCCAACCACTGGCCGGGCCGCACACGGGAATCCGTCAGCAGATCCCACGCGGTAATGGGGTTCACCATCTGCCCGGCGCGTTCGACGGGATAGCCGGCAGGCAACAGGATCAGCCGTTCGGCGGGAATGGCCGCGTACTCGGCCCAACTGCCATAATAGCTGAACGCTACAAGCGTGCCCGGTTCCAACGGGACGTTTGCGCCGACGGCCTCGACGATGCCGGCGCCATGATTTCCGGCGATCTGCTGGGGAAAATGCGGCTTCTTCGGTTCGGGATAGAGGTTCTGGATAAACAGGAAGTCGCCCGGATTGATCGAGGCCGAGACCATCCTGACCAGCACCTCGCCGTCGCCGATCCGCGGCATCGGCAGGTCGCCCATGTAGAGCACGTCGCGCGGCGAACCGATGGCGTCAAATACAATTGCTTTCATGCCGTTCTC
Source organism: Mesorhizobium sp. M0166 (assembly GCF_040322255.1). Lineage (NCBI taxonomy): Bacteria > Pseudomonadati > Pseudomonadota > Alphaproteobacteria > Hyphomicrobiales > Phyllobacteriaceae > Mesorhizobium > Mesorhizobium sp. M0166. The sequence continues at coordinate 38,697 of NZ_JAMYTD010000035.1, read as the reverse complement.
CATAACAAACGATCCGAGGCCAACAGTCTGGGCCCGGCCAGACCGTTCCGAGACTTGCGTCGGCGCCGCGGAACCTACGATCGGCCGGCAAAAGTCAGAATTGGCAGATTTGACAATCTATGTGCTAAACTTGCCAGATCGTTTCTTCAGAGGCTGCTGGTTTGGATATCCGGGACGCGGCGCGGCGGGTCGCGGTTTTGTGAAGCGCCGGCGGGCTGGAAAGGAGGCTATGCGTTTGACGTCGCCGCGGCGCGACATAGGTTAGCCCGGTCGGCGGCTCCCACCCGCCCCAGCATGAATCATCATGGAGATCAGCCTTGCAGAAGCGTCGTCTCGGTCGCACCGACCTATCCATCGCGCCATTGGTTCTGGGCGGCAACGTGTTCGGCTGGACTGCCGATGAGAAAACCTCGTTCGACTTGCTCGACCGCTTTGTCGACGCCGGTTTCAACGCCATCGATACGGCCGATTCCTATTCGCGCTGGATTGCCGGCCACCAGGGCGGCGAATCCGAAACCGTCATCGGCAAATGGATGAAGAGCCGTGGTAACCGCGACAAGGTTGTCGTCATCACCAAGGTCGGTTCGGATATGGGACAGGGCAAAAGGGACCTGTCCGCCGCCTATATCGAAAAGGCCATCGACGCCTCGCTGAAGAGGCTGCAGGTCGATACTGTCGACCTCTATCTGTCGCACTGGCCTGATCCGGCCACCCCTTATGAGGAAACGCTCGGCGCTTACCAGAAACTGCTCGACAAGGGCAAAATCCGCTATGCCGGCGCCTCCAACCTCGACGCCGCCCAGTTGCGCGCCGCACTCGACGTGGCAAGCCTGCGCGGCCTGCCGCGCTACGAGGTGCTGCAGCCGGAATACAATCTCCACGACCGCTCGTCCTTCGATGGTCCGCTGCGTGACCTGTGCGTGGCCGAGGACATCGGCGTCATCACCTATTTCAGCCTCGCCAAGGGATTTTTGAGCGGCAAGTACCGCAGCGAAGCCGACCTCGGCAAAAGCCCGCGCGGCGGCGGTGTGAAAGGCTATCTCAACGCGCGCGGCATGCGCATTCTCTCAGCGCTCGATGCCGTTTCAGCCAGACATTCGGCCAAGCCGGCGGAAGTGGCGCTTGCCTGGGTAATGGCGCGGCCCGGCGTCACCGCTCCGATCGCCAGCGCGACGACGCTCGACCAGGTCGACAGCCTGGTGCGTGCCGCGTCGTTGCAGCTCAGCCCGGACGATATCGCCGAGCTCGACAAGGCCAGCGCATAGCCGCGCACGATCGTTCAAGACCGGCACCGCTGCCTTGTCCTACCGTCCCTGCATCGTCACAGGATGCAGGACGCCGCATGGCCGGACAGGTTCTTCTCGATCAGCAGCTATGGCAGCAATTGCTGGCGCTCGTGCTGGCATCGGCCATCGTCATGGGCAGCCCGGGGCCGGCGACGATAAGTGTCACCGCGGTCGGTGCCGCGTTCGGCCTGCGCGATTCGCTCCGCTATGCCTCGGGGATCGTTGTCGGCACGGTCCTCGTGCTTTTGGTGGTGGCGACGGGCATCATGGCTGTTCTCACCGCGCTGCCAAAGGTCGCAGCGCTGCTGGCGGTTGCTTCGGCAGCCTACATCCTCTACCTGGCGTTCAAGATAGCGACGGCGCCGCCACTGACGGCGCGCGTCGGTGGAGTGGCGCTTCCCACCTTCCTTGGCGGGTTCCTTCTGGCGGTTGCCAACCCGAAAGCCTATGTGGCGATTGCCGCCGTGTTCGCCGGCGCGTCTTCCGGCGCCGGCGGTCTTGGTATTTCAGCCAAGCTGACGGTTCTCGCCTTGATGATCGTTGCCATTCATCTCTTGTGGCTTCTCGCCGGCGCGGCTTTTGCACGTTTGCTGCGCCAACCGCTGGCCTCGCGGATCATCAATCGGGTGTTTGCGGTGACGCTGATTGCAACAGCCGCCCTGGCTGCCCTGCCGTGAGCCCTTCTGGCATCCGCGGCCGTTGCCTCAGCCTTTCAATTCAGGTTTCGCGTCCAGCTCACCAAGCCGTTTCACCGCCGTCGGCGGCATCGGCGGCGGGTACGGCGTCTGCGACGCCTCGACGAGGAGCTGGTCGCAGGCGGCCTCCGTCTCGGCGATCAGCCGTTGCATGAATTCGTCCTTGCCGAGGCCGGGCGGGATCGGCGGCAGGAAGCGCGCCTTGATCGTGCCGGGATAGCGCAGGAATTTGCGGCGCGGCCAATAGAGGCCGGCGACGTGAGCGACCGGCACCACCGGAATGCCAAGTTGCGCATAGAGTTCGACGATGCCGTATTTGTAGACCGGTTCGTCGCCCGGCGCCCGGCGGGTGCCCTCGGGATAGATGATCAGCTGGCGCGGATTGCGCGCCAATTCCTGTTTGGTCGCGGCGATCACCGTCCTCAATGCCTTCGAGCGGCTGCCGCGGTCGACAGGAATCATCCGCATCTTCAAAATGTACCAGCCGAAGAACGGGATCCAGGTCAGCTCCCGCTTCAATATGTAAACGGGATCGTCGAGATACGGCAGGAAAGCGATCGTGTCCCAGAAGGACTGGTGCTTCGGCGCCAGGATGAAGGAGCCTTCAGGCAGGTTTTCCTGGCCCATGATCTCACTTCTGGTGCCGGCGATCTTGTCGTAGAGCCACATGCTGGTGCGCGACCAGAATTTCGGCACGAACCAGGCGCGATGGCGCGGCGACAGGAAATAATACGGGGTCCAGAGGATCATCTGGACGATCAAATTGAGGTAGAAGGCGAGATTGAACGCCAGCGAGCGGAGATAGAGCATACAGCGATTGCCCGGTGAGGAGGTGTGCGTTGGTTACACCAAGCGCCGGCAAAAAGGAAACGCTGCGAGGCGGGCGATCGGCCCGGCCTTGCGATGGGCCGTCTTCGTCACGTTTGCCACGCCGCCTGCAGCAGGCGCTGTCTCAGGCGCGGGGCGGCGAAGTCGAGGAATGCGCGCAGCTTCACCGGCAGTAGCCCCTGGCCGGCATGGACGAGGCTCACCGGCCATGGGTCTGGCTCAAACTCTTGCAACACCGGGCGCAGCGTACCCGACCGGACGGCGGTGGCGATCTGGTAGGAAAGCAGCCTCGTCACGCCGACGCCGGCAATCGCCGCATCGATTGCTGCCTCAGCCGTGTTGACCCGTAACCTGGAGCGGACCGGCACGCTGAATTCAGTCTTGCCGGTGGCGAAGCTCCAGGCTGCGGCGGTGAGCCCTTCGAAGGTGATGGCACTGTGTGCTGCAAGCTCTTGCGGCGTTTGCGGTGTGCCGTGCTCGGCGAGATAGGCCGGGCTCGCGCAAACGACGCGGCGGATCGAACCCAGGCGGGTGGCGATCAGGCTCGAATCGGCAAGCTCGCCGATGCGGATGGCGAGATCGATGTGCTCTTCGACCAACTGGGTTATCCGGTCGGCGAGTGTCAGCCGCACACTTACCTCAGGATAGACGGAGAGGAAGCCGGTGATGACCGGTAGCACATGCAGGCGGCCGAAGACGATCGGCGCAGTGACGATCAGTTCGCCGGTCGGGGCGCTGTATTCGCCGGCGGCTATTCGCTCGGCCTCGCCGACCTCATCGAGAATGCGACGACAGGCGGCGAGATACGCGTGGCCTGCATCGGTCAGCGACAGCTGCCGCGCCGAGCGGTTCAACAGCCGTGTCTTCAGGTGCCTTTCCAGGTCCGAAACCTTGCGGCTGACCGTCGTCAGCGGAATGCCGAAGCGGCGCCCGGCAGCCGAGAGGCTGCCTGTCTCCGCCGCGGCAACGAAAAGCGACATAGACTGGAGGCGATCCATAGTTCTCCCGAAAAATTTGCCCTTCCGAAAAACGGAAGGGTAGATTGCAGATATGGCATCTGCATCTCGAAGACGGAAGGCCCTATTTCGTGGGCGAACAATGCAGCGCAACTCGGCGCGTAAAGGAGGGCTTCCATGAACGCTCACACCAGCGATGTCGCCTTCACCCCGACGGTGAAGGCGATCCAGGCCCGCAAGGGCTCGCGCCAGGCCTATGCCCGTGTCGAGGAGCGTGGCGGCTGGCAGGCGGTAATCACGCCCGATCTCGCCGCCTTCATCGAGGGGCAGACCAGTGTCTTTCTGTCGACCGCCAATGCGGACGGGCAGCCTTACATCCAGCATCGCGGCGGGCCTGCCGGTTTCCTCAAGGTACTCGACCAGCGGACGATCGGCTTTGCCGATTTTTCCGGCAACAGGCAGTTCATCACCCAGGGCAACCTCAGCGACAACCCACAGGCTTTCCTGTTCCTGATCGATTATGCGCACCGGCAGCGCATCAAGATCTGGGGCAAAGCGCAAGTCGTCGAGGGCGATGCCGAGCTGACGGCAAAGCTGATGCCGCAAGACTATAAGGCGCGACCCGAGCAGATCATCCTGTTTACGGTTTCGGCTTGGGATTCAAATTGCTCGCAGCACATACCGCAGCGTTTCGAAGCGGCCGACGTGGCGGCGGCGCTCGGCGAACGCGACAAGCGCATCGAACGGCTCGAACGGGAGATCGCACGCTTGCGATCGGATGCAGCGGCCAGGGGATAAGAGCAAGGGAATAAAAGTGCCGGTGCCGTTCAGCTTCCGCCCGCGGCGTCGGCCAGCGTCACGCTGTCGGTTCGCTTCACCGGCATGATGCCGCGCGCCAGCGCCAGCAGGTATTTGTTGTATTCGGTGAACAGCACGCGCAGCGCTCCCGGTTTGGTCAGCCAGCCGCCATTCTCGAGGTTGGTGTTGACCACCGGATAGGGCTCGAGCCTTGCGCCGTGCAGCAGCCGGCCCATTTCCAGCAGGCTGCGCGGCATGTGATAATTGTTGGTGACGAGAATGACGGTGCCGTAGGCATGGTCCTCGACCCATTTGGCGCTTTCCTCGGCATTGCCGATCGTGTCGAGCGCGGCGCGGTCGATGTCGACGCAGCAGGAAAACAGCCTCTTGTCGCCGCCGGTCGCGGCCTGAAGCTGGCGGCGGCTGGCGGAGGGATGGACGCCGCTGATCAGCAGCCGCTCGCCCTTGCCTGAGGCAAGCAGGCCCATCGCAGCGTCGAGGCGCGACTGGCCGCCGGTCAGCACGATGATAGCGTCGGCCCTGGCCGGATTGGCGGGCGTCGTCAGACGGCTGACGGTATTGGCGAACCAGCCGAAGCCGGCGATAAACAGCGCCATAAAGGCGAGCAGAAGGAGAGCCGAGATGCGCAAGGAGCGGGCTGCCAGCAGCCGCCCATGTTTGGCGAACTGATCCGGCTTGGCAAATTCATCAGGCTCGGCGAACACGGGCGGGCGCGCAACCAGCACTGGCATGCATCCAGCGGTATCGGTCGAGTCCCGAACGTCCATCATGAAATGGTTAATCCCGAAATACGGCCTTTGGTAGGAAAAAAATGCAATTTTCGTGACGATGAGTTTTCATCCGTGATCGATCTTTCCTTTAGCCGGCGTCCGGCTGGCGAATGTCGATGTCGCTGAGATAGGTAACCACGGTGAAATGGGAGGTTGCCGCCGTCAGCGCGCCGATCACCAGCACCATGACAGCGACCCCGAGATAACCCGCCGAGCCGATGGCGAAATTGCCGAACAGGGCAGTCGCCTGATCGGCCTGCGGTGTCGCCATGTTGCGTGACGACCACCAGGAGAAGACGATGAAGACGAGGATCGCCGCGGCGCCGCCTGCCGCGGCGCCCTTCATGCCGGTGACCAGAAAATGCCGGCGGAATTCGCGCGCGATGAAGCGCGCCTCGGCGCCGACGAAATGCAGCACCTCGATGATGTGACCATTGCCGGCCATGGCGCCGCGCGTCGCGAATACAACGGTCAGCACCGTCGCAGACAGCATCAGCGCCAGCACTGCGATACCGATCGTAACCGTGGTGCGGGCCATGGCAACCAGCCGGTCGACCCAGGTGCGATGATCGTCGAGCGAGGCGCTCGGCAGCTTCGGCGTGATTGCCGCGCGCAGTGCGGCGAAATCGGGCGGACTATTCTCGTCGATGGTGATGATGATCAAGCGCGGCACCGGCAGCTCATCGATGTTCAGGCCCGAGCCCAGCCAAGGCTCGAGCAGCCGGGCCGTCGCTTCGCGGTCGACGATCCTGGCGCTCTTCACGCCGGGGAATTCGCCGGCGATCTGCGAGGCCAGTGCAAGTGCAGCCTCCATGTCGAGGCCGTCGACCGGCTTGATCTGGATGGTCGCTTCGCGCGAGATCTGGTTCTCCCAGACGGAGGCGGTGTCACGCACCAGCGTGACTGCGCCAAACGTCAGGCAGGATAGAAACGTCATGATGGCGATGACCAGCACCAGCGCCCGGCCGGCGATGTTCTGCGCCGGCACGATCGGCGCCATTTTGCGCTGGACGCGGGGCTTTGCCGCCGCGGCGTCCTGACCCTCGAAATGTTCGACGGAGAGCTCAGTCATAGATGTCCAGCCTTCCGCCGGCCAGGATCATTCGCCGTGCATCGACCTGTTCCATCAGGCCGAGGTCGTGTGTGGCGATCACCACGGCGGTGCCCAGCCGGTTGAGCTCGATGAACAACCGCAGCAAGCGTCGCGCCAGCGGCGGGTCGACATTGCCGGTCGGCTCGTCGGCGAGCAGGATCTCGGGCTGCTCGATCAACGCCCGGGCTATCGCGGCGCGCTGCTTCTCGCCGCCAGACAGCACCGGCGGCAGCACATGCATGCGCTCGCCGAGGCCAACCCATTTCAGCAGCTCGGTGACGTCGGTGCGGTAGGTCGCCTCCTCGCGGCCGCGCACGCGCAGCGGCAAGGCCACGTTCTCGTAGGTGGTCATATGGTCGAGCAGGCGAAAATCCTGGAACACCACGCCGATGCGTCGTCTCAGATGCGGCAATTCGGTACGCGAGATGCGCGAGCGGTCCTTGCCGAAAATGGTGATCAGGCCGCGCGTCGGCTTCAGTGACATGAACAAAAGCCGCAGCAACGTCGTCTTGCCGGCGCCTGAAGGCCCGCTCAGGAACTGAAAGGAGCGCTCCGGAATGTGCAAGGAGATGTCGCGGAGAATCTCCGGACCCATGCCATAACGGAGGCCGACATTTTCGAAGCGGATCACTTTCGACGACCTGAAATTCTCGGCGGCAAGATGCCAGCCCCTTCTGTGGAAAGACCATCGGCCGGCATGGTTAACCGACGGTTAATTTGGGGGCTTTTCGAGCGAGTCACAGGGGTTCCGGTGGGGAAGCGTTAACCATTTCCGTTTACCCAAAAGAAACGAACAGCGAACAGGTGCCGTAGTGTTGGGCCATGATGGCTGAGGATCGAACCGCGCGCCCGGTTTCCGGCGAAATCATGACCGATCCGGCCGCCGAGCCGGAACGCATCATGCATGACGTGACCGCCGACGTCATCGATGCCGACTATGAGGTGCTGCCCAGCCATTTTACACGTCCAGACTTTACGCCGCCGCCTGCGCGCATGATTTCCACGCCTTCGATCGAAGGCATGGACATGTTGCGCAAGCCCGAAACCGCCATCGAACGGCCGTTGTGGGTGCATGGTGGGCCGATCTTCTGGATTGTCGGCGTCGGTGCCGCCTTTGCCGCTTTCTGGATTTCGGGCGGCCATGCGCTGGTTCGTTAGAGCGGCGGCAGAAAATCAACAGGTCACCAGATAAACGATTCGCGACGCGCTGGGATATCCGACCGTTCGCGGGCGCCCTGCGAAAGATTTGGCCTTGCCAGATGGCACGACAGGCCTAGAAACGGGTTGAAGACCGTTTCGGTCGGCTTCGCCTGCAAAGGCGATCATTTCTGGAAAGGCAGCCAATGCCAGTTGTGCGCGGCAAGGACATCGAAGTCCTGTTTTCGGCGTCCGCCATCGCGCGGCGGAACCTGGAACTTGCCAAGGAGATCGCCTGGCACGACTACCACGACCTTCTGGTAATCTCGGTGCTGAAGGGATCGTTCATCTTCGCCGCCGATCTTATCCGTGCCATGCACGATGTCGGCCTGTCGCCGGAGGTCGAGTTCATCTTCATCTCCAGCTATGGCGCCGGCACGACCAGCGGTGAGGTGAGGGTGCTGCGCGACATCGACAACGAGGTCGCCGGTCGCGATGTGCTTTTGATCGACGACATTCTGGAATCCGGCAAGACGCTGAGTTTCACCCGCGACCTCATGCTGTCGCGCGGCGCGCGGAGCTGTGCCATCACCGTGCTGCTCGACAAGCGCATGCGCCGCCAGACCACGCTCAACGCCGACTATGTCGGCTTCGACTGCCCCGATTATTTCGTCGTCGGTTATGGCATGGACGTCGCCCACGCGTTTCGCGAATTGCCTTTTGTCGGCGTCGTCAAGGGCGACGCCTAAAAGCGAGTCGCGCTCGACCGGCCTTATGCGACGCGCTTTAGGTCCTTGTTTTATATCGCAAAACCGCTGCACACTTTTGCGCGGCATGCATTGGTTGGGTTGTCGCCGCTCGCGGTTCAGAAAACATCAACTTTTCCCCGCCAAATATCCTGCCCATGGCAAAGCTCCTGATCGTCGAGGATGATGAATCCGTCCGCACTCTCGCCGCTCGTGCGCTCGAACGCGCCGGGCATAATGTCACTGTTGCCGCCGACGGCGCACATGGCCTTTCTCTGATCCGGGCGGCGCAAGGGAGCTATGACCTTGTGCTGTCCGACATCCGCATGCCGGAAATGGACGGCATCGAGATGGCCAAGGCGGCAGCGGCGCTGTTCCCGGCGATGAAGATCATGCTGATGACCGGCTATGCCGACCAGCGCGAGCGCGCCGAGGAATTGAACGGCATTATTCTGGACGTCGTGCAAAAGCCGTTCACGCTGGCTGAAATCCGCGCCCGCGTCGAACAGACGCTCGCCTGCTTCGCCTAAAGCCCAAGGCCGACCGCCTTCAGGCAGGGTCGCAGGTCGCCGCAATGGCTGGCGCGCCGCTCCGGCGCCGGCTGGCATTGAGCGCAAACAGGCCGGCGCCGATGATGAGGGCTGCGCCGGTCGCCGTCGCTGGTCGCGGCACTTCGGCAAAGAACAGAAAACCCCATAGCGGCGACCAGATGATACCGGTGTATTCGAAGGTGGCGACGCTGTTGGCGGGCGCCAGCCGGTAGGCCTGCGACAACAGGATCATGCCGGCCGAGGCAACGAAGCCGCATGCTCCCATCTTGAGCAGATCCGGCGTCGTCGGCCAGACCCATGGCCGGACGAGGAATTCGAGGCTCGGATGCATGGCGTGGTCTATGCCTGCCAGCCAAAACAATCCCGCCACCAAGGCGGCGCCGACCAGATAGGCGCCGTTCTGATAGAACGCCATGACAGTCGAGGATTCGGTGTCGCCGATCTTGCGTGCCATCAGCTGCGAGAAACCGTAGAGCAGAGCCGAGCCTAGCGACAACAGCGCTGCCCAGTCGAACAAACCGGCACCCGGGCGCACCATCACCAGCACGCCGAGCATGCCGACCAGGACGGTGGCGAGCGCCTGCCAGGACACGCGTTCGCCGAGATAAGGGCCGGCCAGCGCCATGATGAACAGCGGCGCCATGAAATAGAGCGCTACCGCGTCAGCCAGCGGCAGGGCGGCGATTGCCAGATAGTAGGCCGTATAGGAGGTGAACTGGATGAAGGCGCGCATCGTCAGCATGCCGAACCGCTTCGACAGGATCGCCTGCAATCCGACATCGGCGTGGACAAGGAAAACCAGGATCGGCAGGGCGACGATCGAGCGGATCGCCATCACCTCGGTGACCGGATAGTGGCTCGACACCGCCTTGACCAGCGGATCCTGCAGCGAAAAGACCAGCACGCCGAGACAGAGGCTGAGGATGCCGAGCACAAGCCGATTCTGCATAGGCGCTCCTGATCTCCCGCGTGCGCGGCCGAAAGCAGGCCTGCATCCGGGTAAAAAGAACCCGCCACCGTTTCGGGCAGCGGGTACGAGTGAGGACTTTGATTGGTCCGCAGCCGATTTCGCGGCCGCATATCCAATGGGTAAGGCGACTATCGTCCGCCGTTTGACATGTTGCAAACGAATTGGAATGATGCCAGCAATCAGATTTCCTTATGGCGGGCACATGCGACCCAATCTCGACAGCGACCTGTTGCGCACCTTCGTGGCGGTCGCCGACACCGGCAATTTCACCAAGGCGGCGGAGCGGGCCGGCCGCACCCAGTCGGCGGTCTCGATGCAGATGAAGAAGCTCGAAGGCATGGTCGGCGACAGCCTGTTCGAGCGCGGCTCGCGCGGTGTGGCGCTGACGCGGCGCGGCGGCGAGCTCGTCGCCAACGCCAGGCGCATCGTTTCACTGCTCGACGAGACGGCGGCATCGATGGTCGCGGCGCCGCTTGGCGGGCCGGTGCGCATCGGTATCCCGGAGGAATATGGCCACGCGATCCTGTCGCGCGCGCTCGGCGCCTTTGCCAAGCGCCATCCTCAGGTCGACATCACCGTCCGCTACGCGCATTCCGGTGCGCAGATCGCGGCGCTCGCCGCCGGCGATCTCGATCTGGCGGTGGTGTTCGAATGGCAGGATCTGTCGGGCGGTGAAGTGCTGATGCATGACCCGACCGTATGGGTGACGTCGGAGCTGCATCACATGCATGAGGAGCGGCCGGTGCCGATCGCGCTCTACAACCGTGCCGGTTGGTGCAAGGATTTCGCGATAAAGTCGCTGGAACAGCGCGATCTCGCCTATCGTGTCGCCTACACCAGCGATACCAACGGCGGCCTGCGGCTCGCCGTCACCTCCGGGCTGGCGATTGCGCCGATCTCGCGCAGCAACATCCCGGCCGGCTGCCGCGAGCTTACGGCCGCCGACGGGTTCGGCGACATCGATTCCTCGAACGTGGTGCTGCGGCGCAACCCGAACGCTTCCGGCGAGGCCATCGACGGTATGGAAGAGGCGATCCGCGAAGCGTTCACCAACCGTTAAAGCATGCCACTCGGTCCGGCGATGGCGGCCGACCCGGACCCCGCGCAGCGATCTTCCGAATATAGGCAGCCCTACTTCAGCTCCAGCAACCGCTCCAGATAGCTGCGCTCGATATCGGGGCTGAGCGCATTGCCGAGCCGCTTGCGGATTGCTTCGAGGATCTGGCGGGCACGCTGCACATCGATCTCGTCAGGCACCCTTACCGAACTTCCGTCGTCGGGACCCTCGCTGGTGCGGGGCCGCCCGAGCGGGTCACGGTCGGCATTCTGCTGGCGTCCGCCTTGCCCGTTGCCGCCCTGGTCGCCTTGCATCGCCTGCAATTGCTTCATCATGTCCTTGGCGCCCCTGCGCAAGGCTTCCAATGCGCGGCCCTGATGACCGACGGCCTGGTCGCCTTCGCCCTCGCCGAGCGCCTGTTCGGCATTGCCCATGGATTTGCCGGCCTCGCCAAACCCCTCATTGGGGTCGAGGCCCATGCCTTCGAGGCTCTTCCTCAATTGATCGAGCTCGCTCTGCAGCTTGCCCTGACCTTCCTGCAATTGCTTCAGCGCATCAGCAAATTCCTGCGGCGTCATCGGGTTCGGCCGGCCGAGCGGATCGCGGTCGTCACCCGGGCCGGGTTTGCCCTCTTCGCCCATCGGGCCTGGCTCACCGTTCTCGCCGAGCTGCTCGTCGCGGTTCTGCCCGCGCTGTTGCTGGCCGCGCTGCATCTGGTCCATACGGAAAGTGTCGTTCATCATCTCCTGCTGGCGCCGCATGATCTCGCCCAGCTTGTCCATTTGCTGGCGCATCTCGCTGTCTTGCTGGCCGCCTTGCTGCTGGCGGCCTGCCTGCAGATTGTTCATCATGTCCTGCAGTTCGGACAGCAATTGCTGCGCCTGGTCGCGATTGCCGGATTTCGCCAGGTTCTCGATCTGGTCCATCATGCGGTCGATGTCGCTCTGGCGCAGTTCCTGGCCGTTCTGCTGCATCTGTGGCGCATTCGGATTCTGCTGCGCCCGCGCCGCGAATTCCTGCAGGAACTGGTTCATCGCCTCGCGCAGTTCCTTCATCGCCTTTTCGATCTCTTGGTCGCTGGCGCCATTCTTGATCGCATCCTGCAGCGCTTGCTGCGCCTGGCGCAGCCGCTTCTCGGCCGCCGAAAGATTGCCTTCCTCGATACCGAGCGCGATCTCCCAGAGGTAAGCGACCTCGTCGCGCAACTGGTCGTCGCTGTCGGCCATCTTCAGCCGGGTGCGGGCGCTCATGATGGCGAGGTAGTGCGCCATGTTGTCGAACGTGTCTTCGGGCCTGAGCGTGATCGCATCCATCAGGTCGAGCACTCGGTCCTTGGCATAGGCGTCGAGCGCCAGTATGCGGCGCTGCTCGACCACCGCCCGCGCCAACGGGTTGGAGAATGGCCGCTCCGGCATCACCAGCGTCTTGGTTTCGCTGGTCGCCGTGTGTCCGGCACCGTCGGTGGCGACAAGCGACAGCTTGACGTTGCCGCCGGCCCAGACATGGTCGGTCAGGTCCTTCGTCGTCCTGGCGGCATTGGCCTTGCCGCCGCGGCGCGGTAACGTCAGCGGCATTTCCGGCGGGCCATAGAGCGGATGCGCGTTGGGCGCCGGCGGATCGGCCAATGCGAAAACCGCCTTTGCGGAGGCCGCGCCATAGTCGTCGTCGATCTGGTAGTTGAGCTCGAAAGCACCGTTGACGGCGCGTTTCGGCTCGCCGACAAAGCGGATCTGCGGCGGCTTGTCGGGAATTATGGCGAAGGCCCAGCGGCCGAGCTCGCCGTCGCCGGACTGCAGCGTCAGCGTGCCATCGGCCGTCAACTTGCCGCTGAACTGGCGCACGGTGGAAGGCGTTGCCGGACTTGCCTCAGTCTTGGCGGCTTGCGGCCCGGTCGGATCGATGGCGCGGGTGTTACCGCCGGTGTCGGCGTAGCTCAGCGTTTCCTCGCCCGAACCGCCGGTGACGCGCAGGGACACGTCGCTGCCCTCCGGAACAGTGAAGGTCGCCGCCGTTTGAGTGGCGTTGTTGGCCAGGGCCGGGGCGTTCAGGAATACCGGCGGCCTGCCGGTATAGGCCGGCGGCGTCACCCAGGCATCAATGCGCGGCGGCACGACGTCGCGGGCGGCACGGGCAACAAAACCGTCGCTCAGCCTGCCGCCCGATGGCCCAAAGGAGAAGGCAAAGGCAGTTACCAACAAAAGCGCGGCAACGGCGCGCAGCGCCCACGGGTCGCGTTCCGGCACGCGTGTGCGCGGCACGTCGCCGCCAAGCTCACCCAGCCGGTCCGCCATGCGCCGCTGATGCTCGCGCCACAGGGCTTGCGAAAAAATGCTTTCCTTGCCGCTCGGGCGATCGGTCTGGACCTGCACCGGGCTGTGCAGCAATCGGTTGGCCGCCTCGATGCGGCGGTCGACCTCGGCACTGGATGGCGTGCGGAAGAAACGCAGCGGGTAGAGTGCGGCAAGAGCTGCGACGCCGAATGCCGTGATGAGACCGATCCGCGCCAGATCGGGCAAAAATGGGAACAGGCCGAGCCACGAGATGCTGAGGAACAGGCTGGCGACGACGATCAGTGGCAGCAGCAATGGCCAGCCGCGTTCGACGATTATCGAGACCTGCGTTCCCAGCCGGCTCAGGGCAAGTCGCCTGGCCAGACTGCGATCGCTGGTGAAGATGGGTCGTTGTGTCATCGGCCCTTCCTGGCCGGGCGGATAGCCCGGGCCTCACGAGTCTATCGCATGGGCCCGAAAAGTCGATTTTCGGGAAGCACGATGCGAAGACCTAAAATCTTAGCGCGTACTTCGTGCGTCCAAGCGGATGCACATCGTCCTAAGGATACCAACAAACACGGCGAAGGCGAGGCGGTTCCCCAAAACGTGAACAATAATGCCCCGGATATTGTCAGAATTTCGCCGGATTGGCGTTTGCGCCGCAGACCAGCACGGCAACGCGCTCGCCTGCAGCCGGTGCGTAGCGGCCGGACAGGAGCGCCGCGAAGGCGGCCGCACCACCCGGCTCGGAGATGATTCGCACGCGGTCCCAGAGCGCCGCCTGGGCGGCGATAATGTCGTCGTCGCCGACAAGGATCGAGCGCTCGACGAATGCCTCGGCGATAGGAAACATCATTTCGCCGACACGCTTCGGCGCGAGCGAATCGGCGGCGATGCCCTCCGCCGGCGCGTCGACGGGTCGGCCCGCCTCGAAGGCGCGATGAAGCGTCGGCGCACCCTCCGGTTCGACGGCGATGATCCTGATGCGGCCGGAAAACCAGGCGGCGATGCCGCCGATCAGGCCGCCCCCACCGACGGCGACCAGCAGGGTGTCGAGCTTCGGCAGGTCGGCCTCGATCTCGAGGCCGAGCGTGCCTTGCCCGACCAGCGTCTCCTCCTGGTTGAAGGCGTGGATCTGCAGCGCGCCGGATTTTTCGGCGAAGCTCTCGCTGGCGGCCAGCGCCTCGGCATAACGGGCGCCGCCGACGATCAGCTCGGCGCCGTAACCGCGGATGCGGTCCAGCTTGGCCGGCGGGCTCACCTCGGGAACAAAGATGGTCGCCTTGTGGCCGAGCCGCATGGCGGCATAGGCGACGGCGGCGCCGTGGTTGCCGCCCGATGCGGCGACGACGCCGGCCGCAGGAACCGGCCGTTCGAGGAGATTGGTGAACGCACCACGCGCCTTGAACGAGCCGGAATGCTGCAAGCACTCAAGCTTCAGGTCGACAGGTAGAGGCGGGCGGCCGAAATCGGCCATGTCGACGCGCAGCACCGGCGTGTGGCGCACGTAGGGCCGGATGCGCGGCTCCATTGCAGCGATGCGCTCGCGTGTGATCGTGTGGCCGTGCGGCATGCTTTCACTCCCCAGAGCTGACATTCAGAGTTGACATTACTTAGTAACTTGGCAAAGTACCTAAATGCAAGAGGTCGACGTCTTCAAAGCGATTGCCAACGAGCGCAGGCTGCAGATCCTCGATTGGCTCAAGGACCCGCGCGCGCATTTTCCGCCGCAGACGGACGGCGATCTGGTCGAGGACGGCGTCTGCGCGCTGCTGATCGCGGAAAAGCTGGGGATCACCCAGGCAACGCTCAGCGAGCATATGCGCGTGCTCACCCAGGCAGGGCTTTTGCGCAGCAAGCGCATCAAGCAGTGGATATTCTATCGCCGGAACGAGGACAGAATCGCCGAGACCAGGGCGCTCATTCAGCACCGGCTGTAGCTGCAGAGTTCTACTTCAACCAGTCCGGCACCGAATCCAGTCCGATCAGCTCGTCATAGGTCCGGCGCGGGCGCACAACGTGGAAGCGGTCGCCGTCGACCAGCACTTCCGGTACCAGCAGCCTGGTATTGTAGGTGCCGGCCTGGACGGCGCCATAGGCGCCGGCGGTGGCGACAGCGATCAGGTCGCCGGATTTCAGCCGGGGCAGGTCACGGTCGAGCCCGAGATAGTCGCCGGTCTCACAAACCGGGCCAACGACGTCGACCTTCATGCGTGGTGCTGCGGCCGGCTGCTGCGCCACCGGCCTGATGTCGTGGAAAGCGTCGTAAAGCGTCGGCCGGATCAGATCGTTCATCGCGGCGTCTACGACGAGGAAGTTCTTGGCGTCGCCGTCCTTCACGAAGATCACCTGCGAGACCAGGATGCCGGCATTGCCGACGATCAGCCGGCCTGGCTCGAACATCACTTTCAGCCCAAGTTTGGCAACATGCTTCCTGACGATCTGGGCATAGGCATCGGGCAAAGGCGGCGGGTTGTTGTCGACGCGATAGGGAATGCCAAGGCCGCCGCCGACATCGATGTGCTCGATGGCATGACCGTCGGAGCGCAAGGCGCCGACCAGCTCCACCAGCAGCGCAAAGGCGTCGTCGAAGGGCTGCAATTCGGTGATCTGACTGCCGATATGGGTGTCTATGCCGGTCACCTTGATGCCCGGCAGCTCAGCCGCGCGGGAATAGACCTTCCGCGCCTGTTGCCAGGGAATGCCGAACTTGTTCTCGGCCTTCCCAGTCGAAATCTTCTTGTGCGTCCTGGCGTCGACATCCGGATTGATGCGCAGCGAGATCGGCGCGATCTTGCCCAGCGCGGTGGCGCGAGCCGACAGCAGCTCCAGCTCCGGTTCGGATTCGACGTTGAAACAGAGAATGCCGGCCGAGAGCGCAAAATCCATTTCGCGCGCGGTCTTGCCGACGCCCGAAAACAGGATCTTGCTTGCCGGGATGCCGGCCGCCAAAGCGCGGCGCAATTCGCCCTCCGAGACCACGTCGGCGCCGGCGCCGAGCCTTGCCAGCACCCTCAGCACGGCCTGGTTGGAATTCGCCTTCATGGCATAGCAGACGAGAGCGTCGAGCCCGGCAAAGGCCTCTGTGAAGACGCGAAAATGCCTGGTCAGCGTCGCCGTCGAATAACAATAGAACGGCGTGCCGACGCTAGCGGCGATGTCTGATATCGCCACGTCCTCGGCATGCAGCGCGCCGTCGCGGTAGTCGAAATGGTTCACGAGATTGGTCCGAAAAATCAGAGCAGCGGGTCGAGGATGAATTTCTTGTCCTCGACAGGTTTTTCCGGCTCCGGCGGCAAAGGTTGCTTGGCCTTCTCGGCGTCCTTGCGGGCCTGCACGGCTGCCGCGTAGGGCGTATCGAGCGCAGCCTTCCTGCCGCAAGCCGCAACGGTGGCCATTGCTGCCACCAGCGCCAGCGTCACCAAAATCCTGCTTCCGGTCATCGTGCCATCCGTCCGAAACTGTTGCCCGCAGCCGCTTCTAGCCGAGTTTTGCGGCCATTGCACCCCGCGTTCTACGCCTTGGCGAGCCGCTTTTTCCAGTAGCGGATCTGCCTGCGCACCTCGGACGGCGCGGTGCCGCCGAAGCTTGTGCGGCTCTTCACAGAATTCTGCACGGCGAGAACCGAAAACACGTCGGCGCTGATACCGGGGTGAATGGACTGCAGGTCCTCCAGCGAAAGCCTGTCGAGCCCGACCTTCCTGTCCTCGGCCAGCGCCACCGCCCGGCCAGTGATATGGTGCGCCTCGCGGAACGGCAGGCCGAGCGTGCGCACCAGCCAATCGGCGAGGTCGGTCGCAGTCGAATAGCCGGCGCCGGCCGCCTTTTTCATCGCGGCAGTGTTCACCGTCATGTCGCGCATCATGCCAGTCATCGCCGCCAGCATCAGGTCGAGTGTCTCTGCCGCATCGAAGACGGATTCCTTGTCTTCCTGCATGTCCTTGCCATAGGTCAGCGGCATGCCCTTCATCACCGTCAGCAGACCGACCAGATGGCCGGTGACGCGGCCAGTCTTGCCGCGAACCAGTTCGGCAGCGTCGGGGTTCTTCTTCTGCGGCATGATCGAGGAACCTGTCGAGAAACTATCCGACAGCCTGACGAAGCCGAATTGCGGCGTCGACCAGATGATGATCTCTTCGGCCAGCCGCGACAGATGCGTCGCGCAGATCGCCGCCAGGCCCAGGAACTCGAGCGCGAAATCGCGGTCCGAAACGCTGTCGAGCGAATTGCGCATCGGCTCGCGGAAGCCAAGCGCCTTCGCCGTCTGGTGCCGGTCGATGGGAAAGCTGGTGCCGGCAAGGGCGGCAGCGCCGAGTGGGCTTTCATCCATCCGCTCGATCGCGTCGCGTACGCGAGACAGGTCGCGCGCAAACATCTCGACATAGGCCATGCAGTGGTGGCCGAAGGTCACCGGCTGCGCTGCCTGCATGTGGGTGAAGCCCGGCATGACCGTTGCCGCATGCTCCTCGGCCCGATCCAGGAACGCCGTGATCAGTCCCTTCAGCGCCTCGGCGACGCGAAAGCACTCGTCCTTGACCCACAGCCTGAGGTCGACCGCCACTTGGTCGTTGCGCGAGCGGGCGGTATGCAGGCGGCCGGCGGCGGGGCCGATCAGATCGGCCAGACGAGCCTCGACATTCATGTGGATGTCTTCCAGCCTGGTCGAGAACTCGAATGTGCCGGCCTCGATCTCTGCCAGGATCGTGTTCAGTCCGTGAGCGATTTTTTCTTGATCGGCCGCCGAAATAATGCCCGTTTGCGCCAGCATCTGGCTATGGGCGATCGAGCCGCGAATATCCTGCGCATAGAGTTTGCGGTCGAACGAGATCGACGCGTTGATCGCTTCCATGATTGCGGCCGGACCCGAGGCAAAACGTCCGCCCCACATCTGGTTGCTGGCCTTCTTGTCGTTCATCGCTATAACCCGTGCTCCGGAGCAATTTTTCAAAAATGGCAGACGGCAATAGATTTTTCCCGGCTTTGCGTCTCATCCTCGCCGCTTTGGTTGCGGGCGTGCTGGCCGGCGCGGTCGCGGTATATGTCAGGGAAAGCAGTTCTGGCAACAAGGCGCCCGCGCAAGTGGCCGCCGGCGGCGGCAAGGACGACGTCGCCTGCGCCGCCAAGACCGACCGTGCCAAGAAGATCGCCTCCGCTGCCACCGGCCAGGTTGCCGCGCTTTTGCCGGCGGATCCGCCGCAATCGCTGAAAAGCCTTGCCTTCAACGGCCCGGACGGCAAGCCGACGACGATCGCCGATCATGCCGGCAAGACGGTGCTGCTCAATCTGTGGGCGACATGGTGCGCACCTTGCCGCGCCGAAATGCCGGCGCTCGATGCGCTGCAGAAGGAGATGGGCAGCGATGCGTTTCAGGTTGTTGCCGTCAACGTCGATGCCGGCGACGATGCCAAACCGAAGAAGTTCCTGGAGGACACCGGCGTCAAGTCGCTCGGCTACTATCGCGATGCCACCATGGCGCTGTTCAATGACGTCAAGACACGTGGCCTTGCGCTCGGTCTACCCGTCACCATGCTGATCGATCGGCAAGGCTGCCTGATCGCCCATATGAACGGCCCGGCCGAATGGTCGGGGCCGGATGCCAAGCGTCTGGTCGAGGCGGCGCTTCAGCCAGGATAGGCTCAGACCGTGCGCAGGCGCGGCTTGAGCACGGCAATGCTTGCGCCGCGTCGGCTGGCGGTGCGGATTGCCGGAGCGGCCACGCCCGTCAGTTCGCCGAATGTTTCGATCGGAGCCGGTTTGCCGAGGTAATAGCCTTGCCCGATCTCGCAAGCCTCGGCGTCCAGGAACTGCAATTCACCCGGCGTCTCGATGCCCTCCGCAAGGACTGGCAGGCCGAGACCGCGTCCAAGCCCCAGCACGGCGCGAACGATCGCCGCGAACTGGGCGTTCTTGTCGACCGATTTGATGAACGACCCGTCGATCTTGATCTTGTCGAAGGGAAAGGCGCTAAGGTTGGACAGAGAAGAGTAGCCGGTGCCAAAATCGTCCATCGCCACATGCACGCCAAGCGCCTTGACCTGCCTCAAGGTTGCGAGCGCGCGCGGCATGTCCTTCACCAGGGCCGTTTCGGTGATCTCCAGTTCGAGCCTGCCGGGGGCCAGGCCGGATCTCGACAATGCGTCGTGCACCTTGCGGCTGAAGTTCGGATTGTGAAGTTGCACGGCGGAGACGTTGACGGCGACCATTAGCGGGTTTGTCCAGCGAGCAGCATCGTTACAGGCCGTCGTCAGCACCCAGTCGCCGATCTGGGCGATTGCGCCACTGTCCTCTGCCACGGGGATGAAAACGGCCGGAGAAATGTCACCCCGCTCCGGATGCTGCCAACGGACCAGGGCTTCGAAGCCGATCATCCTGCCGCCGCGGATCTCCTTCTGCGGCTGATAGACGAGGTGGAACTCCTTGCGGGCGATCGCCTGGCGCAGTTCATGCTCCATCACGCGCTTGTCGCGGGCCGCGGTGCCCATGGCTATCTCGAAAAACCGATAGGTGTCCCGGCCTTCGGTCTTGGCGCGATGGAGTGCCGTATCGGCATGGCTGATCAGTCAGGCCTGGTCTTCGGCATCCAGCGGAAAGAAGGCGATGCCGATGCTGGCCGAGACGAGGCCGGAGCCGACCGAAACCCTGTTTTCCTCGCGGATCGCCGCCAGCAAGTCCTCGGCTATCCTGCCTGCGGCCAGGGGGTCGGGGAGGTTCGGAGCTATGATGGCAAATTCATCGCCGCCGAGACGTGCGAGCATCTGTCCGTGGCGCGGGATGCCGGAAATGCAGTGCGCCAGCTTCTGCAGCATGGCATCGCCGGCGCCGTAGCCATAGAGGTCGTTGACCTGTTTGAACCGGTCGAGGTCAAGCAGCAGGAGCGCCAGATATCCGTCCTTGCCGCCACGATCCATCGATGCGAATTCTGCTTCCAGCCGGGAAGAAAAGCTCCGCCGATTGGCAAGCCCGGTAAGTGGATCGAAATGCGCGAGGCGGAGGATCTCTTCTTCCGCCTTCTTGCGCTCACGGATGTCGCGGACGGCAAGCACCGTATGAGGCCTGCCGCAGTAGGTGATCTTCCTGGCGATCAGCTCGACAGGAATTCTCGCGCCGTCGCTGCCCCTTAATTTCGCTTCCTGCGCCTGTTCGCCGAAGCCGGATATATCGGCTGCGCTCCGTCCGTCGAAAAGCTCGCCGAGTTGCATCGTGTTGAGGGTGGCTGTCGCTGTTCCGGTCAGCTTAGCCATACTGTCATTGGCGCTGACGATGCGGGTGCCATCGCAAACGATCAGACCTTCCACCGCGGCATTCGCGAGATCGTGCATGCGATCGGCCTCGAGCTTCTGGCGGCGAAAGCGCAGGTCGATCCACAGGGCGGTGCCCGACAGCACAAGGATTATCAGGCTGGCGACCGCTGCAGCAAAGGCCTGGGAAACGGGATCGATTGAATGTGCCGATATTTCAATCGCGGAATCCGGAATGATCGACACCGCGGCCATCGCGATGAAATGCAGGCTGCAGATCGCCAGCGTCAAAAGCGCGGCGCCGCCGAGAGTGGCGAGCGCTGACGGGCGGCGCAAGACTACAAGAAGCGCCAGTGCCGCAAGGGTCACGCCGGCCAGAAGCGATATCGCGACAAGGAGCAGGTTCCATACGACCCGGCCTTCGACCTCGAAAGCGGCCATGCCGATGTAGTGCATCGTCGCGATGGCGCCGCCCAGGATGGCGCCACCGACGAGGAAATGGTCGATGCCGCGGCGCAAAGTGGCGACCCACATCCCAAGCGCGGTCAGGATGACGGCGGCGGCAAGCGAAAAGGCGGATAATGCCGGATTGTATGCGTTAGGTATTCCCGGCGTAAACGCGGTCATGGCGATGAAATGCGTCGCCCATATGCCGAACCCGGTCGAGGCCGCGGCGATCATCAGCCAGGCAAGCCGGTTTCGCTCGGTCGATCGGCCGACATGCTTAAGGAGATTAACCGCTGAGAAGCAAGAAATTCCACAGACGAGTGCGGCAAGCGCAACCAGTCTCGGATCGTGCTGACTTACAATACAATTATAGACCGTCAGCATCCTGGTTCACTCGGTCTGCCAAATCTAACAGGGGAGGTGCGACTGATTAGCTCTTGGAGATTTTAACGAATGGTTAACCCGCGGGCCATGAGGCGGGTCTTCGGGGGAAAACCGACGCCGCTGCGCCGAAAAGGCGGTGATGTAGTTTCTGACGCCGCGTTCGGTAGCGAGTGCACTTTAGTAAAGAATGATGTTCATTGATCCGCAACAAAACCGTTGTCCGATTGTCATCAGCGCCACATATTGGCTTTGCGGAAGTGCCCCTTTCGCCAATGACAAACGGGAGATGAAACATGAAGTTCTTCGGCTTCGCGGCCGGTATTGCCGCCACCTTGACCCTGCTTTCCACCACATCCGCCTTCGCCGTCACGCAGATCAGTTGGTGGCACGCCATGACCGGCGCCAACGCCGAGGTCGTTGACAAGATCTCCAAGGATTTCAACGCCAGCCAGAGCGACTATGAGCTCGTTCCGGTGTTCAAGGGCACCTATCCAGAGACGCTGAATGCGGGCATCGCTGCATTCCGCGCCGGCCAAGCGCCCGATATCCTCCAGGTGTTCGATGTCGGCACCGGCGTGATGATGGCGGCCGAGGGTGCGATTAAGCCGGTGGCCGATGTGATGACCGGTGCCGGGATGACCTTCGACAAGAGCCAGTATCTGCCCGGCATCGTCGGCTATTATTCGAAGCCGGACGGCACCATGCTGTCGTTCCCCTACAACTCTTCCTCACCGATCCTCTACTACAACAAGGACATCTTCCAGAAGGCAGGCCTCGACGTGAAAAATCCGCCCAAGACCTGGAACGAGGTGTGGGAAGCTGCCAAGAAGATTAAGACGAGCGGCGCCGCCTCTTGCGGTTATACCTCGACCTGGCTGACCTGGATCCACTTGGAGAATTTCGCGGCGTGGAATGACGTGCCTTGGGCCAGCCAACAGAATGGCCTGGCCGGCGGTGATGTCGAACTCAAGATCAATGCGCCGATTTTCGTCAACCACTTCCAGGCGCTCGCTGACCTGGCCAAGGACGGCACGTTCAAATATGGCGGACGCACCTCCGAAGCCAAGCAGATATTCCTCGCCGGCGAATGCGGCATCTTCACCGAATCGTCGGGCGGCCTCGGCGATATCGTCAAGTCCGGCATGAACTATGGCATCGGCCAGCTTCCTTACGACAGTGACGCCAAGGGGGCCCCGCAGAACACGACGCCGGGCGGTGCCAGCCTGTGGGTGTTCGGCAACAAGTCGGACGAGGAATACAAGGGCGTTGCCGCCTTCTTTGCCTATCTGTCCAAGACCGATGTGCAGGAATATCTGCACCAGAAGTCGGGATACCTGCCTGTGACGCTCGCCGCATATGAGGCGACCAAGAAATCAGGCTTCTATGACAAGAACCCCGGCCGCGAGACACCCATCCTGCAGATGATCGGAAAGTCGCCGACCGACAATTCGAAGGGCGTGCGCCTGCCGAATCTGCCGCAGGTGCGCGATATCCAGAACGAGGAGCTGGAGAAGATGCTGGCCGGCCAGCAAACCGCCCAGCAGGCGCTCGACAATGCGGTCGCGCGCGGCAACGCCGCGATCAAGGAAGCCCTGGACAACTAACGAGACCATCACGGTTAAAGCGCGTCGCGTTTGAATGGCCACATGCTACGCGCTTTAAGCTCTTGTTCTTATGAATGTCGTTATCCCAAAACCGCTGCGCACTTTTGGGCGACATGCATTAGTCGGTTGGAATATCGCCCGCGCGAGCGCGCGTGGGCGATGCCTGGATAGCGAGGGAAATCAGCCTGTCTGCACGCATCGTCTTTCCCAACAAGATCCTGCCCTACCTGCTGGTGGCACCACAACTCGCCATCACCCTGGTTTTCTTCTACTGGCCGGCCGGTCAGGCGCTTTACCAGTCGATGCTCAGGCAAGACCCGTTCGGGCTGAAGAGCAGGTTCGTCTGGTTTGCCAATTTCCGGAAGGTGCTGGCCGATCCGGCCTACCTCAACTCGATCAAGGTCACAGTGGTGTTCTCGCTTGCAACCGCGATCGTTGCCATGGTTGCGGCCCTGTTGCTGGCGGCCATGGCCGAGAAGGCCGTGCGCGGCAAAGGCCTCTACCGCACACTATTGATATGGCCTTACGCCGTGGCGCCGGCGATTGCCGGCATGCTTTGGCTTTTCCTGTTCAATCCCTCGATCGGCTCGTTGGCCTATTTGCTGAGAAGCCTCGGCATCGCATGGGACCCACTGCTCAACGGCAACCACGCCATGATCCTGCTGGTGTCGGCTGCTGCCTGGAAGCAGATCAGCTACAATTTCCTGTTCTTCGTCGCCGGCCTGCAGGCGGTGCCGAAAACGCTGATCGAAGCGGCGGCCATGGACGGCGCCGGCGAAACCAAGCGCTTCTGGACCATCGTCTTCCCGCTGCTTGCGCCGACAACCTTTTTCCTGCTGGTCGTCAACACCGTCTATGCCCTGTTCGACACGTTCGGCATCGTTCATGCCGTCACCGGCGGCGGGCCGGGCAAGACGACCGAGACGCTGGTCTACAAGGTCTACAATGACGGCTTCGTCAATCTGATCCTGGGCGATTCGGCGGCGCAGTCGGTCATCCTGATGGCCATCGTCATCGCGCTCACAGCGATCCAGTTCCGCTATGTGGAACGCAAAGTCCATTACGGCTAGGGCAGCGATGATCGGCCAGTCCCCGCTCCGCACCTTCATCGCCCATGCCGTGCTCATCCTCGGCATATTGATCGTGGCTTTTCCGATCTACTACACCTTCGTGGCCTCGACGCACACGCTGCAAACGATCCTCAAGCCGCCGCTGCCGCTGTTGCCCGGCGGCCAGCTATTGAACAATTACAGCGAGGCGCTGTTCGGCGGCATCGGTCGTATCGGCGGTGTTAGCGTCGGCAGGCTGCTCCTCAACACCACCATCATGGCGCTCGGCGTCGCGGTCGGAAAGATCTTCATTTCGATCCTGTCAGCCTACGCGATCGTGTTCTTCCGCTTTCCGCTGCGCATGACCTTCTTCTGGCTGATCTTCATCACCTTGATGCTTCCAGTCGAGGTGCGCATCCTGCCGACCTACAAGGTGATGGTCGATCTCGGCATGATCGACACCTATGCCGGCCTGATCATCCCGCTGATCGCCTCGGCCACCGCAACGCTGCTGTTTCGCCAGTTCTTCATGACCATACCGGGTGAATTGGTCGAGGCGGCGCGTGTCGACGGTGCCGGGCCATGGCGCTTCTTTTTCGATATTCTGGTGCCCCTGTCGCGGACAAACATCGCCGCGCTGTTCGTGATCCTCTTCATCTATGGCTGGACGCAGTATCTTTGGCCGCTGCTCGTCACCAACAGCAACGACATGAACACCATCGTCATCGCGCTGAGAAAGATGGTTTCCTTTGCCGATGCCGACACCCAATGGCACCTGGTGATGGTCACGGCAATGCTGGCCATCGTGCCGCCGATCCTCGTCGTGGTGCTGATGCAACGCTGGTTCGTGCGCGGCCTGGTCGAATCCGAAAAGTGAGAAGCTAATGGCGGCCGTCGATCTGAAGGACGTGAAAAAGGTCTATCCCAGCGGTGTCGAGGCAGTGAAGGGCGTCTCCATCGCCATTCCCGACAAGGAGCTTTGCGTGCTGGTCGGCCCATCCGGCTGCGGCAAGTCCACGCTGCTGAGGATGATCGCCGGGCTGGAGACGATTTCTGCCGGTACAGTCGCCATCGACGGCAAGGTGGTCAACGCCATTGGCCCGACCGAACGCGACATCGCCATGGTGTTCCAGAATTACGCGCTCTACCCGCATATGAAGGTCTACGACAACATGGCCTATGGCCTGCGCAACCGCGGCACGCCGAAGGACGAGATCGACAGCAGGGTACGCTCGACAGCCAAGGTGCTGGAGCTTTCGGCGCTTCTCGATCGGCGCCCGCGCGAGCTTTCCGGCGGTCAGCGCCAGCGTGTCGCCATGGGCCGCGCCATCGTGCGCAACCCGAAGGTCTTCCTGTTCGACGAACCGCTGTCCAACCTCGATGCGAAATTGCGCGGGCAGATGCGCATCGAGATCAAGAATCTGCAGCGCTCGCTTGGCGTCACCTCGGTTTATGTCACGCACGACCAGCTTGAGGCGATGACGCTGGCCGACATCCTCGTGGTCATGAACGCCGGACTGGTCGAGCAGACCGGCGCGCCGCTTGATGTGTACGAGAAGCCGGCCTCGACCTTCGTCGCTTCGTTCATAGGTGCACCGCCGATGAATCTGCTGGCGCTCACAGGGGCCTTCCCAAGCTTGGTATTGGCGGACGGTACTGTGATTGGCTTGGCGCCTCGACAGGGCAAGGCGGTGACACTCGGCTTTCGTCCGGAGGACGCCGATATCACCTTCGCGGCAGAGGCGCCGGCCGGCGCGCTCGGGCTGCCGGCGACAGTGGAAGCGGTCGAACCGGTGGGTGCCGAAAGCTTTCTCCATTGCGTGGCAGCCGGCAGCCGCATCGTGGTGCGCGTCTCAGGCCGCGCCAGCGCCAAGCCAGGCGACCAATTGCGCGTCGTGGCCAGGTCCGAAAAGCTGCATTGGTTCGATCAGGCCGGCAAACGGGTCGATTGAGACTGGTCTTTCATCTGCCGAGCGGTGCTATGCGTGTCCAAAACCGTTCAGGCAAACACATGCGCCTTGCCCGACACGGTCAGCCGGACGATCTCGCCGATCGCCGGCGCGTCCATGCCCGGCTTGCGCAGGATCAACGGCGTGTTGCCGATGGCGGCGGCGTCAGGCGGATCGGGGCTGTTCAACAGACGCACCGCGATGGTGCACATCGAGCCGGCGAACTCCGATTCGGTCACCTCGCCGAACAGCATGTCCGGCGTGCCGGACATGCCTTCACGCGATGTGCGTTTCAGCAACACCTGCTCCGGCCGCAGCATGATGCGGGCGACGTCGCGCCGCTCCGGGCTGTCGACGGCGATGCGGCCAAGCGGCGAGATGGCGAAGCCATCGGCGATCCTTGCCGGCAGGACGATGGCGTCGCCGAGGAACTCGGCGACCATCCTGTCCTTCGGCTTGAAATAGAGCTCGCGCGGCGTGCCGACCTGCGAGAAGTTGCCGTCGCGCATCACCGCGACCTGGCTGGCGAATGACAGCGCCTCGGCCTGGTCGTGGGTGACCAGAATGGTGGTGATGCCGGCTGTTTCGAGGAGCTCGGCCACGGCCTTGCGCATCGAGGCGCGCAGGCCGGTGTCGAGCGCCGAGAATGGCTCGTCGAGCAGCATCAGCCGCGGCTTCATCGCCATGGCGCGGGCGAGCGCGACGCGCTGCTGCTGGCCACCGGAGAGTTCGTGCGGGCGGCGCTTCAGGATCCCTTTGTCCAGCCCGACGACATAGGCGAGCTCAGTGATGCGCTCACTGCGCTTTTCCTCGTGACGGCCCATGCCGAAGCCGATATTGGCGGCGATGCTCAGATGCGGGAATAGAGCGCCGTCCTGCGCCACCAGCCCGATGCCGCGGCGATGCGCCGGCACGGCCGTGTCGCCATCGGCCAGCACCTCGCCGTCGAGCACGATGCGGCCCTGGTCCGGCGCCTCGAAGCCGGCGATCAGCCGCAGCAACGTGGTCTTGCCGCAACCGGACGGTCCGACGATTGCCGTACGGCTGCCGCTGGCCACGCTGAGATCGACGCCGGCAAGTGCTGCGACGGGCCCGTAGTGCTTGTGGATGCCGCTCAGCTCGAGAAAGCTCATCGCCCGGCCATCCGCTTCGACTGGACGTAGAGCAGCCAGGTCAAGGGCAGCGACATCGCCACCATGATCAGGGCATAAGGCGCCGCCGACGCATAGTCGATCTCGCCGCTATAGGACCAGAACGCCATGGCCAGCGTGCGGGTGCCGTTGGGCGCCAACATCTGGGTTGCGGTCAATTCGTTCATGATACCCAGCGCGACCAACGCCATGCCGGCTGCGGCGCCCGGCGCCGACAGGCGGATGGTCGTCGACCACAGCGCCTTGAGCGGCGACCGGCCGAGGCTGGAGGCGGCGCGCTCGAGCTCGACCGGCGCCTGTGCGATCGACGCCCTGAGGCTAATCAGGGCGCGTGGCAGGAACATCAGCGCATAGGCGACCAGGATGGTGAACAGGGTCTGGTAGAGCGGCATGGCGATACGCACGGCGGTGGTGACCAGCGCCAGGGCGATGACGACGCCGGGCAACGCGCCGACGATATAGTTGCAGCCCTCCAGGACGCGTTGCAGCCGCCCCGGCGCGCGGATCGAAATCCACGCCATCGGCATTGCCGCGACGGTGGCGAGCAGCGCGCCGGCAATCGCCAGGAACAGCGTCTGGCCAAGCGCCAGGCCGATCTCGTCGAGCCGCCAGACATCGGCGCCGCCGGCCACAAGCCAACGGCCGATAGTGACGAACGGCACGCCGAGCGCCAGCAGCGTGGTAATGGCGGGCAGCAGCAGGCAAGGAATGGTGGCGCGCCCTAGGTTCGTGCGCTGCTGGTGGCGCGCGGCACCCGAGCCGACGCGGGCATAGCGCTCCTCGCCGCGCACCAGCACCTCCAGCCCGAGCAGCACAAGGCAGCAGGTCACCAGCACGCCGGCCAGCGTGTTGGCGGCGGGACCGTTGAAGGTCGACTGAAACTGGTCGACGATCGCGGTGGTGAAGGTGTCGAAGCGGATGAAGACATAGAGCCCGTATTCGGCCAGGAGATGCAGGCCGACCAGCAGGGAGCCGCCGCAAATGGCGAGCCGGAGCTGCGGCAGCACGACACGCCTGAACACACGCCACGGGCCGAGACCAAGGGCTGCCGCTGCATCCTCGAGAGCGGGATCGAGCCGACGCAAGGCCGCCGCCACCGGCAGATAGAGGAACGGGAAATAGGCAATGACCGACACAAGCACGCCGGCCCACAGGCCGTGCAGTCTGGGCACCATGGTGATCCAGGCGTAACTGTGGACGAAGGCGGGAATGGCGAGCGGCGCGACCGACAGCCAGGCCCATAGGCGGGCACCCGGCAGATCGCTGCGCTCGGTCAGCCAGGCCAGCGCCACCGACAGCACGATCGAGATCGGCACCGCCAGCACCACCAGCAGGCTGGTGTTGACCAGAAGTTCGCCGACGCGCGGCCTGAACACCAGCGCCGCCACGGTTTCCCAGCCGGTGTGCATCGCCACCCAGACGATGAAGGCAAGCGGCAGCAGCGCAACCAGCGAGACAAAGACGGCGGCCAGCGAAATCCATGAGACCGACCAACGACGTGCCCGCACGGCCGTGGTGTCGGCCGGCAAGCCTGGGCGTGCGAGATCGATCGTAGATTGCATCAGATCAGACGTTGTGCCAGCTCCGCCCGGAGGCGGAAACGATCGGCGGCGGATAATCTCGCGAGTAGCTTGTGGTCATAGGCAAATGCCATCTTGAAAACAGAGCGCTCGCGCGGAAAGCGAATTCCCACAGGAGCGCAGTCGGTTGCCCTTTTAGGACGAACGCCGGCTAAAGCAAGCCGGCCGCCGTCATCAGGTCGGTCACCTTTTTCGAGTTCAGCGTCGTCGCGTCGACTTTCGGCGCCTGCAGATCGGCCAGCGGCACCAGCTTCGGATTGGACTCGGCGCCCTTGCCGACTGCGTATTCGAAGGAATCACCCGTTTTCAGCACGTCCTGGCCGCTCTTGCCGGTGACCCATGTCAGGAAAGCCTGCGCTTCCTTCGGGTGCTTGCTCGAGGCCAGCACGCCACCGCCGGAAACCGAGACGAAAGCGCCGGGATCCTGGTGCTTGAAATAGTGCAACTCGACGTTCTTGCTGTTTTCGCCGGTCTTGGCCTGATCGCCGTAGTAGTAATAGTGATAGATCACGCCGCCTTCGACCTCGCCGGCATTGACCGCCTTCATCACCGTGCTGTTGCCCTTATAGGCGGTAAAATTCTCCTTCATTGCCTTTAGCCATTCGGCCGTCGCTGCCTCACCCTTGAGCTGCAGAAGCGCGCTGACGATCGCCTGGAAATCGGCGCCGGAGGGCGAAGCGGCCCAACGGCCCTTCCAGCTCGGATCGGCGAGATCGAGCAGCGATTTGGGCAGCTGGTTGGCGGTCAGCTTGGTCTTGTTGTAGGCAAAGACGGTGCTGCGCGCGGCGACGCCGACCCATTTGCCGCTCGCCGGCTGGTACTCCTGCGGAACCTGGGCCAGCGTCTCGGTGTCGACCGGTGCGAACAGGCCGGCCGCCTCGACCAGCGCCATGGCCGGCGAATTCTCCGTCAGGAATACGTCGGCGGGCGAAGCGGTGCCTTCCGCAACGATCTGATTGGAGAAATCGCTGTCGCCGCCATTGCGGACGGTGACCTTGATGCCGGTTTCCTTGGTGAATCCCTCCGCCCAGGCCTTGGTCAGGTTTTCGTGCTGGGCGTTGTAGACGACGATGCCCTCGTCCTCTGCTATTGCCGGGCCGGCGATCAGGCTGATTGCAAGTGCTGTCGCACCGGCAAGGGCGGAAAGAGCATACTTCATGGCGTCGTCCTCGATTTCGATGGTCTTTGGCTTTGCAAGCTGCACCTACCAATACCTGACTAGTGCAGTCAACATTGCTGGCCCACTCAATTGCTCAAAAGGAGCAAACTTTCGTGATGTTCAGCTAATTTGCCTTGGACATTATTTCGCCGGCCCCGTAACAAATCAGCGCCGAGACGCGAATATCGGGGAGTGAACTCTTGTGAGCGGCAAGGACGAAGCCGAGCTTTCACGGCTGCTGCGGGCCGCGATCGCCGGAGACGAAAGGGCCTATGCCGACTTTCTGCACCGGATCGCCGCGCTCGTTCGTGGCTTTGCCCGGCGCAAGATTGTGCAGGGCGGGGTGGATCCCGAGGATGTCGTGCAGGAAACCTTGCTGGCCATTCATGTGAAACGACACACCTGGCGCCGTGATGCGCCGGTGCTGCCTTGGGTCTATGCAATAGCCCGCTTCAAGCTGATCGATGCGTTCCGGCGGCGCGGCCGGCGGATCGAGGTCGAGATCGACGAAATCGCCGAGACCTTTGCCGAGCGGGAATCGGAGACGGTGAGCGAGCGCGACGTCAACCGGGCGCTTGACAGCCTGTCGCCGGCACAGCGTTCCGTCGTCTCGGCCGTATCGGTCGAAGGCCGGTCAATCGGTGAGACCGCGGCCAAATTCGGCATCAGCGAGACGGCTGTGCGGGTGTCACTGCACCGCGGGCTTGCCGCCATTGCCAAACGGTTCAGGGCGGGGCGGGAATAACATGAGGACCGAAGATCTCATCAAGGCGCTCGACGCCGATGCCCGCAGCGAGGCGCTGCCGCTAGGCGCCGCCTGGTGGCTTGCTGCCAGCGCGGCCATCGTGATCGCGGCCGCGGTTTTCTGGCTGACGATCGGCCCGCGCCCCGACATTGCGATCGCTATGCACACGATGCGGTTCCTGTCCAAATTCGTCTTCACGATTGCTCTTGCCGCCAGCGCCTTTGTCCTGGTGCGTGGACTGTCGACGCCCGGTGCATCGACCGGCCGGACGGCAAGCTGGATGATCGCCGCGCCGCTGCTGGTGCTTGTGGCCGTGATTCTCGAACTCTTCGCCGTGCCTGCGTCCGACTGGGGCACACGCTTGGTCGGTACAAACATGGTCATCTGCCTGACCTTCATTCCGTTGATCGGCATCGGCCCGCTTGCCGTCTTTCTCGCGGTGCTGCGCCATGGCGCGCCGACACGGCCGGTGCTTGCCGGTGCGGCGGCGGGCCTGCTTGCCGGCGGGCTGGCGGCGACCTTCTATGCGGCGCATTGCTTCGACGATTCGCCGCTTTTTGTCGGCACCTGGTATACGATCGCAATCGCCGGCCTTGCCGTGCTCGGGGCGGTCGGCGGACGGCTTTTCGTGCGCTGGTAGCGATAGGGATCAGCGCGTCGGAACGGGATGCTCGCCGCGATAGTCGTAGAAGCCGCGCCCGGTCTTGCGGCCGAGCCAGCCGGCCTCGACATATTTGACCAGCAGCGGGCAGGGGCGGTATTTCGAATCCGACAGCCCGTCATGCAGCACCTGCATGATCGACAGGCAGGTATCGAGCCCGATGAAATCGGCAAGCTGCAGCGGCCCCATCGGATGGTTGGCGCCGAGCTTCATAGCGGTATCGATGGCGTCGACCGAGCCGACACCTTCATAGAGCGTGTAGATCGCTTCGTTGATCATCGGCAGCAGGATGCGGTTGACGATGAAGGCCGGGAAATCCTCCGAGACGGTGATCGTCTTGTCGAGTTGCTTCACATATGTTTTTGCCGCTTCGAAGGTCTGGTCCTCGGTGGCGATGCCGCGCACCAGTTCGACCAACTTCATCACCGGAACCGGATTCATGAAATGTATGCCGATGAAGCGTTCAGGGCGGTCGGTCTGCGAAGCCAGCCGCGTGATCGAGATCGATGACGTGTTCGTCGCCAGGATAGCCTCGGGGTTGAGTTGCGGGCAGAGCTGGGCATAGATCTTGCGCTTGACCGTCTCGTCCTCGGTCGCTGCTTCGATCACCAGATCGGCGCCCGCAAGGTCGGCCATGGCCGGTGCCGCCGAAATGCGCGCCATCGCCTCATTGCGCAGCTTTTCCTCGAGTTTGCCGGAGCCGACCTGACGGGCCATGTTGCCGCTGATAGTAGCGATGCCCTTTTCGATGCGGTCGGGCGAAATATCGTAAACCAGCACCTTATAGCCCGCCAGCGCCGACACATGGGCGATGCCGCCACCCATCTGGCCCGCGCCGATGATGCCGATCGTCTCGATCTTGCTCATTACCCGATCCCGTCGAGGCCTTTGCGGCCCGTTTTTTGTGCAGTGCAAACTAAAAGGGCGGGGCGACTTCGTCTACCCCACCCCTCAGAATTTAATACGCTTTGGCAGAAGGCGTCAAAGCGCCTTTTGCAGTTCCGGCAGAATGACGAAGAGATCGCCGACGAGACCGTAGTCGGCGACCTGGAAGATCGGCGCTTCCTCGTCCTTGTTGATGGCAACGATCACCTTCGAATCCTTCATGCCGGCAAGGTGCTGGATAGCACCGGAGATGCCGACGGCAATGTAAAGGTCGGGCGCTACCACCTTGCCGGTCTGGCCGACCTGCCAGTCGTTCGGCGCATAGCCGGCATCGACGGCGGCGCGAGATGCACCAACCGCCGCACCGAGCTTGTCGGCGACCGGCAGGATGACCTCCTGGAACTTTTCGGAGGAGCCCAGCGCACGGCCGCCCGAGATGATGATCCTGGCCGAGGTCAGCTCTGGACGGTCGGTCTCGGAGAGCTTGTTCTCGACAAAGCTCGACAGGCCGGGATTGGCCGGCGCCTGGACCGTCTCGACCGGCGCGGAACCGCCCTCGGGTGCTGCCTGGAAGGAAGCGGTGCGCACCGTGATGACCTTCTTGGCGTCACTCGACTGCACCGTCTGGATGGCGTTGCCGGCATAGATCGGCCGCTTGAAGGTGTCGGGCGACACGACTTCGATGATTTCCGATATCTGGGCGACATCGAGCAGCGCCGCCACGCGGGGCGCGACGTTCTTGCCCGACGAGGTCGCCGGCGCGATGATCGTCTCGTATGGCTCAGCAAGCGAAACGACGAGTGCCGCCAGCGGTTCGGCGAGACGCTCGGTCAGTTCGTCGGCGTCGGCGAGCAGCACCTTGGTGACGCCCTTGAGCTTGGCGGCGGCGTCCGCTGCCGGCTTGGCACCTTTGCCGGCAACCAGCACATGCACGTCCGAACCGATCTGCAGCGCCGCCGAAAGCGCCTTGGCGGTCTGGTCGGAAAGCGTCGCGTTGTCATGTTCGGCAATCAGAAGAATTGTCATCTCTTTATTCCTTGATCCACTTCAGTGGGGACGTTCGAATTCATGTCAGGCCGAGTCGAAAACGGTTGGGTTCGAGAACCGGAGCGGAGCGTACTTCAGTAGGTGAGCACCGGAAGCGGAGAACCCTGCCGTTTGCAGGCCGGCATCACATGAATTCCTACAGCACGCCGGCTTCATTCTTCAGCTTGTCGACCAGTTCGGCGACGCTCTTGACCTTGACGCCCGCCTTGCGGCCGCCCGGCTCCTCGGTCTTGATCACCTTCAGCCGCGGCTTGACGTCGGCGCCGTAGTCGGCAGGGCTCTTCTCGTCGAGCGGCTTCTTCTTGGCCTTCATGATGTTGGGCAGCGACGCGTAGCGTGGCTGGTTCAGCCGCAAATCGGCCGTGACGATTGCCGGCATCTTCAGTTCCAGCGTCTGCAGGCCGCCATCGACCTCGCGCGTCACGGTGGCCTTGTCACCGTCGAGCACGATCTTGGAGGCGAAGGTGCCCTGAGCCCAGCCGAGAAGTGCGGCCAGCATCTGGCCGGTCTGGTTGGAATCGTCGTCGATCGCCTGCTTGCCGAGAATGACCAGGCCGGGCTGTTCTGCCTCGACGACGCCCTTCAGTACCTTGGCGACGCCCAGCGGCTCAGTCTGCTCGTCGGTCTTGACCAGGATGGCGCGGTCGGCGCCCATGGCGAGCGCCGTGCGCAACGTCTCCTGTGCCTGCTGCGGCCCGATCGATACGACGATGATCTCTTCGGCCTTGCCAGCTTCCTTCAGCCGGATCGCCTCTTCCACCGCGATCTCGTCGAACGGGTTCATCGCCATCTTGACGTTGGCGAGTTCCACCGCCGAACCGTCCGCCTTCACCCGGACCTTGACGTTCGCATCCACAACCCGCTTCGCGGGCACAAGGATCTTCATTTGCCTGTCACCTCTTTCACGATAGTCTCTTTACGCTCGTCGGGCGCGCTATAGCAGCGTGCACCTCTTCAGAGTTGTCGAAAGCCGACATTCCGGACGGAATTCTGGTCTTCGCCACGCCAGTAGGGTGGCGCTTCCGTAGTTGCGGCGACCTCGCGCGTCAATATCCGGGGCGCACTCGGATCTTCGGCGAAGCACTCAAATCGGTTCAGTCCGGACCGGAAACGGTCCCCCTGCCCCAGCGCGGCGCCGGCTGCGCAGGTTGTGGGTCGCTTGGCGCCGGCTCCACGGCTAGGGGCACCGGACCGGCGACCACGGCCGGCTCCTCGTCTGCGCCGGCGAGCAGCGGCACGCCGCGGCTGCGCAAGATAAGCACCAGTACGGCTCCAGCGATGATGCCGCCAATATGGCAGGCCCAGGAAACCTGATCCTCGCCTCCCTGGGCAAACATGAAGATCTGGAACAGGATCCACAGGATGAGCGGTATGAAGGCCGGGATGCGCAACGGGATGCGTGCGAAGACCAGCACCCATACCTTCACCCGCGGATAAAGGATCAGGTAGGCAGCGACGACACCGGCGATGGCGCCCGACGCGCCGATCAGCGGCACTTGCGAATCCCAGGCAACCAGACCCTGGAAGAAAGCGCCGGCGATGGCGCAAAGCAGGTAGAAGACGAGATAGCGGACATGGCCGAGTGCATCCTCGACATTGTCGCCGAACACCCACAGGAACAGCATGTTGCCGCCGAGGTGGAAGATATCCGCGTGCAGGAAGGAATAGGTCAGATAGCTCAGGCTCTCCGGAATGACGACAAATTGCGGAGCGAGCTCGACGCTGTCATGCACAACAGACGGGATGAAGCCGAGGCCCAGCACCGCGGCGTTGGCGAAGTCCTCGCCGCCAAGCGTTGTGACAAAGTAGATCAGCACGTTTAGCGCGATCAGGCTGATCGTCACATATTGCAGCTTGATGTGCCGCAGCCGGTTGGTGTCGTAAAGCGGGATGAACATCGGGCCTCTCCCGCTTCCGGCGGATTCAGCGGTTCTTGCCGGGAACCCATAGCACGTCGGCGTTTCCGTTGTCATTGACCGCGCGTGCGGCGACGAACAGAAAGTCCGAGACACGGTTGATGTATCTTATCGCCTCGCGGTTGACGTGCTCGTCCGGGTCTTGCGACAGCGCCACCATGATGCGCTCGGCGCGGCGGGCCACCGTGCGGGCGAGGTGAAGGGCAGCCGCTGCCGGCGTACCGCCGTTGAGCACGAAGGATTTGAGCGGCTCAAGGTCCTTGTTGAGGAGGTCGATATCCTGTTCGATGCGGTCGGTCTGCGAGGCGATGATGCGCAACGGCTCGTAGTCGAGCGGCTTGCCATCATCGGGGACTGCCAGATCGGCGCCGAGATCGAAAAGGTCGTTCTGGATGCGGCCGAGCATCGCATCGATCGCCGGATTTACTGCCGCTGTATGAATGCGGGCCATGCCGATGCAGGCATTGGCCTCGTCGACGGTGCCGTAGGCCTCGATTCGAAGGTCGGATTTCAGCCGCCGCTCACCAGAGCCGAGGCCGGTGGTGCCATCGTCGCCGGTGCGGGTGTAGATCTTGTTGAGCTTGACCACGGGTTACCTCCCGGCTGGTGGCTGCTGCGTCACTTACGGGTGAAATATACCGCCAGCATGATCAGCACCAAGGCCACGAACTGCAACAGCACGCGCGTCTGCATCAGCTTGTTGGAGGTCATGCTGGAGCCGCCGCGCATCATGTTGATGAGACCGCGGATCAGCACGATCACCACGGCAACCATGACGAGAACGGCGAGGATGTTGAAGACGGTTGCCATGGTGTGTCCCAGGTGAATTGCGTTCAGGCGCGTTTGGCGAGCAGACGGTAGAGTATCGATGACGGCACGATGCGTTTAAGGATTGCGCCGATCCTGGCCGGCACCGTTACCACATAATGCGGGCGCGGGCGCCGCGACAGAAGGGCATGGCGCAAGGCGGCATAAACCACCTCCGGCCCGGGCTTCAGCCGCGATGTGCTGCCGCCGGCCCGCAGCCGTTTGAGTTGCGCCGCATAGGCGAGGCGATGAACGGAATTCTCATGATCGATATTTGCCAGGAACCATGCAAGGCTGTTGCTAGCGATCTTCGATTTCACCGGCCCCGGCTCAATCAGCGAAACATGGATGCCGCTGCCGAGGAGCTCTTGATAGAGGGACAGCATCAGCCCTTCGATAGCGTGCTTCGATGCCGAGTAGGCGCCGCGAAAAGGCACCGGCGCGAGGCCGAGGATCGATGAGCAATGAACGAGACGACCATGGCCCTGGC
Source organism: Mesorhizobium sp. M0166 (assembly GCF_040322255.1). NCBI lineage: Bacteria > Pseudomonadati > Pseudomonadota > Alphaproteobacteria > Hyphomicrobiales > Phyllobacteriaceae > Mesorhizobium > Mesorhizobium sp. M0166. The sequence continues at coordinate 2,407 of NZ_JAMYTD010000035.1, read as the reverse complement.
GGCGCATCACCGGTACGACACGGCGAGTGAGATCATGCCAGCCAAAGACATTGGCCTCGAACTGCTGCCGTAAAGCCTCGACCGGCAGGTCCTCGACGGCGCCGGGCTGTCCGTAGGCGCCGTTGTTGAAGAGCGCATCGAGCCGGCCGCCGGTCCGTTCCAGCACCGACGCCACCAGCGCCTCGATCGATCCGGGCTCGGTGTAGTCCAGATAAAAGGCCTCGATGCCGTCGGCCTCTAGCGCGGCGATATCTTCGGGCTTTCGGGCCGTTGCGAACACCCGCCAGCCTTCCGCCTTCAGCGCTCGGGCGCAATAGGCACCTATTCCGGAAGAGGCACCTGTGACAATGATGGTGCGCAACTTTTCTCCGGGAGGAATGGTGGTTTGACCTAGGGTTGTCATTTACCGCAAACCCTTCCCATATTCGCGGCGTCGGGACAATCGAAGGGAACGCGGTTCTTGTTGCGGAAGATCGTAGCCCTCAAACGCGTCCTCTACGACGCGCTCGGCCATTTCAACACCGACGACGGCTGGGCAATGGCCAGCCATCTGGCGATCACCGCGCTGATGGCGCTTTTTCCTTTCCTGATCTTCGCCACGACGCTGGCGAGTTTTTTCGGTGCGCAGGCTTTCGCCGACACCGCCGTGCACCTTGTATTCGACACATGGCCGGAGCAGATCGCCAAACCGATCGCGCGCGAAGTGCTCAACGTGCTTACCGTTCGGCGCAGTGACCTGTTGACCTACGGTATCGTGCTTGCCGGATACTTCGCCTCGAACGGGATCGAGGCGCTGCGCACTTCGCTCAACCGCGCCTATCGTGTCTCGGAAACGCGCGGCATCATCTACCGGCGAGTGCAGAGCATCATCTTCGTGCTGATCGCGACGGCCGGGTTTTTGGCGATCAGCGTGCTGCTGGTCTTCGCGCCATTGCTGGCACGGCTGGCCGAGTCGCATTTCGAATGGATAAAACCCTATATGGGCACGATCACGCTGTGGCGTTACGTTATAGCCTCGGTCGTCATCATCGGCGGTCTGTTCGCCGTGCATTTCTGGTTGCCGGCCGGCAAGCGCCGCTTCGTTTCGATCGTGCCTGGCATCATCTTCACGCTGGTCGGCTGGCTCATCGGGTCGACCATCTTCGCCGCCTATCTCGATCATTTCTCGTCCTATGTGACGACCTATGCCGGCCTCGCCTCGATCATGATCGCCGTCGTGTTCCTCTATATCGTCTCGGCGATCTTCATCCTCGGTGGCGAGCTCAACGCCGCGATCAGCCGCTATTTAGAGGCACGTGCCCGCGTCGGCGGCTGAGCCGTCGCCAGCCCGACGCCGAGCGTCGCGATCGCCATGCCGGCGATCTGGAGCGGGCTCAATTGCTCACCGAACAATGCCCAGGCGATGACCGCGGTGACGGCCGGCACGAGGTAAAACAGCGAGGCGACTTTCGACATCTCGCCGTCGCGGATCATCACCATCAACAGGAAGATGGCGCCGATCGACAGCACCAGCACGAGCCAGGCCATAGCGAACATCAGTTCGCCATTGACGATGACCGTTCGGGTCTCGAAGGCGAGCGAGGCCAGAGCCATCACCGATGCGCCGCCGACATATTGCCAGAACGTGGCAGCCACCAGATCTCCGCCGGAGGCGAAACGCTTCTGCCAGATCGTACCGGCGCTCATGCCGAGTACGGAGACCAGCGAGGCGCCCAGTGTTTCGGCCGTCACGCCGCCGCCGAGCGCGCCGAGCTTCGGCCAGAGCACGATCACCACGCCGATCAACCCGAGGCCGAGACCGGCCCAGTGGCGCGGCAGGATGGCCTCGCCCAGAAGCCGGCCGGCGAGCACTGCCGTGATCAGCGGCTGCAGGCCGACGATCAGGGCTGAAAGCCCGGCGGGCATGCCCCGGTGGATGGCCCAGAACACGCCGCCGAGATAGACCCCATGCATCAGGATGCCGGCACCCGTCGCGTGCAGCGCTTCATCGCGGGTGGCGCGGCTCGAACCAAGTGCGGCCATCAAAGCGACAAGCAGGATTGCGGCCAGGACAAAGCGCGCGGCCAGGAACGTAAAGGGCTCCGCCCACGGCATGGCATAGCGTGCGCCGATGAAGCCGGTCGCCCACAGGACGACGAAAGAGGCGGGGATGAACCGCTTGAGGCTGTGCATTTTCCGGAGGCCGCGTTGAATTCGGGTGGGGGATCGACTGCGGCGACTGCTTAATGCCGTTCGGGCCGGCAAGCAAAACCAAACGGTTGATCCATAGAGTCATTTGAATTGAAGGAGCGCCGTTGATGGCCGTCAGCTCACCGGTCTAGTCTAGTTTCCGTCCACAAACGTCAAACTGTTGATTTTATTGCCTAAATCGTGACTTTGCGCGGGCAAGGCCCGGCGGTTTCAGGTA